>JAFLCP010000029.1 GCA_017303505.1 Planctomycetota bacterium | reverse complement strand
ACCGTACCGCTGGAAGTGTTTCTATACCCAATTGAATGGGCGCCGAAATCGCATACCGACCGTAGGTGCCATTCGCACAACACTTGTTCCAGAAACTCAACTACGGATTGAAAGAGCAGCTATGAGAAGAATCGCGTTTAAATCGGCATTGGTCATGTTAATGATGGGTAGTTCATTGACGATGTCCGAAGCTGCCAACGCTCAAGAGGCCAGCCCTGCGATTAATTGGACTGAAGTTCTCAAAGAAGGTTCCAAGGAACTGAATTCATCGACCTTGCCTAGCGTCAGTGAGGCTCAAGCCAAATTGGCTTCGGCAATGCAACGCTTGGAGAATTTTCTCATTCCCGCCCACAGCGAAAACGGTGCGAAGTGGATGAAGTTTTTGCATTGGGACAAGCTCAAGGAAATCGTTGCCAATCCTGAAGCCACTGCTTCGGATTACTCGGAAATTGAAACACGCTTCCGTCAAAATTATGTCGGATTAGAAACCCGACCTTTCACCGATGTTCGCGACGCATTGGCCACCATGGCTCACGCTTTGCGATTTGGAAAAAACAGCGAGCAAACCATGACCTTGCTCGCGCGTCGACTTGAAGAACTCGACCAACATCTTCAGACCCATTCAGTCGCTGAGCAAGAGCTCGAACGTTCGCGCGACACAGGATTGCTCTTGAGTTATCTCTGGGATAGCCGACAAGCTCCTAAATTACGGTCATTGATTCGCAAAGAATATTCACACCCCAACATGCAAATCATGGTTAAGGAATCGCTGGCAAGCAAAGCGATCAGTCGCCCGGTTCACCAAACGAATCCTGTGCATGAAGTGATCTTAGGTACCAACATGACCGGCTGTGCCACCATTGATGGAACTTTGGAAGGCTGCTTTATTCCCAACGCTCATAATGCCCAATTGCAGTTGTTGATGACGGGCAAAGTATCCAGTGACAACGTAGGGTACAACCGCGGCGTACGAATCGATTCACGAGGCTTTGCCGATGTGCAAGTGTCGCGATCTTTCTCGCTCATTCCATCGGCCGAAGAGAGCGTGGCGGTAAGCACAGGACCGGTTTGCGTCGAAAGCGATTTCTGTAGCGTTATCGATTCGATATCGCATCGTTCGAATTTGGTTCGAAATATCGCAAATAAAAAGGCTGCCAAGTCAAAGTCACAAGCTGACTGCATTGCTGAAGAACGTTTACAAAAACGGGTCGGCGATCAATTCCGGCAGCAAACCGATGAGCAGCTCTCTCAAGCGGGTGGAAACGCCAAGTTGTTTTTGCAACGCATGGCTCTGACCGCTCCCGCTGCTCAAAGCAGCACGACCGACAGTGAGCTGAATCTGCTTTTGGACCATGGGCGTCCGTACCAATTATCGGCTCCTCAAGCATGTCCAATTCCCGTTGTTGAGGGTGATTTGGTCGTTCGCGTGCATCAATCGGTGGTGATGAATTATGGTGATTCGATCCTCGGTGGTCGGGTTATCCGTAGCGAAGAATTGCCTGACTTGGCCAAGCAGATCTTCGGTAAAGTTCCGGAAGAAATGCTGAATCAAGAAGATGAACGTCCTTGGTCGATCACTCTCGCCAATTTCCACCCTGTAGAAATGGATTTGCGCAATGGTCAAGTCGAAATAACGGTTCGCTTGACTCGTATGGAACGCGGAGATCAGGCCTTGGACCAATCGCTTACGGTCAAAGCAGTTTATGCTCCCAATACTGTTGATGGCCGAACAGAATTGGTGCGACAAGGTGATGTTCGCATCGATTTAGTGGGACGACAAGCACGCGGCACTCGGGCTGTCACTCTGCAAGCTTTCTTGAAGGGTAAGTTTGACAAACTCTTCCGCGAAAAACTGCTCGATAAACCTGCAGACGCTGAATCGTCCGCCATGGCAGGTGATCTTAAGAAACGTTTCCCCAATCTACCCGAGCTTCGCTTATCTGACCTCAAGATGGAACAAGGTTGGTTGCAAGCTGTGTTGCGTTAGTTAGAGAATAGGAATCCGAAACGATGGATCGTTGGGTTGAAATCACATTTGATTGTTTGCCTCTGCGGAATGCCATCCATTTGCGCGCGCCTGAAGATGCGTCGCCCAAATTGGAAGAGAAGTTTGCTCGAATGCAGCTCGCGGTTGCCGCTCATGGGACACACAATACCTATTATTTGCACAATGCTCTCTGTAAATTTCATCTCACCAACGATCCTTCGTTAGGCGTGGTCTGCTTCGCCTTTGAAGGAACTCTGTTTACCGATGCACAAGATTGCAAATCGATTCGTTCTGACTTGTTGGTCGAGCTACGAGAAGAAAATTGCAGCTGGCTCAACCAACAAGTGGTGGCCTGGTTAGCCGAGTCGGTGCATCGGGCCGTTCTTGTTGAATTCGATCGCTATATCGCGGCTGGGGATCTTGAGAAAGTCCGAGCGCGTTTGGCTGCCCTTGAAAAATCTGTAGATGAATCGGGTGGCTATATCGGGATGTATTTATAGATTGGCAGAAATTCAAAGGAGTTGAACGATGAGTCGAGATACGCTTTTCCTCTTGAAAAGTGATTTCAAGGATGGGGCCGATCAACGATGTTTCTATTGTCCCGATTGCGCGATGATCGAGGGAGTATTGAGCTACTTTCCCGCACTGCGTCATCATCTTGATATTCAGTACGTTGATTTCATGCGTCCACGGAAAGCCGTTGTCGATGCGATCGGCGAACAACATCAAGGCTGTCCGGTGTTGGTCCTGAACAACCATTCGATTCCCCCTCATGATATGGTCGTGGCACAATCTAACGGGCGGATGTTCATTAGTGGAGCCAAAGAAATTGCTAGGTATTGGCATCTTCAGTACGGTGTTTCTGCCTCTCATTGATAGCAATCGTCGGCTGAGATTGGCCTAGAACTAGATTGACCTTGTCGTCGCTGGCATCAATGTCTACTGTCCCACTTCGTCGGTTTACGCGCCTACAGAAGTGGAGACGAATTCATGATGCTGTGTCGACATTGCAGCATGGCGGCTCTATGTTGCTTTCTTCAATGCGGCCTGCTTTTGGTCGCAGGTTGTAACAGCAATCCGTTTGCGCAGCCACAGCCGCTAGGTTTCAATACTCTAGGTTCCAGCTCACAAGGGGCAACAGCCGCTGCGGGGACTGCCGCAGTACCGACTTCGACTGAACTGGCGGATTTAGAACGGCGAGTGCGGGCGCTTGATGACAACAATCGCATGCTGACTGCTCAGTTGGCTCAAGTTCAACAGCAAGGTGATCTCTACAAAGAGCGGGCTGCATTGTTGCAAAAACAACTGGGCGACATGACGGCTCAGGTTCAAAGTTCAAAACAAGATGCGTCTCGCGTCGCTTCGGCGCCGCTACCCAATCAACCACGCGGCATTCAAGCTTCGAGTACGACCCAAAGTGGTGCAACGTTGACGGCGAATAGTTCGATGGCACGGCAAGCGGGATCGATTCAGATTCCTGGTGCAACGACAGAAGTGGATGGAGATACCATTCGAATCCGCATTCCCGCCGATCAGATTTTTGCTTCAGGCACTGATCAACTTAATGGAAGTGCGAGCAACATCTTAGATCCCGTCGCCAATACGATTTCCAAAATGTATCCGAAGCAACGCGTTGGGATTGAAGGACATGCGGACGACGGACCCTTGTATGGCGGGAATTTCAGTTCGCCCTTACAGCTTTCGACAGCTCAAGCGATGCAAGTGGTCGACTACCTGACCAAACGGAATCAGTTGGCTCCTAACCAACTATTCACGATCGGTCATGGTACCAATCATCCACGCGCGAGCAATCAATCTGCAATTGGAAGAGCAGAAAATCGTCGCATCGAAATCGTCATTTACCCGACAACTTTCTAAGGTGTGTTATACCTCACCGACCACTTTAGGTTTCGCTTTGAAATCCTGCCACGATCAAACGAATCGCGGCAACAGCAGTAAACGCTAAGATAAGCGAGTCAAAGAGTTTCTGGGGGATCTTCTTGATGATCCAGCGACCGAAGAGAAGGCCGCAAATAACCACTGGCGCCAAAAGTAAATTAAGTGTCAAGGTTCGCTGATCGATTAGGCCGAGGTTGAGACTGAAAGGTACTTTGCTGATATTCAAGATCAGAAAGAACCAAGCACTTGTGGCAACCAATTGCATCTTGGGCAAAGCAATCGCGAGCAGAAAGAGGGCGACAATCGGACCAGCTGCGTTCGCCAGCATCGTCGTGATCCCGGTCGTGATGCCCATGAACCAAGCGAACCAAACTGAATTGGGAACTTTTTCCATCAAATCAGGACGCCACATCCGGAACAGTTGACCGCAAGTGAGAGCCACAATAACGAGTCCAATCAATGGCTTGAAAGTGCGTTCATCCAACCAAGAAAGAAGCCACCACCCAATAACCACTCCAATTAATGCGGGTGGTAACAGCTTCCGGACGTAATTCCAGAGCACATCCTTACCCACCAAATACACTGCGCATAAGTCGCCAATGATCAGCAAAGGTAGCAGAACGCCGGTCGATAGGCGTGCCCCAAATACCCAAGCAAACACGATCACATGGACCATGCTAACGCCAGAGAGCCCACTTTTGGCGACACCAATGCCAAAGGCCCCTATCAAAAGATAACACCAATCTTCGAATGTCAGCTCGAACATGGTTGAAGCAAGCTTTCGAATACAAACGGTGCTAGGAGCAACAGGGGAAAGAGTGTGAAGTTTAGCAAACTGAGACCAAACTGGGAGGCGCCGAACCGCGAACTGTGACATTCCAAGAAAAGTACACTATAATGTTCACCGCACATTTTTCGTGATGCACAGGTCATGATTCTTCATTGGAGATTTTGTATGAAGCTCGCCACTTTTGTTTTGTCTGGGGTTTTGGCGCTGGGTTTCGTTTTGCAGACGCTGGCAATAGGTCAGGCCGCCGACGGGCTTAAGGTTGGGGCAGAGTGCCCTGACTTTGAAATGGAAGGTACCGATGGTACCAAATACAGCCTCAAGGATTTGGTGGGTAAAAAAGCATTTATCATTGCTTGGTACCCTCGCGCATTTACGGGTGGTTGCACCAAAGAATGCCAATCGATGAAAGAGCATGGAGAAGCACTTCGCAAATTCAATGTGGCATATTTCACAGCCAGTTGCGATCCGGTGAGCAAGAACAAGGACTTTGCTAAATCCTTGGAGTTGGATTATCCCATTCTGAGCGATCCAGATGGCAGCGTAGCGAAGAAGTTTGGGATTGCAAAAGTAGGTGCCAATCCGACTGCGAATCGTGTGACTTTCATCGTCGGCAAAGATGGAAAGATTTTGGCTATCGATGATGCCGTGAAGACCGCATCGCACGGCCAGGACCTAGCCGCAAAATTGGAAGCGCTGGGTGTAGAAAAGGCTGAGAAATAATCATCTACGACAATAATGATTTGCTCCCGCGTTAAATTCGATTGCGGGAGGGAGTGAAAACGTCGATTCGCTCAGGCGGCGACTCAGCCCCTGAGCGAATTACGTTGAGAGATCGCCACCATTCTATGGGCGACCTTCAGCCCCTTCGGGCTTGCGAAGAATGAACAGCACCGTAGAGACGGGATTCATCGAGACAGGCTCGTCTGCCAATGGCTTCTGTTTGTTTTGACGAGTAGCCAATGGAACCGCATTACCACGCGGCTGAGCACCAGCAAACACATTCGCATTGTTGGCATTGCCATTTTGAACGGCTGTAGCGATTCCAAAAACTTCTTCACCATCGTTTTCAAAAGGTGAGAAAGCTTCCATTCGGTTGACGACATCTTGGCATGGGCCATCCATGCTCAAGTCGAAGTAGAGGCTTGGGAATTCATCAATGCGTTCAAAGATATCTTTGATGGCGTTGTCGATGCGAGCAGCACGAGCTTGCACGAAAACCAGTTGCACATCACCTGAATTGGCGTTGGCAACAGGTTCGACAGGTGTGGCATCAGTGCCAGCTTTCGCAACCAACTTGCTATTTTCAAGAGCCTTGTTCAAGGACTCGTCAGCCACGATAGGACGGTCGTAACGGATGCCGTACTCATTAACGATTTTAGAAAACGCTTGGCTCTCCCAAGCTTCTTTTGTCATGGTGATATCGATCACCATTAAAACGTTCATGGTCTCCACATTGCCACCGCCATCGCTGGCCAAGTTCTTCAACATCTCGGCATCGCTTGCGAGCGGCGTAGGAGGTGTTACTGAATCTGGTTTTGCGGCAGTGTTATCAGAAGTTGAATCGTTGTTAGCGATCGTTGCGATATCTGATTTATTCTCAGATGGCTTGGTGTCGGTTTTGTTTTCTAGAGGTTGGGCATTACTGCTGTTGTTATCACCATTGGTGGCCAAACGGCTATCGCCCTCGGGCAACGTAACGTGTGGTTGTGGTGGTGAGATAGTATTCGGAACAGTAACAGGCTCTTGCTTCGCGGCTGGGGCGTCTTGAGCCAATTGATCGGTTGATGGATTGTTGGTTGCGTCTTGCGATTGCCACCATATCACGCCGCCCATAAGCACTGCAGCTGCCGCTGCCGCATAAGCCCAGGACCATGGATTTGATTTCTTGGATGATACAGGCGTCGAATTCGCAGGTGAGGTCGCCAAGGTGACGGCGGCAATTTCTTGGACCGATTTTTCGGATCGCTGAGACGATTCTGCTAAGCGGATCGGATGATCAGCAGGGAGATCAAGTCTCTCGGCTTCTTTCTGAGCGGCCAGCAACACGCGTGCGGCAAAATTGTCTGGCAAGCGGTAGGATTGCGTTTCGAGCAGAGCCTTGCGGGCCTCTTTCATGATACGAAGCCGCCGAGCCGCTTCAGGATCGCTTTGGAGTCGAGACTCCAGTAGTTGCGATTCCTGCTGGCTTAGCTCCCCATCCAGGTAGCAGCTAATCAGCTCGTCTAGTTGCTCGTCGGTCACGAAAACACCTTGTAGGCCGCGATCATGCGGCTCTGCCCAGAATACAAAAAACACCAGGTCTAACCAACCGCCCCAAATATCCTATACAACCGGAGGAACGGAGTCTCGTCTTGGTCCCAATTATCGGATGGACATTTGGTTTGCTGCCATTGAGATGCACGCCAACCACAGAAAGTTCCGCGAGTTTCGCTCCTTCGACTTCGATTGTCGCGAATTTTAGCCAATAATTTGCTTGTTTCGTGGGTACGTTTCCCCCGTAAGTGGCGTTTTACAAATGATTCTGGTTGTCATCGATCGCCAAAGGTGGTGTTTTGGCTTGCCGGCTCGATTCCAGGTAGGCTTCGAGAATAATATGGGCGGCTAACTGATCGAGTCGTTCCTTACGTTTCTTTTGAGTCAGTTCCATCTGGTCCAGCAAAGCCGAGGCCTGGGCCGAACTAAACCGCTCATCAAATAGAGCCACAGGCAGCTCAAAAGTATTCTTGAGCCACGCAGCAAATTCTCGTGAGGCAACGGAAATCTGACTTTCCTTGCCATCGTTGTGGAGAGGTAAGCCGACGACAAACCCCGCTACTCTTTCGCGTTGGATCAATTCGCGAAAGTACTTCTCTTCTTTGCCAGCTTGTCGATGCCACGTTTCGTATGGGCTCGTCCATGTTTGGCTTGGATCGCAAATCGCAATGCCAACACGCACGGTACCAAGATCGATAGCAACAAGTCGTCCCTCGCGCGGTAATTCTTCGGATTCGAACTTCAACACGTTCGGACCTTGTTGGATCGGTGAAGAAGGGTGCGAGCGAGATGCTTTGGGCTTCATCGGATTAAAGGTAACGAATCATACCGGCTGCTTCGAGTCGTTTCACGACTTCGCGAACACGTTCTTCCTGGTTTTTGGGAGCAACCAAAGTGGCATCGGGCGTGTGAACGACAATGGTCTCGTTCATGCCGATCGTCACGATCAGATGTTCGCCTTCGCTGCGGATGATCATGTCTCGGGAATCGATATTGAGGAACTTACCTTGAGCCGTGTTGCCTTCATTATCAGATGCGCCCAAGCGTGCCAGCGATTGCCAACTCCCCACATCATCCCATGCAAAAGGAGCTTGCATTACGAGAACATCGCTATAACGTTCCATCACGGCATAGTCGATTGACTTGCCTTGGATCTTTTGGAACTCCTGGGCAAACACCGATGGGAATTGTGTGGTTCCAATCGATTCACCAATCTTGGCTATATGCGAATACATCTCAGGTTCGAAGGACTTTAGTGCGTCCAGAATTGTTTGGGCCTTCCAAACAAAGATGCCACTATTCCAGTAGAACTCGCCGGAGGCAACATATTCTTGTGCGGTTTGCAAATTCGGTTTTTCACGGAACCGGCTAACTTCATACACTCCTTGTCCGACTTCCGTACCGCGTTGGATGTAGCCAAAGGATTCGGCTGGGTAGCTTGGTCGGATACCGAAGGTAATGATGCGCGAAGGCTTTTCTTCAATTAACTTTTGAGCAGCTCGCAGCGCATTTTGGAAATCGGGTTTTGTCTCAATTACGTGGTCCGATGGCATGACCACCATGATGCCTTCTGGATCTGCTGCGGTCACCAACGAGGCGGCAATCCCGATACAGGGTGCTGTATCGCGTTTGCAGGGTTCGCCGACGATATGTTCAGCCGGAATATCGGGGAGTTGAATGCGGATTTCGTCCACCAATTGATGGTTCGTCAAAACCAGCACATGCTCGCTCGATATTAATCCACCCAAGCGATCGAATGTGGTTTGAAGCATCGTTCGGTTGCCAACCATTGCCAACAATTGCTTGGGTTTCAATTGACGACTTGCAGGCCAGAAGCGTGTACCAGAACCACCCGCCATGATTACTGCGTGCAGCATTCCGAAAATATCCTTACCAAAGTTGACCAGCTAAAAATCAACAACGATCAATCAGTAAAACGAGTCTCAGACAAACCTAGTACACTAATCTACTCTAAAGAATCACCGATTCCTCTACGTAGGTCGGCATTATTCTTAGCAAATCCTCCGCACTTCAAGCATAAATCTCGCGTATCAAGCGAAATAGGTGTCGCTGGAAATGTGCAGCGGTTTTTCGACGCGTCCCTGTACTTCTGTTGCGTCGAGAGCCCAGGCGGGATGGATTTCTACCTTTATGCCCGGCGCAATGGTGCATCCAGCCGACTTAAGCCATTCGCCATGCAGTGCGATCAAGGCGGATTGTGTGGCGGCGGGCGTATCTGTTGGTGCTCCGTTCGCGTTTTTGACAGGAGCAAAAACTTCGCGAGCGTCCCCCTCGACCACAATCGCTTTATTGGCAAGTGGCAATAAATCAAAAATGAAACGCTCAAACTTGATGGCGTTGGCAGTGGATGGTTGGATCAGGTGGCCCAGTGCATCGATGTGCGGAACAGGTTTCTTGGCGCGGTGGAAGGGGAGCCCATGCGCGTGTTGCACAACTCGACGCAGGAAGGCAACGTCAAATACATGAACGGCAATATTGCCGGCCCACAATTTGAGTGATCCATCGGCGTTAAGTTGTTCGGCAAATGCAGGAGGTAGGTCGCTGTATTCGATGATCTGAACTTTGCCATCGATGGATACAACGTTTCCCACTTTTTCCAAAGCGAATCGCTTTTGCACGACTTGGGTCGTCATTTCGCTACGGGCCAAAATGTGATATCCCATTAATTCAGGATCGGCGACCGGAACCAATGGATTATCGACTTGGGCGTAAAAGAAATAGTCGATGCCTTGATGGGAGGCCTGATGGAGAAGGCCATGTTTATTCAAGGCCGACAGCAGTCCGCCATGGCCATCTGGGCTCAAGGCGATTTCTGACTGACTGGCTAACAGGATCTTGCCCGTGACTGAGTCTACGGCTGGCATAGAGCCTTGGCAGAAAATCGTAAGCTCATCTTGGCTTAAACCGAGATGATGATGGCGTAGAAAGAACTCGCGTGTTTCGTGATCTGTGGCTGGACTGGTCATGATAAACAAAGGTATTTTCACACCATAACGTTTACCCACCGCCCGCAAGCGATCGACGTGCATTTCAAAAAGCGTGCGGTTGCTCAAGGGGGCGATAGGAAAGAGCCCCTTAGGATGATCGAATCCGAGGCGTGTCCCCTGCCCTCCCGCTGCCAAGATCATGGCAACACGTCCGCTTCTGAGAGCCTCTTCACCTGCCGCGCGGGCCGCGGCCGCACTGATCGCTGCTGTGGAGTCGTGCAAACGAATCGCGGGTGGTGGTGCTGCCTTCGCCGCTAACTCGGCCCAATTCGGAGCATAGTCCGCCCCGGTCGCTAAACGCTGCATTTCGACAAAGTCAATTTGCTGTAGTTGTTCCAGCAAGTGGTGTTTTTCGACTGACGAGAGCGAGTCCCAAAACGCAATGAGTTGTAGCTGATCGTACCGACCTAATTCGATACGCAACGCATCAGGCAACACGGGCTCGGACATGGCGACTCATCTTTCGAGGAAGGCTGGATGGGGCGATGTTTAGGAGTCACCTAAACCTGAGCAGCGGATTGTTACAAAGGTTTGGATTGTAACGGCTGCATCAATGCCATGAGATTTCAACGTCCAAGCCTACCACGCAAATCAGCACGAGCTAAACGAGCCATGAATTGCTTCGCCAAAAACTGATTTTCTATGGTCAAAATGTAACGATGGAGCAGAGAATTAGGGTCTCTCCAACATTGCTTCCCACAACAGCATGACGTCTTCCGAGTCGGCCGTTACAGCCTCGGAGTGGAATTTGATTTCTATCTTGGCCCCCAACGCTTGGCATTGCAAAACCCGAACTGAATCAACGCGTTCGTCTTCGCAGTCGGCCAATAGTTCAGGGGAATTGGGAAAGGGTGGCATAAAGGCGAGAGTAATAATGACTAAATTGTTTTCGGCTGGGATCGCCACCGAGATCTCGCCTGATATCGTTCCATAGCCAGCCGCATTCCGAAAATCACGGACCGTTTGACGAGCAGTCTCTTGGGACGCTAGGCTGCTCGTTTCTACTTTTGTGTCGCTCGATTCGCCTGCTTCAATTTGTTCGCGGAGCGCCATCAAGTTCTGATAGTTATCGTCTTGTGAAGTGGTTGGCTCAGGGATGGAATCGTCTTGCTCGGTAGTCGGTGCTTGCGATTCTGAAGTAAGGATGGTCGAAGCGGATCGCGAAGACAGTCGCTGTGATTCCACTTGGTACCGAGTCTCGGTAGTCGGAGTGGTTTCGTCGATGCGTGCAGTGGCTGGCTCCGTTGGAAGAGGATGTGGTGTCGACGAATGAGAAGCGCGATTCGTAACACTCATCCAATAGCACAACAGCATATGGACTTCGATGAACACCAAGCCAATGGCAATCAGGCTGGCTAACAAGAGTGGTCGAAGAGTTGCCAAGGTGATTAACACCAAGCATGTCGAAGCAAGGCCTTGTGCCAGCCAGGTCAATTTTGAAACAGGCGTTAAACCTTCTAAGAAAGAGAATGGCAGCTCAGGTAAAGCTACGGCTTTCTGTGCGGTGCTTGTAGCAGGGGCGCATTTCTGCAGCAGCGCTTCGTTCATTGAAAGGCGACGCCAAACATAAATGCCATAGAGTGCGGGTAAAGCAAACAAAAAAATCAACGGATGCGAAGTGTTTACCGACGGCGACTCTTCATTGAGGCTGATGAACACCAGCAGCGTCGCGCAGACCAAGACCCAGGAGAGGCTAAGCGTCAAATTGACTGTCTTTTGCTCGGCAGTTGGTGTTGCATTAGGAGGGTTTAGATTCATAACAACACCTACTTCTCAAGCTGGACAGTCATGCAGCAACAAAAAAACACCTCGAAGTTGCTTCGAGGTGTTTTCAGTATGGCAAAAGTGAGTCCGCAAAGAAAGCATAGTGCCAACTCTCTGCGGATGGGCCGAACCGAGATTACAGTCCAGCTGCTTTCTTGATTTCAGCCGCTTTGCTGGTGGATTCCCATGTGAAGTCCGCATCGTTTCGACCGAAGTGGCCGCCGGCTGCCGTCTTGCGATAGATGGGGCGTCGGAGGTTTAGGTACTCGATGATGCCGCGCGGAGTGAGCTTGAAGACCTTGCGAACGATGTCGCGAATCTTTTCATCAGCGATCTTGCCTGTGCCTTGAGTATCGACGTGAACGCTAACTGGTTCACTCACACCGATGGCATATGCGAGTTGAACTTCGCAACGATCCGCTAGGCCAGCAGCAACGATGTTCTTGGCAACGTGACGAGCCATGTAAGCCGCACTGCGGTCTACCTTGGTTGGATCTTTGCCGCTGAATGCACCACCACCATGTCGTCCCCAACCGCCGTAGGTGTCAACGATGATCTTGCGTCCGGTCAGACCGCAGTCGCCGTGTGGCCCACCGATCACGAATCGACCTGTTGGGTTGATGTGATAGGTGATGTTGCCTTTGATCAACTCAGGTGGGAGGGAAGGGAGGATGACTTTGTTGATGACGAAATCGCGAATCTCTTCTTGCGAAACATCTTCATTATGTTGGGTGGAAACAACAACGGTGTCGATGCGAACCGGTTTGTTATCTACATACTCAACAGTGACTTGGCTCTTGCTGTCAGGGCGAAGCCAATTGACTTCTTTGTTTTGGCGAGCTTCTGTGAGTCGGTTGGTAATGCGATGCGAAAGGGCGATGGGAAGAGGCATCAATTCGGGCGTTTCGTTGCAAGCGTAGCCGAACATCAAGCCTTGGTCACCAGCACCGATATCTTTGCCCGCTTTCTCGTCGTTGTTGACACCGACAGCGATGTCTGGGCTTTGCTTATCGATCGCAACCATCACGGCGCAGGTGTCGCCGCAAATGCCCCAACGGTCATCGGTGTAACCGACTTCGTTAATCACTTGGCGAACCACTGTCTGGTAGTCAACGATCGCGTTGGTGGTGATTTCGCCAGCCACAATCGCAATGCCTGTGGTTACCATCGTTTCGCAAGCGACGCGACTCATCGGGTCTTGGGCGAAGATGGCATCCAAAACGCCGTCGGAAATTTGGTCAGCCAACTTGTCAGGATGCCCCATGCTGACCGATTCACTCGTAAATAAGAAACTGCCGGAAGCCACCGAATCACCTCAGAAAGGGATAGAGAAAATGGACTAAACAAACATCTACATGTGGAGATGGTGTCGTAATGGAAAAACGAGATTGTAGCCAGGAAACGACATTTGCGGAATCGGTTGCGCTAAAAAAATCCATCCGTTCATCCGGATGAACGTGTGAAAGGATTCGGCAGCTGTTATATTTGAACGATCCGTCCGTGAAGGAATCTGGTCGCTGTACCAAAGGGAACGTTCTGCTTCGGAAAACCAATGATGACCATCGAGAAACTCATGCAGTGTCCCGACAGCCAGCTCCCCATGCGTAAGGCAACCGGCGAGGAGTTAGATCAGTTGCGAGCCAGGCAGCAGGCTGGAAATCTGTTTAATCGTTTGGGGCGAAAAGTCGATGTCCCGATCACAGCCGGATATGTATCTGAAGCGACTCAGACGTTTTATTGCGAGGTGAATGAAGTGGTTTGGTTGGTTGCCGAGGAAGCTATTTCGCTCACTTCTTAGGGAGCTAACGACTTGGAAGGGGCGCTGGAGTGTTGGCAATATCCTTCCATAAAACGAACAAAGCTCGCCGAAGCGAGCCTTGTTGTATAATCTGAGGTGCAACCCGAAGGTGCACTTGCGAAGTTCGATTAACGCTTGGAGAACTGGGTACCACGGCGAGCACCGCGGAGACCGTACTTCTTGCGTTCCTTCATGCGCGAATCGCGAGTGAGGAAGCTTCCGTCGCGAAGGGCAGGGAAGTTTTCGCT
Organism: Planctomycetota bacterium; assembly: GCA_017303505.1. GTDB lineage: Bacteria > Planctomycetota > Planctomycetia > Pirellulales > Pirellulaceae > JAFLCP01. The sequence goes on along the minus strand of JAFLCP010000029.1, from coordinate 47,536 downwards.
ATCCAAGCCGCACAGTGCACGAGCGAGGCCCATGCGGATGGCGCCGGCTTGACCATTTTGGCCACCGCCATTTACGCGTACTTCAACGTCTACTGAATCAAGTTTGCCGCAAGCTTCCAAGGTCTGGGTGACTTGACGGCGTTGCATTTCGTCTGGGAAGTAAACGTCCAAAGGCTTGTCGTTTACAATGATCTTGCCCGAGCCTGCTTTAACGCGAACTCGAGCCACTGCGGTCTTGCGTCGGCCAGTTCCCAATGCCTCGCCGCTAACTTTGTCTACCTTTGCGAGAACCATATTATTCGCCGTCTCTCAATTCTTATACTGTTGACGATGTTAGGTGTGTGTTGAAGTCGCTAAGTTCAATTAGCCAAGATCAATTGGGGTTGGCTGTTGAGCTTGGTGTGGGTGCTCGGTGCCCGCATAGAGCTTGAGCTTGTCGAGCATATCTTTTCCGAGTTTGCTCTTAGGAAGCATACGCTTTACGGCGAAGTAAAGAACGTCGGTTGGCTTGCGTTCGAGGCGATCGCCGTAGCTTTCGAGGCGTTGACGAGTGTAGCCGGTGAACCAAGTCAGGTGGCGTTTCTCAAACTTGCGACCGGTCATCACAACCTTGTCCGCGTTGATCACGACCACGAATTCGCCGGTATCAACGTGTGGCGTGTACTCGGCTCGGTGCTTGCCCATCAAGATGGTGGCAATTTCGGTTGCCAAACGACCTAGAACCTTGTTGTTCGCGTCCACAACGTACCACTTTTGCTCAACCTGACCTGGCTTGGCCATGGTGGTTGTTTTATGACCGACGATCACAGCTAATACTCCTAAACCCATTCGCGCCGCGAGACGTCGCAGCGATTTCTTCGGAAAACGCAAGAGTTTAATGATCGGCAGCCAACCCTGCAAGACTTAATTGGCTCGCGAGCGGACCTACTCAATTAACTATCTTGCGAAACTGGCGAATTGTGCCGCAATTTGGGAAATTGTGGCAGTCGGAAAAATTTAAAGCTTAGCCAAAAGGGTGGTTTTTGGGCGTGGAGTGGGCCTCTTTTTAGGAATATTTGATTTTTTCAGAAAAATTTGCAAGGATAATAGTATTCGGAATGGAGTTTGCGGCCCTGTAGCAGATACAAGTGGTAGGCTGCCATTAAGGGGAGTTTTGTGGGCCGTTTTTCGGACTAGTTTCTTTTAGTGCTAGTTTTCCAAGATTTGGCTTGGCGTGATGGGTGGAGTGTGGTGCGATGGGTATCGAGCCGCAATTATTGATAACCGATGATGATCAAGCTTTTCGCGAAACGCTGGGAGAAGCGTTGGAGCGAAAAGGTTTTTCTGTCACCTTGGCATCTGACGGTGACCAAGCTGTCGAGTTGGTGCGTGCACAAACGTTCCATCTTATGGTTCTCGATATGCACATGCCACGCCTCAGCGGCCTCGACACGATCTTATTGGTCCGCCAGTGGTTTGATTCGCTCCCCTGTATTTTGATGTCGGCCAAGTTGGACGACCAAATCGTTACTACGGCTCGCTCGATTCCAACCGTCGAGGTGATGGCCAAGCCGTTTCCACTGAAGCAGTTCACTGAGACAATTCGCGAGACGTTGCGCCGCGCCTATCAGTGGCCCTTGATCTAACTTACGGTTGAGTTGAGTCGCCGGCTGTTTGTTTGGTAGTCGTTGAGTTGGTTCAATATTAGTGACTATCATCGAATTGAACACAGGATGATTTTTCAAGTAGGCCGCACACGGATGAGGGTAACATATTCTGTCGTGGGGCGTGAAGTGAAGCTTCTTGTGAGGGCCCTTACCGGGAATCGCGGGCAAACGAACGTACGGGCGATAAGAGCCTCTTCCGTTCATGGTAGTTGCACTATCAGATCTTTGGATGTGTGCAGCGGTGTTGGTTTGTCCCACGCGTGAATGAATACGCCGACAATGAAGCTCGAGCCTCCCTGAGTGTAACATCTATGGCAATTCGAATATTGGTTGCGATTGTAATGTGTTGCGTTCCATGCCGTTTGCAGGCGGCGGCTACAACGCAATTAGGGATTCGAGATCAGCAGTTCACGATCCATGGTGAAGCAAAGTTTTTGGTTGGCGTGAGCTATTAAGGTGCACTTGGTTCAACCGAAGAGAAGAGGCTTGCGGATCTGAATGATATCCAACGTCATGGCTTTAATTGAATTCGGGTTTGGGCGACTTGGAAAGACTTCGATCAAGATGTTTCGGCAGTGGATTCTGAGGGTAGAGCGAGACCCAAATTCATGCGTCGCTTAAAGTGGCTGATCGAACAGTGCGACCGTCGCGGCATTATCGTCGATGTGACAATAGCCCGCGGTGCGGGCGAATCGGGAAGTGGAATCGCCTTGTTAGCAGCGCATCTGCGTTGTTGGGAAACGCTAGTTATTGGCTTGAAGCCCGTTCGGAATTAGTACCTTGGTTTAGCGAAAGATCGAAATGTTCGTGATGCAAGATTTGTGAATCTTGGTGAATTGCGTGTTTTGCGGGATCGGGCTCGAGAATTAGACGAGTCGTTGATGATTACAGCTTCCGATATTGGTGACATTGGGAAAGAAGAGCTAGAAAAATAGTCAGCTCCATGAAAAAACGCGGGTCGAACCGATTGGATCGAAACGTGTCGTAAAGGTATTGTAGCGCACAACTTAGGTATCGGTTTGAAGTACCAAGCTATTGCTTATGGAGTATGTCATGTCACTGAGGTCCATCGCTGACGAAGTATTGTCAATCCTCGATGCGCGTTCGTATGAGACCAACGGACGTGTTGTTGACATTAGAAACATCCAAGATCGAGCGGTGAGTGGGACCGTGCTTTACACGCCGCAGAAACTAGCGGAACTATCGAAGTCCAACGGCATTTCCCCAGAGATTTCCGTTATCAGTAGCACGACACAAGAGGCTGCTTTTGAATGGTCCAAGAAAAGCCATACTAAGTTGGCGATTCTCAATTTCGCTTCCGCACGCAATCCAGGTGGTGGTTTCCTCAACGGTGCCAAAGCGCAAGAAGAAGACCTTTGTCGTTGCTCAGGACTCTATCCTTGTTTGCTTCAGTGTATGGAATATTACGAAGTCAATAGGCTGCATACGTCGCTTCTGTATACGGACTATGCGATTTACTCGCCAGAAGTGCCATTCTTTCGAACGTCAAGTCACGGTGCGTTACTTGACAGTCCATTTTTGGTTTCCGTGATTACTGCTCCGGCACCCAATAGCGGGCCGTACTTGAAGAGCAATCCAAGTGGGTTGGAAGATATTGAGAAGACGTTTTTGCGCCGTTGGAAAAATGTGCTTCGAATCGCAAAAGATCAGCAAATCGAATACCTCATTTTGGGTGCTTGGGGTTGTGGTGCCTTTGGTGGCGATCCCCTCGTTGCTTCAGTGACTGCGCAGGAAGCGATATTGGCTGAAGGGGGTGGCATTCGTGAAATTCTTTTTGCAATACCAGGAACAGGACAACAGAGCGTGGCAAATCTTATTGCATTCCAGAAGACGTTCGAGAATTGAGTGCGATAAATGTTGCTCAACTTTTCGTTGTTTGCGCCGTTTTTTTGAAGCGGTGGTGTTGAATGCCAGTGTTGCGATTTTGGCCGTGACCGCCGAACCCACGTTCATGTGGGTCATCCTTGACGGCGTAACATATAAAAGCCCAGGCTACTGTTGGAGTAACCTGGGCTTTTGTGTGGATTCGTGTGGGCAATCTTGTCTACAAGAGCGATGCCCATTCTCATTCATCAAACAGTGGGCTCGGTGCTAGGCCCGGAACTACTTGGAATGTTGGAGTGAGTTCTCGCGAGTCGAAAGATAGGAGTCGTTCTTCTCCGACAAAGTATGAGTGGTAATCGGCGACCGAAATATTGTAGGTAACCGATTCAGGTGCATCTTCGAGTTTAGCAACTTCCATCGATGAGGAGGCCGTGCGAATGTGCATGCCCGATTCGAGGTCTTTGGTCTTTACCCAGCCTTTGCCGGCGACCCACCAATGATGGCCGAGGGTCGTTTGGATCTTGGTGTTGTTGGCAAGAACGATATGGCAGGTAATCGATATTGGTCGCTCGGTAGTGCGGATGACAGGCTTCAGTGAAATTTTGCCCGATTCGATATCTTGCGAAACAACATTATCGCCAATTCGAATTGATTCGATGGGGCGCAAGCCCATCTCTGTTTGGATCAAAGTCCCGGCTACCAAACAATCGATACGGTAAGCTGGGTTCACGCGTGCAAAGCTCGGGCGAATGCGGTTTCTTCGCTCGCTAGGCACGGATTCCGACGCAACTGGAGTTGCTCCATTTTCGTTGGAGCCCGAGGCTCGAAATTGGCGAACTCGCTCAGGGTTTACCGAGTAGACAAGCGATTGGAAGTCGCGGTCATAGTTTCGCAAGATTTCCTTGTTGCCGACCGTTAGGATTTCTTGCTCCAGGTCCCACCAGTTCCACCATTGTCGCGGCGTATCGTCGAGTTTCTCGCCAGTTGCACTGCGAAGCACCGTGCACACATTGCGTTGTAGTTGCCGTGTAGCTTCATTTTCTTGTGCGAGCCGCGTCTGTTGGATTTCTGCGTCGCGTTGGGCTTCGTTTTGGGTCACGGCGGCGGCGACTTGGTTCTCGGAGGCAGCGGTGACGGAGTCCGCGTCAAATCCGATGGCGGTACGCCCAGCAAAGCGGACGTTAGGTGCTGATAGTACGAGGGAAGCGTTGTTGATCTTTAGGACTTTATCGAGTTGAGCCGTTTCCACATGCGACTTCAATTCACGCACTTCTAAAAGTTGCAAGACCAAGTCACCGTTGGGTTGGATCGCCACATTGCGACGCAGATCTTTTTCGGTAGACATGAAGTCGAGTAGGGCTGGAACGTACATTTCTTTTGGAAATCGCGCCAACGCCACGGCCGCTTCTTGTCCCAATTCGGTACTCGGCGACAGTAGGGCGATGGAGGCCAAAGCCATACAGGCGTCTGGTGTGCGGAAGCGTTTGATCGCATTAAGCATATGCAATGCGGTTTGTGCTTCGGAACGCTCTGCAGCAAACTGAAGAGCTTTGACAGCGTTGGGATCCTTGATGGCCTTCAACTGCTGGATCGATTTGAGGCGTTTGGCAGTGTCGCTGCTCTCGATGCCAGCGACGATATCGCGGATCTTGGGGAGCCAAGTCTTCAAGGCCTTAATTTGTTCCTGGGCATTTGTTTGGGTGGCAGCAATTTCTTCCTGACTGAACCAGCGGCCTTCAATTTGTGTGAACTTTAGAGCCTGACGCGCTTCTGCGTCGTTACTGTCGGCTTCTAGGACTCCGTACCAATGTGCTTCTGCTTGGTCGGGGAGGTTATTCGTTAGGCACCATTTGGCCACGCGCCGGTGGCCATCCTTATCCAGTGGCCCGTCACCGCGTTCCGCCAGATAGCGTTGCATTTCTTTGGGAAGTTGGTTTGGCTCGAGTTGCGACAGTTTTTGCCAATGGCCATTTACCTCAATTTCGCCAGCTTGCCATCGAAGAGTTTTGTCCTTGATTTCACTCGCCGCATTGACGGCAGAATTGGTCTTGGAATGCAGCGCAGCAGAACGATCAATTGCCTCCCCTTCAGCTTCTGCCTTCAAGACTTTAGCTAAAGACGAGGAATCCGAGGTGCTTTTGTCTTCGGTGGTTTCGGCACCGAAGCAAATTCCGGGAAGTGGATAAAGTAGCGAGAGACTTAACGACAGTCGAAAGAACGCTTTCATAGCTTTTCTCCGCAAACAACACCGAATGACGAAAAGACGTGATGAGAACTGGCGCAAAGAATGGAGAGGCGTCATTCTGATGGGTAGTAAAAGTATAGCGAATATGGACTTGAAATAAAGAAATTTAGTTGGAGCTGTTGCCACTTTTGTGAGGGATATTTGGCCCTTGATACCATTCACAAAGTTGGGCGACTAGCTCTTGTTCATTGCTGTAGCCGTTTAAGGTTCAGAAAATGAAGTTCATAAAAGCCAATGCCCACTCCACCGCTATGGTAGGTGGGCATTGGTTAGGAAGCATTTATTATGTAGTAATATTCAACTTGCCAAGTTTTGCTCCGAAGGAATTTTCAATCGGTTACAAATGCAAGTTAATCATTAAACAGCGGACTTGCAGCTAGTCCGGGAACGACTTTGAGTGTAGGTACAATTTCTCGCGCATCGAAGGAGAGAAGGCGTTCTTTGCCCACAAAGTACGAGTGGTAATCAGCCACTGCTAGGTTGTAGGCAACCGCTTTTTCCGCATCTTCGAGTTTAGCGATTTCAATAGAGCCAGATGCAGTTCGAATATACATGCCGGTCTGAAGATCTTTGGTTTTGGTCCAGCCTTTGCCGACAACCCACCAATAATGTCCAAGGGTGGATTGGATTTTCTCGTCCGTTACGAGCACAATGTTGCAGGTAATCGAAGGGGGGCGTTGGGTAGTTCGCACTACCGGTTTCAGTGAAATCTCTCCTGTTTCGACATCTTGGGAGACGACATTGTCACCGATTTGGATAGACTCGATTGGGCGCATTCCCATTTCGGTTTGAATCATCGTTCCAGCTGTCAAGCATTCACATCGTCGGCCAGTTTGAGGATCAGGATTTTCCGTTGAGCCCGTGGCTTCAAACACACGTGCCTGTTCTGGATTCACGGCATAAACCAAGGACTGATAGTTACGGTCATAGTTTCTCAGGATTTCTTTGTTGCCAATATTGAGGATTTCCTGCTCTAAATCCCACCAATTCCACCATTGACTGGGGGTGTCATCGAGTTTTTCGCCGGTTGCACTTCGCAGGACAGTACATACGTTTCGCTGAACTTGGCGAGTGTTCTCGTTCTCTTGAGTGAGTCTTGCTTCTTGCGCTTCAGCATCGCGCCTCGCTTCATTTTGCGCTACGGCATTCGCGACGTTATTTTCCGAAGCAACGAGAGTCGAGGCGGTATTTGCTGGTCTTGGGAAGCTGCTCGCGAGTTGCATGTTTGCAGCGAATATAGCCGCGTTTGCATTGTTGATCTTTAGGACCTTGTCTAGTTGGGCGGTTTCTACATGCGACTTCAATTCGCGCACTTCGAGCAATTGCAATACCAAGTCGCCATTGGGCTCCATTACCAATTTACGTCGTAAGTCCTTTTCGGTGGACATGAAATCGAGAAGGGGCGGAACATACATCTCTTTGGGAAAGCGAGCTAATGCGCTGGCAGCTTCTTGCCCTAATTCAGTGCTTGGGGCCTTAACAGCGATAGAGGCAAGCGCCATACATGCCTCTTTGGTTCGAAATCGCTTAATCGTGTTAAGCAGGTGCAACGCAGTTTGCGTTTCCGCTCGTTCGGCCGCAAACTGGAGAGCTTTGACAGCCTTGGGATCCTTGATAGCCTTCAATTGCTGGATCGACTTCAGGCGTTTGGCCGTGTCGCTGCTCTCGATGCCCGAGACGATATCGCGGATCTTGGGAAGCCAAGTTTTTAGGGCTTTAATTTGTTCCTGGGCACTCATTCGGGTGGCAGCGATTTCCTCCTGACTGAACCAGCGGCCTTCGATTTGTGTGAACTTTAGAGCCTGGCGGGCTTCTGCGTCGTTACTGTCGGTATCTAGGACTCCAAACCAATGTGCTTCCGCTTGATCGGGCATTTTGTTCGTTACGCACCATTTGGCCATACGCCGGTGGCCATCCTTATCCAGTGGCCCATCACCGCGTTCAGCCAGGTAACGTTGCATTTCTTTCGGGAGTTGGTTTTGCTCAAGCTCCGACAGATTTTGCCACTGCCCGTTCACTTCAATTTCGCCAGCCTGCCAACGCAGCAATTTGTCTTTCATGTCACGAGTTGGGGTGTCCGCAGATTTGGGCTGCAGAGCAGCAGAGCGGTCGATAGCTTGGCCTTCCGCTTCCGCCCTCAGAACATGGATTAACGAGGTGGAATCCGAGTTGGGATTGCCTTCAGTGGTTTCGGCACCGAAACAAATCCCTGGTAATGGATAAAGTAGTGAGAGACCTAATGACAGACGAAAGAGCGCTTTCATAGCATTTCTCCGGAGACAACACCAAGCGACGAAAAGACGTGATAAGAACTGGCGTAAGAAATAGAGAGGCGTCGGTGTGTTGGGCCAATCGCAATATATCGAATTCTGAATTGAAATAAAATCAGAAAATTCGTTGAAGTATGAGATTTGGTCCTCTATTCCGTTAGATTCATATGGGGCCGTTAGGTTCGATTTCGCTGGTCGTGCTCCGCTGTGACGCGGCGTACCCCATCAAAAATGGGGTGTAAGGGTTATTGAAGCGGCACGAAGTTGTGCTGTGGCCAAGTCGAACTTTCCGTTTTTTCAATCGATAAACAATGAGTGCAAACACGCATTGGTATCGAGGAAAGACAAATTTCATGCTTTGTTGATTGTGAGTCGAGAAACCGCTAAATTTAGTTGATGAACTGACGCGTAGCCGTATATGTTTGCAAGGGGCAGGCTTTTCTTTCTACATTTTCATAACCGAGTTTCTTATGGGAACCGCGCAAGCACTTTTCCGATTGGCTCGTTCTCTCGGCTTTTGTGGGGTGATGGTTCTTATTGCAAACGGGGTGTTTACGGGCGACGCGCCCGTATTGGGGCAGGACTCTACTGCCAATTCGGATCAAGACGGCCTTCAAGCTTTCTCTCAGGCCTTGCAACAAATTGACCGTGATTATGTCGATTTCCTCAATAGGCGAACACGTATCGAAGAAAGTTATGCTCAAGTCCTTAAAGCGCTAAGGGAATCGGAGCAGGATTTGCAGCGTATTGGAAACGAGGCTATTCGGCAGCAGATGGCGGCGATTCAGGCTAGGTTACAATCCGCACGTATGGACTCGCTGATGGAGGCATCTCGCCAACGACGTGATGGACGTGATAATCCCAATGGACGCGATCCAAACAACGCTCTAGCGGCGCTCAATGCCCCCGCCAAAGCCCAAGCGCAAGCAGCGATCGCCGGAGGCAAGACTTTAGCTGAGATGCAATTCGCCTTGCGAAACTCCGAGTTACAGCAGTTGGATACCACCAGCCAAGCAGTCATACGTAAGCGTTTGGAGAACTTTCAACGACTCAACACTCTCGAAGAGGAATACTCGCAATGGACCCAAGACTGGTCGAAGTTCTTCGTGCGATACTGGCCATATTCCGACTTTGAACGCGCTTGGAACGAGGACAAGGTACAAGAAGCGATCAAGGTTTTGAATCTTGCGCATCAAGATAATCTCGCTGCCATGCTGACTAATGCTCGGTTGAAATGTCGCGTTGGCTTAACTGAAGAGGCGTTGACTTTGGTCGATCGAGTTTTGGATGCTGAGACAGCACTCAAGCCAGTTGCATTGGCCATCAAAGCTGAATTGCTAATGGCAGATGGAAAAGAAGGCGCATCCAAAGCGGCTTTGCAAAGTGCACTCAAGTTGGATAAAGATAATCCTTATATCCGCTGGATACGCGCAGACTTGTTGGCTGACCAAAAACAGTACAGTTTAGTAGAGCCAATTTGGACGAGTTTCTTGAATGATCAAGTATTTGAATTACCTGCTCGTCGTAGGCTGGCGCTGCTTTACTTTAATCGGGCAATCAGCGCCAAAGGTAGGAAGAGCGATGTAGACTTTGGTAAGGCGGTAAAAGCTGCCGAACTGGGATTGGAACTGGAAGCAAAGCCCAGCTACTTATCGCATTTGGTTTACGGCATCACCCTCTATGGCATGGGCAAAAACGAAGAAGCCCTGCAGCAAATCGACAAAGCGAGCGACAAGGCTAGTGGCGAATCGCTCGAATTGTGTCGCGAGTGGGAGCGGAAAGTCAAGGATGGTGAAGTGGAAGCGTGGGGCTTCTGCCGCATGTTCACCAACAATTAGAAGGGCTTACTTATCTTAGTCCTTCTTGATTAAAGGACAGCCAGATGTAGAGGGTAACCTAGGGCTCTCCATCGCTCGAAAAGTGAACGACGCGAGGTAAGCGTTATTTCTTCGGCTTTGCGTTGTCTTCCATTTCGCGAATGTAGCTTCGCAAACGTTCGAGCTCATCACCGGTGTCTTTAAGACGTAACATGTTCTCAACACGTTTGGTTAATTCAACTCGATTGACGGGCTTGGACAAGAAGTCGTCGGTACCAGCTGCTACCGCTTTCTCGATGTCACCCAGTTCGTTGAGAGCCGTTACCATCAAGATCATTATTTTCTTTTTCACGGGATCGCTTTTCAGCTCGCGGCAAACTTCAAAGCCGCTGCGCTTGGGCATCATGACGTCCAGCAAAATGAGGTCTGGCTTAAAGCTCTCGGCTTTGTTCAATGTATCTTGGCCGTCAACTGCGATTTCTGTCACGCATTCAAAGTTGGCGAGATAAGCTTCAAGCAACTCACGATTCGCGGCATTGTCATCGGCAATCAAAATTCGATACACGTTCCATACCTCTTCAAAAACATCTTGATAGGATGCTGTCCATCCTTTCAACACAATTCGTTCATCGCGTCCGTTAGGTGCAGCTCAATGCCGCAGCTGGAACAGGGAAGTGGCTGCATAGATTGCGCACGTCTTCGCGAATCTTGTGGTGCAGTGCCGTGTTATCCGTGTTCTTCAAGGCTTCAACGATCCAGCCCCCGATCGTTTGCATTTCTTGCACGCCCATTCCACGTGTTGTCAACGCAGCTGTACCGATGCGGATACCGCTCGGATCCATCGGCTTGCGAGTGTCGAATGGAATCATGTTCATGTTGACGGTGATACCGCAATGATCAAGAACCGTTTCGGAAAGTTTGCCACCGACGCCCAAGCTAGTCACATCAACCAACATCAAGTGATTGTCTGTGCCACCGCTGATTAATCGCAAGCCGCCTTGCATCAAGACATCTGCCAAACGACGAGCATTGGCCACCACATTACGGCCATAAGCCTTAAAGTCGGGCGTTAATGCTTCACCAAAGCAAATCGCTTTAGCGGCGACGATATGCATTAATGGGCCACCTTGAATGCCTGGGAATACGCTGCGATTTATATCCTTCAGGTATTCTTCACGGCACAGAATCAAACCACTGCGCGGGCCACGCAACGTTTTGTGTGTTGTCGTAGTCACAAAGTCAGCGCACTTGACGGGATTGTGATGAACGCCCGCTGCGACCAAGCCGGCGTAATGCGCCATATCCACCATCAACTTCGCACCATGTTCGCGGGCGATGTCGGCAAACTTCTCGTGATCGATTTCTCGCGGATAGGCACTCGCGCCTGCGACGATCAATTTGGGTTTGAATTCACGAGCTAAGCGAACAACCTGATCGAAATCGATTCGCTGCGTATCTGGACTGACGCCATAACTGTGAAATCGATACAGTTTGCCCGAGATGTTTAGCTTCATCCCGTGTGTTAAGTGTCCGCCATGGGCAAGGTCAAGCCCGAGGACCGAGTCACCTGGTTCTAAGCAGGTGAGATACACGGCAGTATTGGCTTGCGAGCCGCTGTGAGGTTGTACGTTGGCTGCCTCCGCACCAAAAAGTTCTTTGGCTCGCTCAATGGCAATGGTTTCGACGGTATCTACATGTTCGCAGCCGCCGTAGTAGCGTTTACCGGGATAGCCTTCTGCATATTTGTTGGTCAGTACACTTCCAGCAGCTTGCATGATGGCAGGGCTGGTGTAATTTTCGCTGGCGATCATTTCCAGGCCATCTTGTTGGCGTTGCATTTCCGCTTCGATGGCATTCCAAATTGCCGGATCTTGCGACTGGATTACGTTCATGTCTACTGGTCTCTGCAGTGTTGCCTGTTCGGAAAAGATGCCTTTGGGGACAGTTTTCCCGTATCGAAAATTACCCGCGTGAAATGCTCACCCATGCGGAAAGGGGCATTCTTCGAATTTCGAATCTATTTCTACACCAAAAGTGATACCGCATTTTCGGGGGAAGATTCATCATCGAATTGCCCCGATTGTCGACCAAGAGCCTCTGATCGTCAATGAGAGGCTTTCTGCGGATTTTGTATCCCCCAATTCGATTCTGGGCAAAAAACGACGCGAAAATGAAATCCGCAGCGATTTTCCCCAGTATTCGGGTTATTTGGGTAGGTAATTGAGGGTGTAGTAAGCATCTGCATGCAAAAGCCCTGCTCCAGAAGCGGAGCGAATACCGGCCGCTGTCAAATGGTGGACATGCCCACGTTGCAATCCATCGACCAAAAGTCGGACGCTGAGCCGATCTTCAGAAACCTTCGCTTTGGTGATTGTGGGGGTCGTGGCATCGACTTCGGGGCTACCGTAGGCCGCTTGGAAGATGTAAGTAAAGGTCTTTAGCGAATACGACTCAATCGCTTCGGCAGTGGCTGGATCCACAGGTTCGGTGAAGACCAATTCAAATCCACCTTGGATCGCTTTCATTTCCAAAATTTCAAAGGGCGTTTTGCCTGTCCAATCGAGCCGTTGAACACAGAAGGAACGCCCACCGCGTGAGCCCCAACCTCGGTTAGTTCCGCCGACAAACATTTTTCCATCAGGGTGCATTTCGAGGCCCACGACACCTGAATCAAAACCTTCGCGAAATGGAAAGCAGGCACCTTGATAATGGCCATCTACCTTTTCCAAATAGCAACGCATCACGGTGCTAAAGGTTTGGTCACCCACAAACATCTGGTTCGCAAATGGTCCAAATTTTCCTTGTGTTGTATCGCACGTAATGCCCGCTGCCGATTGTCCCATTTTGCCATACGGAAATAGAATTGCGGGTGGTTCATATTCGGGAATCTTGTCCGCTTCCGTTACAAATCGACTCCCATCTTTCGGTTCTTGTGGCTTCGGGCCCATAACCGACGCAGCTTGTTCGTACCAACGAAAACCGCCTGGATGTCCCACAAACTTTTTCGGTTGCAGATGCTTCAAGGCGCAGGTGCCATTCCATGGTCCTTGGTTATCGGTGTAAAAGACGTCGCCAGCCGAATTCATGCCCACGCCACCCGGCGAACGAATGCCGCTTGTGGTCGGTATCGTTTGCCCATCCGGAGTGACTCGCACCGCCCAGCCTCGATACAGGGCATCGCTTCCAAATGATCCAGTCAGGCAGAGTGCAACCCAGATATTTCCGTCGCGATCGAATTTTGAACCGAATGCATATTCGTGATAGTCGCCAGTGATTTGCCAGCCGTCAGCGACCACTTCAAATTCATCCGCTTCGCCATCTCCATCGCTGTCGCGCAACCTGGAAACATCAGGCCGCTGAGTTACATACAGCCAGCCATCACGCAGCGCCATTCCAATCGGTTCATGCAAGCCATGTGCAAAACGTTTGAATTTCGTAGATGGAACTTTTTCGGCTAGCGCATCTTCGATCATCCAGATTTCGCCGCGCCGCGAGGAAACAGCCACACGCCCATCGGGCATTAACTGAAACGCAGTGGCTTCAAGTTCTACATTCTCGGGCACTTCACAAGTCACAATGCGATAGTAATCGCTTTCTTTAGCCACAGGTGTTTTAGCCTGCGCTAAAACGTCCGTAGCGTTTAACAAAGCGAACATCGTTCCTATTGTGGTGATCAGAAAGAAACGTAGCATCGGTTTGAGCTCAGGTTTATGTCGATAGAAAAACATGCTGGAAGGCATAATCGGGCTTTCTGGTGACGTGCAAACGTAAACAAAAATAATCGGACTCGACTGCGGTTGGGACTGCTCGTGAACGCGTACGTTACCAGCGAATCTCACATTGAACCGACTTGGGATCTTTGCCTAAGTTTTCTATAGCGATCAAAAGTTCTTGTTTGCCCTCCGATGTGCGCACAACGGGTGGCGGTACGTTGGTCAAGTTGAGTTCGATCTCGAAGCGATTGTCTACTTTCCATACTCCTGGCTTGAGACTTTGGATTTGATCGCCGATTGCGAGTCGTAGGTAGACGGGTTGCGTCGAGGCTGCCTCACTGCTTATCGTCCAGGTTCGAACCAAAGCGGGGTCCGCATTGGGAATCAGTTTGATGTCTGGAGTATCGAGGACTTCGATATCATCAAGAAGGTATCGAAATGTCGGCTTGCCCCCATTCAGCAATCGATAGCCCTTGAACTGATACCCTTCTTGTTTATTGGAAGCCTTCGGCCAAACGCTATCGGGTTTATCGAGTAATGCAACTGCGGAAGCTGGCTCCAGGAATAATAGGTGATCTCCTAACGGTCGCTGCCGTCCTACGCCTCGATCGCGCCAATGCATACTTGCGTCGATAAACTGTCCATGCCAAATCTGGGCTACACGCATGGTTTCTGCATCCCAAGCAAGGTTAAGACCTCCGGGATAACCAACGGCTATCCCGCGAGCGGAAAGGCCTTCGAGGAAGTTGCGATAGATGATCGGTTTATCTTGTGGTTCCAAAACAATTTGATCGCGTTGTAGCCCATCGGGAATGCCTCCCTTTTCACCAGCACTCAGGAATTTCCACAGGGCTTCAATTTGTCGATTGGCATCGCCATCATAGACCGTGGTAAGTACGCTCTTGCCATCGGGAAAGCTAGCTGGCATCCGTGTTCCCGGACGATAACGTGTTGGATGAAGCATATATCTTTGGAACCAATCTTGTCGAAGCCGTTGCGGCATCGACAGCAAGTTGATGGCCTGAATACCAATCGCTCGTTGATTTCCAAACGTATGGCATTGGACACAGGCTAAACCTTTGACGCCTGCCAACTGACGTCCGGTTGCCAGAGTTCTAAATTCGGCTTCTTCGCTTTCGGGTTTAGAAGCCACAACCGATTCTGGCTGTCGATCACTCTTTATCCAATGAGCCGCAAGAGCTGTAGCCGCAGTGTTGAATTTCGGCATGCGAACGTTCATGTAAGGACGCAAGCGATCGCCATTTCGCACGACGTGGTTGAGATAATCATCTGTGAGTTTATCACCCACACCGGTAAGTAATGGAGGAAGGCGTCCTTCTTCTCCCATTTCTGGAATCGTACTTGTGAACCAAGCTAAGCGGTCTGCTTCAGGGCCTCCAACATTATCGCGGGCGTGGCAGGCATAGCAATTCAGTGTTGCCATAATCTGACGGCTTGCAGTCTGCGGAGAAAGTGGCTTGGCTGTGTTCTGAGAGATTGCATCGCGAATAGCTTGGCGTTGATTTTCCGAAAGGTGGTAATTCATCGCCTTGACAGAGGGCTTATTCGCCAAGCACCCACCTTGAAGATTCGTTGCAGTTAGGGAAGGTGCCAGCGGCGCATCTTGTGGAATTGCCAAACCATCCAGCTTATGGCACTTCACGCAGCCTATTTGCGCAAAGGTTGCTTTACCTTCCGCAATCAATTCCGGTGGAGAACTAGCTTCGTCTGCAGTCTTAGGCGTAGTTGCTTCAAGTTGCAGCCAGCTTTCTATCGGTTGACGAGAAATGTTCGGGCCTTCGATCTCACAAGCAACGGTCCATTCTCCACCCCCTTGGAAATAATCGACACGCAACTTATGAGCACCTTGGGAAAGTTCCACTTCACCTGATGACGTCTGATGTGGATGGATTCCATCGACGTCAACAATCTTTTTGTCATCGACGTAAACTTGACTCCCATCGTCTGAGCCCAAATAGAGTCGATATTTGCCAGGAGTATCGATCACAAAATAGCTTTCGAAACGGACAGCAAAGTTGTTGCCACGCTGAGCAACAGCAAGGTCGAAGCCATCGCACGTTCCGGTGGAAACCGGTTTTAACGAGCTAAAATCAGGGAGTTTATCCCAGCTACCGTGATAGACTTCAAACTTAGTGGTGTCGTGTGAGGCGTCATGTTTCAAGTCTTTCAGCAAATAGTGGGCGATGTCGCGGCTTTCCTCATTCGAAAGATGCATGGCGGGCATTCTGTCGGAGGGGCGAACGGCATGCGGATTATTCAGAAATTGAATCAAGCCTTCGAGGATGTATTTATCGGAGAGTTTGGGTAATGGAACGGACGTTGAACTGACAGTGGATGTTTCATATGGGCCGTGGCAGATCGTGCAGCCGATCTTGTTGTAGAGTTCTTCACCACGCTTTACTGCATCAAGATTGATGTGGGCACGTTGTCGTGTTCGACCGGTGCTTTGCAGAAACGCGGCAATTGCCTTGGCTATTTGTAAACGTTCTTCATCGCTGAGACCATGCATTACGTCGGGCATCGTTGTCCCCACTTTGGCGAAGTGCGGACTTGAAAGCAGAGTCTCATAATACTTGGATTGAATCCGCTGGGTGACTTGGTTTAAGAGAGGCGCTTCTTTGGGTTGCACTATATCGGTAAGTGAGGCGATTTGATGGCAGGCTTGGCAACCCAGTTCACCCACTAACCATCGCCCGGCTTCCGCTCGTTCTTCGGCGGAAGATACCACCGTCGCAAATCGCTCGAAGGCTGGAATGCGTGGGCGATAAGCATTTTCGGCGGCGTCAAAGGGAACTAACCAAATGTTGCGATACGTAACCGGGTTTCCATGGTCTTGCAGATAAAGCGGTCCACCTGCAGGTGATTCCGTATTGGGAGCAGCTCGAGTAGGGCCAGGGACTCCTTGGTCACGATGGATAAGGAAACCATTGAGCCAAACTGACAACTGAGCATCTTTGGTTTTTTTTCCTTCTGAATCCCATTGGGGCGCGGTGAACTCCACATCGTAAGTTTGCCAAGTCAAAGGTGGGAGGGATGCGTTAAAGTCAGCAGCTCTCACGCTATAAATCGCACCGCAAGTATCTTGGAGATTGGGTAGTCCAAACGAATCGAGTACTTGGGTCTCGAAACAACCTTGATGATAGACGCCGCTATTACCTCTCCCCTGCCCTCGCGCGTTGGGCATAAAGGGTGTTTTGAATTCTAGATGCAGCCGATAGCTTTGGAATTTTTGCTTGGTGGTAGTTCCGCCTGCTAGAAGTTTACCCTCGACTAACTTCGCTTTTTCGTCCCAGTTCTTCTTAAGCGATTCTTCGGTTCCATCGAAAAGCACAACAGCGCTTGTGGGGGCTGCGAGTCCAAGCGTAGAGCTGGCGCGAACCACTTTTTTTGCACCGGAATCCGCAATGAAATCATTCAGATCGTCACGACTCATTTCGGTTATTTGAGGTTCACTGCGATTCCAGCCCTCACCCGGTAGTCCACCTGCAAAAAGGCTGACGACAAATTCGTCCGTACCTAATGCAGCGACCTGAACTCCTTGTTCACCCTTCAAGTACTCACCTTGAAGTTCATAAATTTCTGCTTGCTCTGGAGTGAGGTTCTCTTGCGCCCGCGTGGGAGAGCAAAGTCCGAACCCGATCGCGATCATGAGCAAGGAAAAATAAACGATTGAGCCGACGTTTGGAAATTTGAAGTCGTTCATGCGATAAGGTGGGAGACGAAAACAATCATGAAGCGGGGGAAGGGAACATCCATGGCGAGGTAGTTTACCGCAAACCATCGGGACAGTTCCAGGAAAAATTCAAAAAAGGTGGTTGGCAAAGAAAGCCGTTGTGTCATTCATCGTTTTTTTGCGGCAACGCGCACAAAACGAAGCTGTCTACTTTTTACGCAACACAACCACCGTATCGACAATTTGATTATCGAGTTTTTGTGGCTCGTTAATGTCGTACCAGAAGTCGAACACCTCACATAGCTCGAAGCGTGGTTCCGATTGAAGCGTTTTCTTGAATTGTGTGGCGTTGTAGGTACGCAGTGGAAATTCTGCTCGCAGTTGGCGTTTACCCGACGCCGTTTTAATGCTCATGATGATGCGCAGATGTTCTAAGCGTTTGCGCGGCTCCGTCGAAAGCACTTTTAGAGTGTAAGTGACTTCAGTCTTCCCTGTCTTCACTTTCCAACGTTCGCTTCCCATGGGGTCACAGCCCGGTGGAAATAAGTGTAGGCCCAAAATGAAGAGGCCGCCGCTGCGAAGATGGTCAGCAACATGTTTGAGGTGTGACTGCGCTCCAGCTTCATCCGTCAAATGTCGGAACGTATTGTACGTGTTGAAGGCCGCATCGTAGGTCTTACCTAACGAAAAGTTCGTCATGTCGCCAACGCGAACATCGGCAGAGAGCTTTCGGCGGTTCAAGCGTTGTTGCAGGTAACGCAGTGAAACTTCATTGAGATCGAAGCCTGTGACGGAATAGCCTCTGGCGGCCATCTCTACGATCAGTCTTCCTGATCCGCAACCTGGTTCCAAGAGCGATTGAACCTTTCCGACTGAGTACTTTTCGAATACCTTCTCGAAGAAGTCAGCTTCCGGTTTTGTCTCATCCCGAAAGCCCATGTCGTAAAAAGCTGGATAGTCATACCAATGCAGAGGATCTTGTGGGTCGCGCAAAGTGTGCTTTCTAATTGCCAGAATAATCGATGCTAAAGGCTCAATGCAGATCCGATAACCTGAGTGCAGTTGCGACCGCACTCATGGTTCAAGTTTCGGAAGTCATCGTTGTAATCAAAGTTCCAATTTTCTCAATGCGAGCTTCGATGCGTTGTCCTGCTTTGAGGTAATTGCCTGTGGCGTTGCCAACACCTGAAGGGGTTCCCGTCGAGATAATGTCACCTGGTTCAAGTGTGATAAAGCTTGAAATGAAACTGATGATTTCCGCAACGGAGAATACTTGTAAGGACGTTGAGGCGTCTTGGCGAATTTCGCCATCGATGGATAATTTCATCCAGAGGGATTGCGGGTTTGGGATTTCATCGGACGTGGTAACGCAAGGACCACAGGGACAGGAATTCTCGTGCCATTTCCCATGCAACCAATCGAAAAATTTGTCGCGAGGTCTTTCCTGTCGCGATGGGTTCGGCTTAAAGCCGCGATCCGATATGTCATTGATGACTGTATAGCCTGCTACGTGCTGAAGTGCTTGCTCGACGGGAATGTTCTTTCCCTTCTTCCCTAAGATGACTCCTAGTTCAAGTTCGTAGTCTACCTTGTGCGGCGATACCGCTGGGATCGCAACGGAACTTCCACTTCCAACCAGCGTGGTTGTTGGTGGTTTCATGAAGACGTAGGGAAACGTGTTAGCTCGTTCGGCAGCTAAGTCGCCTTGCTCAAGAATATGTTCTACGTAGTTACCTGCCAACAACAATAACTTTGGTGGGTGGGCTATTGGAGGCAACAGCTGAACGGTTTCCGTCGCAATTTTGTGTGTCGCCAATAGTGAACTGCTATTAGCAATCGACGTTTGCAATAGTTCAAATCCCTGTCCATCCGGTGGCAAGAAGAACAGTAGGTCGTCAGGGTAATGCTTCAGTTGTTCGAGCAACTTCACATCGTGTGTTGCTTCGGCAATAGCCTGCAAAGGAACAATGGAGTCATCTTGAAACAAGCCTAAAAAAGGGCGAGCATTTTGTAGATAGCGGCAGAGACGCATTTTTCGTCGACCTTTTCGCTTATCCGCAAGACTTATTGCCGCCGCATCCCGAACCACACGAATGCGATGATAATGTTTCGACTTGCGGTTCAGAATCCGATTGGCAGCTTCCTTTGCCACAACCATTACCACCACATCCATGGCCTCCGCAAGCATGTTCGTCTGCGTGGTCGTGGTGATGATGTTCTTCCGATTCTAGTTGTACGTGGCCGGTGATTTCATAACCGAGGTCCGAGATCATGCGGTAATCATCTTCGGGAAGTTGACCTTTTGTGGTCAGGTAATCGCCAACGAAAATACTATTGGCCACCATTAGTCCCAAGGGCTGTAGCGATCGCAAATGCTTTTCGCGTCCGCCAGCGATCCGCAGTTCGGCTGAGGGATTCACAAAGCGGAACATGGCAAGGGCACGTAGGCAATCGCGTGTAGTTAAGTTATTCACACCTTCCAACGGAGTGCCATCGATGGCATAGAGAAAGTTTAGTGGTATGGACTCGGCATTAAGAGTTCGGAGTTCCATGGCCATGGCAACGATATCGGAGTGTTTTTCACCCATCCCGATAATGCCGCCACTACAGATTTCCAAACCAGCGTCGCGAATGCGATTCAGCGTTTCGATACGATCTGCGTAGGTATGTGTGGTGCAAATCTTTTCGTAGTGTTCTTCGCTGGTGTTGAGGTTGTGGTTGACGCGATCCACTCCACACGCTTTTAGTCGCTTGGCCTGCGATTCGTTCAGAAGGCCTAAGCAGGCACAAATCTTCAAGCCATATTGATCCTTGATTTTGGGAACGATGTTTTCGATGGCTTGGATTTCCCGTTCGTTCGGGCCACGACCACTCAGAACGATGCAGTACGTTTTGGACTTACGTTCTGCCGCTGCTTTGGCTCCATCCAAAAGTTGTTCGTCGCTCATCAACCGATACTTGGCGACAGGGGCATCGGAAATTTTCGATTGCGAACAATAGTTGCAATCTTCTGGGCAGAGACCACTCTTCGCGTTGACCAAAAAATAGAGCTGAACGGTATTGCGGAAATAGTGGTATCGCAACCGATTGGCTGCCGCGAGTAATTCCATCAGTTCTGTGTCTGAGCTCGCCAGGATATCGAGAGCGTCTTCATGGGTTAACTGATATCCATTCAAGACATCGTTAGCTAAGGTGAACCACTTGCTACAACTTGGAGCCATATTTCGCGTGATCATCAGAACTTCTTTCGCGGCTAACATCTGAGGAATCAAGACTTTGATTGTCGGCGACAAACAAAGCACTCTCGGTTGGAAATAGTAGCGTATTTGATGGAAATCGGAAACCGTAAGCGTGTAAGCAGATGTTTGGGTGTTTATTTGTTCATTTGCTGGCACTTCGCTTTTCTGCGGGGCCCGCATCGGTTACCATCCTTAAGTGTAGAAGGGTCCGTAGGGTATAGAATTTCGTTCACTTTATAGGATAGAACCACCGCTTGATTGGCGAATTGGCGACATATACGACATATTTGGTGCGTGTGGGCGTACATGCCCAGATCGCGCGGCTTTTGGGTGAACCGGATTTGAAGCTGGGACGCGGTCTAACCGTAATTTGTCGCACAAATCGTGGTATTGAATTGGGCGAGGTTCTGGCGGAAGCACCTTTATCGATAGAAGCAGACACGCCCATTCAGTTCGATGGGAACATTTTGCGACGTGCCGTCACCGAAGAACTGTACTTGCATTCGGAGTTGAAAAAGCTAGCCGATCAATTCCTGCCCGACGCGGCAACAGCCATCGCCGAGCTGGATCCCACAGCAGTGCTCTTGGAAGTTGAGCCGATGCTCGATTGCCAAACAGTTTACTTCCATTTCTTGAGTGCCACGCCGGATTCTGTTCAACATCTTATGAATTCACTAGCGGAGCGTTTTCAACAAACCGTGCAGCAAAGTCGTTTGGCCGAACTGCTTGAAAAAGGTTGCGGCCCTGGTTGCGGCACCAAGGATCATGGTTGCGCATCCTCCGGATGTAAAGGTTGCGGAGTTGCTCAAGCCTGCGGATCCAAAAAGCGAATCTAAAGGTCATTGGGGATTAAACCATGAATCGATACCAAATTGGATTCGAATTTCCATGGTACCTCTTGTTGTTGACTTTGCTGCCGATTTTATGGTGGTGGAGTTTCAAGCCCCTGTCGACACTCGGTAATTTCAGGCGTTGGTCCGCACTTTTATTCCGATCGTTAATGTTGATCGCCCTAGTGTTTGCACTGGCGGGTGTTCAATGGAAACGAATCAGCGAAAAGGTATCGGTGATTTACGTCCTGGACCAAAGCGATAGTATTCCGCTGGCAAAACGCGAGTTGATGCTCGAGTTCGTTCGGCAATCGTCCGAGCAACATCGGCAATCGGCGCGTGAAGATCGGGCTGGGATGGTCGTATTTGGTCGAAATGCGGCGATCGAGATCCAGCCCTTTGACGATACCTTACCTCTGCTGCGAAATGTCGAGAGTAACTTTGGTGGACGTGACGCCACCAATCTTGAAGCCGCATTGAAGCTCGCACAGGCTGCGTTTCCCGAGGATACGGCGAAGCGCGTCGTGATTGTAACCGACGGTTTGGAAACAGTGGGAAGCTCAGCGAATGTCGTGCGCTCTCTAGCTGAAGCAGGTATCGGTATCGATATCGTCCCGGTTAAGCTTGATTCCACTTCAGAGGTGTTAGTGGAAAAAATCGATTTGCCCTCGAACATTCGACAAGGACAACCGATCGAAGCGCGAGTCGTGATTCATCGTTATCAAGGTGAGGCAGCTAGTGCAGATGTGCCGGGGAAACTGCGAGTTTGGCGTCGTCTGGGAGCTCAGCAGGAGGTGCTCATTGAGGAAGATGTCGTTCTCGATAGAGAAGTGAATGTTTTCCCCATACAGCACACCATCGATCAACCTGCTGGTTATGTCTACGAGGCTGAATTTGTCGCCAAAGACAACCAACAAGATGCTCTGAGTCAAAACAATCGCGCGAATGCATTTGCTTATGTTCGCGGTAAAGGTCGAGTATTGCTAATTGAAAATTGGCGAACGCCCGGTGAATACGATCCATTAGTGGAGACACTTCGCAGAAATGAGATCGAAGTCGAGGTACAGCCAAGCAATCAGTTATTCAGCAGCCTCCCCGAGTTGCAGGCTTATGATTCAGTGATCTTAGCTGGAGTGCCGCGAACTACGGGTGAAGATGCTGGCGAGATTTCTGAGTTTACCAATAGTCAAATGGAAATGTTGGTTCGTAACACCGAACAATTCGGTTGTGGGCTCTTGATGATCGGTGGTCCTGAAGCATTTGGTGCAGGTGGCTGGGCTAACACCGAACTCGAAAAAGCAATGCCCGTCGATTTTCAAATCAAGAATTCGAAAATCGAAGCTGTTGGGGCATTGGCGATGATTCTACATGCGTCAGAAATTCCCGAAGGCAATTATTGGCAGAAGGTTATAGCCCGCGCGGCGATTGATGTTCTCGGGCCAATGGATTACTGCGGTATAGTGAACTTCGATAATGTCGCTCGCGATACTTGGCTGTGGGACAACGGCTTAAGCCAAGTAGGCCCCAATCGTTCCAAAATGCGAGCCCGTCTCAGCCGCATGACTCCAGGTGATATGCCTGAGTTTGAACCGGGGATGAGTATGGTTCTGAATGGCTTGCAGAGCACCAAGGCCTCAGTCAAACATGCGATCATTATCAGCGATGGTGATCCATCTGAACCTACCAACAATTTGATCAATCAATTCGTGCGAGCCAAGATCAAAATTTCTACGGTGGCCGTTGGTGCGCATGGTCCAGCCGGACATCAGATACTGCAAAAAATTGCTAATGCGACAGGGGGAAACTACTATGTTGCTTCGAATCCCAAAGCCCTGCCAAAAATCTTTGTGCGGGAGGCGATGAAGGTTTCCAAGCCGCTCGCCTTCGAGCCCCAGGGTGGCGTTCAGCCCGCTGTCAGTTATCCACATGAAGTCATGCAGGGGATCAATAACCAATTGCCAAGCTTGTCCGGCTTTGTGCTCACCACGGCTAAAGAAAGCCCTTTGGTACAAGTGGCGGTACGCTCACCACGTCCTGCAGAACCAGAAAATCAAACGATTCTGGCAACATGGAATTATGGCTTAGGACGTACGGCTGTGTTTACAAGTGATGCAGGGAAACGCTGGGCCTCAGCCTGGAAAAGTTGGGAATCGTATGACCGGTTTTGGAGCCAATTGGTGCGATGGACGATGAGGCCCTCAGAAGACGAAGGGAAGTTCACCGTTGCAACGCAGATGAAAGATGGACGCGCACAAATCATCGTTAACGCACTAGACGATGAAGATCGCTTCTTGAATTTTCTGGAGTTGTCGTCCGTTGGAGTTGGGCCAGATATGAAGCCGTTTCCCATTACGATGCGACAACAAGCTCCGGGGCGATATGTCGGCGAGTTCGATGCCAATTCAGCAGGGAGTTATATGCTCACGGTGTCCCCAGGACCGGGTAAGGCCTTGCTGACAACAGGTTTTGCGGTGCCATTTTCCGATGAATACCGTGTGCGGCCCATCAACCTGAATCTATTGGAACAGTATGCGGCATTACAACCTAAAGGTGGAGAGCCAGGTGTGATCGGTTTGCCGCTAGAGCCAGCAAGTTTTAAGGAAATCTCGGTCGTAGATCGTTTCCGCAGTGGGTTGCAAAAAGCGTTTAGCTTGACGGACATCTGGCCATGGATGTTATGTGCGGGAAGCGTTTTGTTCTTCACGGATATCTTAGTTCGTCGCTTGGCGCTTGAGCCTCAAGTTGTCATTCAGTATCTAAGCAAGCGATTTCGAAAAACACCACGCGCCGAAGATGCCGAACGGCAGAAGAATTTGGAGCAACTTCGAAATCGTAAAGCGGCAGTGGGAGATGAACTGGCTGGACAACGAGCCGCTAGTCGATTCGAAACCAATGCTGGCGACACCGATGGGGCTGTATCTGGGGAACTCGCCAGCCATGCATCTACGAAACCTGTTCAGAGCCAAGCAAGCGAGAGTTCACCCAAAATGACCGCTGAAGAACAGGAAAACTACACTTCGCGTTTGTTGGCTGCTAAAAAAGCTGCTCAAAAGAATAGAAAAGACTCTAACTAACATTCACCGATGAATTGGATAAATCCATGAGCAATCTTGTCGAGTCGATGCAACAACAGGCAGACGAATTCAAGAAACGCTACACCGAAGTGCGCGAACAAATTGGCCGTTGTATCGTTGGCCATGACGAAGTGGTGCATGGCGTTTTAACAGCCATCTTTGTGGGTGGGCATTGTTTGCTGGAAGGTGTGCCGGGCTTAGGCAAGACGATGCTGGTTCGGACTTTGTCGGAGGTTTTGAATCTACAGTTTAGTCGAATTCAATTCACTCCCGATTTGATGCCCGCCGACATTTTGGGAACCAATATGATTGTTGAAACGCCGGAGGGAAGAAGAGCGTTTGAATTTCAGAAAGGTCCCGTGTTTACTCAATTGCTATTGGCTGACGAAATCAACCGAGCTACCCCCAAAACACAATCTGCCCTCTTGGAGATTATGCAAGAAGGAACAGTGACTGTCGCTGGCCAACGCTTTCAATTGAAGCAACCCTTTTTCGTGCTGGCCACGCAAAACCCAATCGAACAAGAAGGTACGTATCCACTTCCGGAAGCCCAGCTCGATCGTTTTATGTTTAAGCTTGTTGTGGGGTACAGCAGCAAAGATGAGCTCAGCACGATCGTGGAGCGGACAACCAAAGGGACCAAGATTGCCATCGACAAGGTGATGGATGGGGATGAAATCCTCAAGTGGCAGAAGTTAGTTCGGGAGGTAATCCTGGCTGGCCACGTGCAAGATTACATCGTACGTTTGGTACTAGCAACGCATCCGGAAGGTGCTCTAGCGGCTGAGGTCACAAACAAATATGTGCGTTGGGGTGCGAGTCCGCGTGGCGCCCAAACCTTGGCATTAGCCGCCAAAGTTCGAGCACTATTGGATGGACGTTATAACGTGAGTTACGAAGATGTACGCCGCGTGTTTGTACCCAGTATGCGACATCGCGTGCTGTTGAATTTTGAGGCTCAGGCGGAAGGGATCGTTTCCGATTCTGTACTGCTTGATATCTTGGAAAAAGTCCCCGAAAAAGGAACTTAGGCCCGCGGGTTTAAGATTTACAACGCGTCGTATTTAATTTCGAAGGTGTTGCCTCCATCGACATCACCCGACTTGAATCCTTTGTAGAACCAGCGAGCTCGCTGTTCGGCTGTGCCATGCGTAAAGGAATCCGGGACAACATAACCTTGAGCTTGCTTTTGCAAGCGGTCATCGCCGATCGCTTGTGCGGCAACAATGGCTTGTTTGATATCTTGTTCTTCCAAAACGCCTTTCATTTTCTGGAGATGATGCGCCCACACGCCAGCATAGTAATCGGCTTGAAGTTCTAAACGTACCGAAAGTTGGTTGCCTTCTTTTTTTCCTACTCGTTGTTGCAAGTTGCTAACTTCATCAGAGGTACCGAGCAAATTCTGGATGTGATGTCCCACTTCATGGGCAATCACATAAGCGCGTGGAAATTCTCCCGCTGCACGATACTTCGCGGCTAGTTCATTGAAGAAACTCAGGTCGATATAGACCTTACTATCGCCGGGGCAATAAAAAGGGCCGACGGCTTTGTCGGCATATCCGCAAGCCGATTTGGTGGAACCAGAGAAGAGGACCAATGTCGGTTTTTGATATCGCTCACCCGCTTGTGCAAAAACTTTATCCCAAACATCTTCCGTATCTTTGAGGATGACCCGCACGAACTGGGCCATCTCTTCCTCTTCTTTGCTGAAGGGAGTCTCACTGCCTTGTTCTTCAGGTTGAACATTACCGATTGGCTGTTGCTGCTGGGCGATCCGCAGCACGTCAAGGGGATCCATTCCCAGGAAAAGCGCGATGACCGCGATTAGCAAAACAAGGCCACCACCCCCTGCCGCCATCTTGGGGCCAGAACTGCGGCGTTGATCTTCAACATTGGTACTTTCTTCACGGCCTTTCCAACGCACAGCACGATCTCCTGACAAAACTGATAAGCTGACTCTTGAGCAGAACAAACGAAACGTTCGCTACAGGAGAGAACTTCAATCACAAGCATTTTGGTCTCAATTTGCAGAATCTACTAGCTGTCGCTCTTCGCAATTGACGAAAAACGCCAACAATTTGGTCAGGAGGCATGGATTATAGATTCAGTTTAACTTCAATATGCACGTTGTTGAAATCGGGATCATCTAGGTCGCCACCGTGTTGAATGATGCCGCCGCAGGGAAGAGATTTCATGTTGATTCTTTGACCTTCTGGGACAATATGCCCAAAGGCCATGTGTTCGATGAGGCGATTGCACAAGTCAATAACACCCTCTTCATATTCGAGCGGGACATGCCGAACACTGATATCAGGTCGACCGAATTTTCGCAGGCCGCGCGTGTGAAACCACTTTAGGGACGATTTTGCTTCGTCAGACACTAGAATCACCGCGTGGTGACGCGGAACGGGAGCTGCCGGTACAAAGAGTTGTTCTTTCCAATCAGCTGCAGCCCACCATCGAAACATGAGTGGGTCGTAAACAGCGCAACCTCCTTGGTCCAGTAGATAAGTGATAAGGCCGACTGTGTCACGCAGATAATTCAGCGTGGCAAATTCTTCTGGGGTCCCTTGCAATATCAAGCATTGATCGCACCCTTCAACTTGTGTGGCGAGGTTTGGAGCCTGATTCTTGAACTCATCCCACAAATAGCCCTCGCAAAAACTACTTGGCACATCCGGATGCTTCGAGGGACCATACGAAGCGAGTTCGATCCCGCTGGGTACACCCAGGGTTCGGTATTGTTGTCGCGACAAGGGAGCAGATTTTTCGATGTTCCCATAAATGACATAAAACAGGAAAGGTTCGCCACCACCGGGGGCATAATGAGGTCTTTCCCATGCTTTTAGTTTTGTCGTCACGAGTAGCCTGCACGTTGGGAGTTAGGCCTAACCAATAAAGGCTTGGCCATTGAGTTGTTAGTTAGCGTTCGAATTAAGAGCGAGTGCTAAATGATGGACTGCATAGATCCAATGGAATATCGAATCAAATCGATGATCGATCGCATACCGTACTTCGGGAAATAAAAATCGGGTAACCGTCCCCTTTTCATCGAACTCAATAACCCAATCGTCAACTCATCAATGCGTTGTGTCGTTCGAGCTAGGTGTTGCTGTTCGATACTTCCAACAAGGATGAGCAATGCCAACCAAGTTCCAGTAACTGCATTCGTCATAGAGATCTCTTCAACCAGGATAGCGATCGCCTCTTCAGCACTTTAGAAAGGTTGTGGCCGTGATCTGAAGATTTTAGCAGCTTGGCGACACAAAGAGAAACTGAGAAAACGTCAACTTTCTCAGATTGAACGAAGCAGCCGACACACGCGACTGAGCGTATCGAAGACGAGGTTGTTTGAGGGGGACGAAATCCAACAAAAAAAGGAACGACCGCGTGAGCTGACGTCGTTCCTCAATTGAAATACAGAAGTTATTAGTGCCCGCGCGTGATTCGGTGAACTTGAACTCGTTCATCGAGGATGATGCCAACTTCGTAACATTTAGGGCCGATTCTTCGGCAGCGAGCTACGGTGCCTGTTAGGGCATCGGCCGCAATCCAAATGCGAACTCTTTCTCGTGGATAGAGTTGCTCATCAAATAGGACCGCCGCACCACCAATCGAAATGCTTACCAAATAGGATCCACCTATTTTGCGCATACGCGGTAGCAAAGGGAGGTCTTCGATAATTTGTAACGCTGCAGGACGGCAAAAGCGATACCGTGCATACTTGCGTTCTTCCATTGGACTTGGTGCAGCATAGCCTTCTTCTTGAAGGAGATCTGCATAAGCCGACGGAACTTCGACAAGGCAAGGTACCGAATCGATTACACGTTGGCAGTCTTCAAGGTCAATTGCATCCAACATCGCAGGATTTCCGGATCAAAAGCAGTGCCATTATCTTTGGACATAATTTGGAAGGCGGTCTCGGCAGAGATAGGTTGCCGATAGGGGCGGTGGCTTGTTAACGCTTCGAACACGTCAACAACACAGCAGATTTTCGCCCATGGGTGGATTTCTTCTGCGGTGACGCCGACGGGATAGCCGCGACCATCCAAGCGTTCATGGTGTTGGTAGGTCATCATCAACTGACCATACGAAACGTTTGGCTGTTTGCAAAGTTTGCGAAAACCTTCCGTGGGATGGCGGCGGATTTGGCGGAATTCCGCATCGTCCAATTTGCCGGGTTTCGTCAAGATTCGATCGTCAATTTCGATCTTACCAACGTCATGCAAGAGACCGCCGGTTGCAATTTCCGACAAGTCTTGGGGACCATAGCCTAATTCTTTGGCGAGCATCACCGCGTAATACGATACGTTCGATGAATGCGTGAAGGTTGTATAGTCGTGCTGTAGAACTTGCATCATGTCTTCAGCAACAACTTGTGAATCATTTAGCAACGTTGAAGTGAGGCGACCGAACTCGCCGCTCAATTTGATTGCTTCTTCGGGATCTTCTTTTTTGAACGATTTGCTGATCGATTCGCTAAATAGTTCATTGATTCGCGATACACGCAGTTCCACGGACAGCGACGAGTCTTTCAACCACTCATCGACAGTTTCACGTAGATACGATTGATACGCATCGCGATCGGCGGCTTTAATGTAAAGGTGGGTAATGCCGCGCGACTTTAGATTTACCAAGTCGCGTTGTTCCAGCGGCACACTGCTAGCGCGGTAGAGTTGCGGTTCCGCATTCTCACGCTGCATGTAGAGATCCATCATCGCTGCATCCGTGGGCTGCAATGAGGATACTGCAATCGGAATTAATCCAAAATCCGCCATGTCGCTTCACTCAGAAAGGGACTGTTTTCGGGGTTGCTCTGGCGACGGCAAAGTTTCGCCAATCGCGCTACAAGAAAACCTAGCACGCCCTACCGGTACAACAGGACAAAAAAGCAAAAAGTGGGCTGAATTTAGATAGCCCGATGTTAATCTGCTAAGCGAGTGGATTCGCGCAAAATGAAAAGTCTCCCTCAAGTTGTGACGTGGGACTTAGCAAAAATGGCGATACGCCCCTCTTGCTAAGCCCTCGTATCGAGTATCACAACCGTTGCACCCCTATAATCGATACTGTGCGTATCTCTTGCCCTACCCGCCAGAGTGGTCTGGGGTCTCTTGCAACGACTATTTCAGATATTCGTTATTTGTTGACCGTAGGGATCGGCAACCAATTTTCTTTTTCGAATGATGCCAAGACGGAGTCGGCGATGACCTGTGCCACCAGCCCGTCATGGAAACTCGGGCTCGCTTGGCGACCTTCACAAATAGCGGATACAAACTCCCACATCAAATCATAACGGAAGAGTGTAGCGGGCTCGCCTTGTGTCGTTGACCGTGGGCTGCCAGTTGGTTTCAAAAACTCCTCTGGCACCTTCTCTTCGTGTAAGTCGACTTCGTTGTTGCCGATCAGAATCGTATTAGGCGTATGCAATTGATAAACGACCGATCCTTCCGACCCATTGATTTCGGCCCATTCGTGACCAAAGCCTTTGCGTTTGTAGCCTTTGGCCAATGTAGTGCCTTCCCACACACCTGTGGCTCCATTTTCGAAGATGCCGATCAGGCTGGACCAATCATCGACATCGCTCGGTGCGCACGGCTTACCATCGGCAGTCTTATCGCGTGGAGCGAATCGAGCGATGGCTCCCGTCAGTTTTTTAAGAGGTCCAACTAGAAAGACGCCCAGGTCCAAGCGGTGGATTGTCATGTCGAACAAGTCCCCTGCCCCAGCCCGCGCCTTCCATTGACGCCAGCCCCATGAGGTTTCTGGCCAGTCCAAAAATCGTTGGCTGCGAAAATGTCGAATTTGGCCGAGTTTACCGGAGTGGACAAGATGTGCAATGTAACGCATGGCAGGTGCGAAACGATAAGTGAAGGCCGTCATGTGGACCACATCGTTATCGCGTGCTGAGTGGTACATCTCGGCAACTTCCGTTGCATTGAGTCCCAATGGTTTCTCACACATGATGTGTTTGCCCGCCTTTGCGGCGGCAACGGCGATATCTTTGTGCGTATCGTTTGGAGTGGCAATGATCACCGCATCGACATCTGGGCTTTGGCAAACTTCCAAATAATTGGTGGTCGCCAGGCTCACATTCCATTCACCTTTTCGTTTGGCTACGAGGTCGGCACTCGCATCACATACCGCCGTCAGGCAACAACGCTCGTCCAAGCGAATACCAGGTACATGGTGATAATCGCTGACAGCGCCTGCCCCGATAATTCCAATTTTGACTTTTCCGGAATGTGGTTTTGGCATGACGAAGACCTCAAATAAGGCAGCTAAACATGGAGGGGAAAATCACGGAGCGTTGCCCGTAAATATCGATTGAAGTTTGGTCTGCATCTCTTCCCAACTGTCGCTAGCGGCGACATAGTCCACGTCGGCCCAGCGAACTGTAGTCGGGATTGGAAGACGACTTTGAGCTTTGGAGTCAGGACGGAGTGGGATTTGAGCGCTATCGGCAATTGCCAACCGACCTTCCACATCTTCAGAAACTAAATGGTCAGCCAGTTTGCCTGCGGCGATCGGATGCGGCGCGTTGCGCACCACGGCGACACTGGTTGGCAATAGCAACGTCCCCATTTCTGCCGAGGCTTGATCGGGAAAAATCATGACAACCGGGGCGCCGCGATCGATTTCGATCATCGCATCATCGGTATCGGTAAGGCCCCATTGCAATTGGCCAGCAGAAACCGCCAATGCAACTTGCTTATTACCTGCCAATACGGTGGCATTTTGAGCTACTTCGCGGAACCATGATTCGGATTTTTCGCTGCCAAGTTTGTGATGCAGAATGGTGAAGTGCGTGGCCGTTGTACCAAATAACGGAAGAGCTACACCGGCCGCATTCTTCCATTTTGGGTCCGACAATTCCAAAACGCTCTTCGGATAGTTGGCGGGATCAGGAATCAGGTCCTTGTTGATCAAAAGTACGCGGGCTCGAGCGGCGACCGCAACCCAAGTGCCGTCCTTCGCTTTCAGTGAGGCAGGCCAATTGGATGGGATATTCCACCGCCGCGATTCGAGTAAACCCAACTTACTCAAGCGAATCGTATGCAAAAGTTCGTTGTTCCAAAACACGTCACATCGAGGTCGCTCTTTTTCCGCTTCAAGTCGTTTCACTAAGCCAACTGTCTTGCTCGCTTCGACATCGAAAACTGAAGAGACTTTTGTCTTCTCCGTGGTTCTTTCGAAACTCTGCAGAATGGGCTGTGAAAAGTCGCGGTCCAACGCGGCATAAACGACAACTTCATTTTCAGGTTTAGCCAGGCAGCCTGAGCAGCTTAGCAAAATGGATGCAAATACGATGGAAAGCACTGATTGGGTATTTGTTTGTCGAGCGGAGATTTGCAGCATCATGATCGATGATATTCCCGATACCACTCTGTGAATCGCCGAATTCCTTCTTCAATACTCGTCTGCGGTTTGAATCCTGTTGCAGCTTCAAGATCGGCGACATCCGCATAAGTTGCTTCGACATCTCCTGGTTGCATGGGCAACAAATTGCGTTCCGCTTTCTTGCCGAGAGCCTTTTCGATGCATTCGATAAAATAGTTGAGTTCTACGGGAGCGTGGTTCCCAATGTTGTAGACTCGATACGGAGCATCGCTAACGTTTGGTGTCCAATCACCAAGTTTGTCTTTAGCGGAGATTGTTGGAATAACTTCAGAGATGCGTTTCATCGATTCGACGATGTCATCAATATACGTAAAGTCTCGTTTGAGTTGACCGTAGTTGTAAACATCAATTGCCCGGCCTTTAAGGATGGCATCGGTGAATTTGAATAGAGCCATGTCTGGACGTCCCCATGGTCCATAGACCGTGAAGAAGCGTAAACCTGTCGTTGGCAATTCATAGAGATGGCTATAGGTATGAGCCATCAATTCATTCGCTTTTTTGGTAGCCGCGTATAAGCTGATGGGATGGTCTACCGAATCGGTGGTTGCGAAAGGTTGCTTTTTATTGGAACCATAAACGCTGCTCGACGAAGCATAGACTAAATGCGGCGTTTTTTGATGACGGCACCCTTCAAGCACATTGATGAAGCCTACGAGATTACTATCAACATAGGCGCGAGGATTCGTAATGGAATAACGAACCCCCGCCTGTGCAGCTAGATGAATAACTCGATCGTAGGATTCCGAATCGAACAAGCGAGTCATCGAAGACGTATTCGCTAGATCCAACTTCTCAAATCGGAATTGGGGAAACTCCAAGAGAAGTTTCAGCCGATCTTGTTTGAGTTGCACGGAATAGTAATCGTTTAGGTTATCCAGTCCGGTAACCGCTTGCCCCTCGCGGAGCAAACGGAGTGCGTAATGAAAACCGATGAAACCAGCAGCGCCAGTGACGAGGATTCGATTCATGTGCAACGTCTTTCTAGTCGCGGCCGTTTTTACTTGCCGCTGGTAGGTTCATCCATGAAGCGAAGCGCAATTTCATTGCCATCGGCATCACGGCAATCGATCTCGATGTGCTCTGGGTAAAGAGCTTCGCTACCAAGAATTTGCACGGTAACTCGGCAAGCCTCTTCCAAATGCATGATTTCGCGGCGTTTCTTATTGTTCAAATAGGCGGCCACTTTGTCTTGCACTCGAACCGTAATACGGCTGGCCTTGGGCGATTGGGCCGCCATGACCATCATGCGAACGACTTCAATCGCCATGCTTTCTGCTGTCTTTACAACAGCTCGCCCTTGGCAGCATGGGCAATCATCGTAAACCGAGCGTTTGAGGCTGGGGCGGATACGTTGACGAGTCATTTCGATCAAACCGAAAGGGCTGGTCCGCAATATTTTGGTGCGAGCTCGATCGCGCCGCAGCGATTCTTTCAGGACGCGCTCGACTTTACGTCGGTGTGAATCTTTGCGCATATCGATGAAGTCATTGACGATGACCCCGCCCAGATCGCGCAATCGCAATTGGCGAGCAATTTCTTTCGCAGCCGAGAGGTTCAACTGAAACGCGTTTTCTTCTGCGGAATCATCCGTTCGGAAGTTGCCGCTGTTGACGTCAATTGCCACCAAGGCTTCCGTCGAATCGATCACAATAGAACCGCCACCCTTGAGCGGAACTTTGCGACGATGGATGCGATTGATTTCGTTTTCCAAGTTGTACTTGTAGAAGAGTGGCTCTTTTCCTTCATACAACTGAATGCGATTGACATACTTTGGCATCACAAGTTGCAAGAACTCTTTCGCTCGGTTGAACGAATCGACTTGATCGACGATCAACGTATCGATGTCTTCGCTGAAGATATCGCGGATCGTGCGAATGATCATGTCGCTTTCTTCGTAGATGCTCCCTGGTCCGTTGGTTTTGCCGAGCCGTTTGACGATCACTTTCCAGAGTCGGAGAAGGTACGCCATATCGCGGGCAAGATCTTTGCGAGTACGATCTTGACCGGCAGTTCGGACGATGAAACCAAGGCCCTCTGGTGGATGCAAGTCGAGCATGATTTGACGCAGTTGTTTGCGTTGATGTTCATCTTCGATTTTGCGTGACACACCAACGCGTCCCAAGGCGGGCATCAGGACTAGATAGCGACCGGGGATACTGATGTAAGTCGAAAGTGTCGGGCCTTTGCTGCCGATCCCTTCCTTGATGACTTGCACCAAAACTTCGTCGCCTCGTTTGAAAATCTCCTGGATGGGAGGCTTGAAGCGCGGACGTCCGCCTCGTTGTTGACGTCCCTTCTTGCGTTGATCGTCGTCCGAACCATCGTCCACATCGGGCATGTTGCCCGTGGCGATTTCAGCTGGATCGTAACCTGCTTGGCGAAAATATTGAGCTTCAACATCGCTGATGTGAAGGAAACCATTTCGGCCAACACCGAAGTCGACGAACGCGGCTTGGATGCTAGGTTCTAGGTTAACGATTCGTCCACGGTATATATTGCCGACCCAATTATTTTGGCTGGCGCGTTCTGTATATAGTTCTTCAAGTTGACCATCTTCGAGAATTGCGATTCGGCATTCCTCGGGTTGGGACACATTGACGAGCATTTCCTTTTTCATCGTGTTTCAATTCCTTTAGTCTCCGTCG
The DNA here is from genome assembly GCA_017303505.1 of Planctomycetota bacterium. GTDB lineage: Bacteria > Planctomycetota > Planctomycetia > Pirellulales > Pirellulaceae > JAFLCP01. Next base: position 13,120 of record JAFLCP010000029.1, on the reverse strand, counting down.
GTCATGACGGAGGATGTTAGATGAGAAGGTGCTGCCGTTTCATTTTGTTCGCTGATGGAGGGATTGGGATCTGCAGATTTCCCCAAATGGACCCGGGTTCGACGCAAAATAACGCCTTGCTCTTGAAGGTGCTCTAAAGAAAGAGCTTGTAGCAATTCCCCTGGGCGGAAAGAGGCTCCACCAGAATTTGGAAGCGTGAAACGAAGCACTGTACCAATTAAACGGACTTCAAAGTCGGGGTCGCCAATCGCCACACTTAAGGTGCGGTTTTCTCGAACCACCGTCCATGTAGGTGCTGCCAAGAAAGCATCAAGACGCTCTTGTAAGGCAGCCAGATCATGATCAGGGATCTCAATTTCAAACGTGCTGGCACGCAATTGTTGCCGTGACGTTTCCGGAGTTAATAACTCAAGATTGACGATCTGTAATCCTGGCAGCAACTGCTGTTGCAATTGTTCCGCCAGGTTTTTCAAGTCGATTGCATCCGTCAGTTCTAGCTCAACTGCTTCATCGAGGCCTTCGATTCCTAAGGCCAAAGCAGAGGGGAAACTGATCTTGGGTTTGGGATGAAATCCTTCGGTCAAAGCAATCGCCAGACCGGCTCGCCGCACCAAACGTTCCCACAGACGTGCCAGATCCATATGGCCGATCCAACGCAAATCGCCGGTTTTCGTGAACCTGATTCGAATACGGGTGTTGGCCATTGGGAAGTTAAATCTGTTGCACCATATCGGGAAGTAACGCAGCGAAGGAATCGTGCACGGCGGTGTGGACCTGATGAGCGGTTTCCAAACGGAGAGCACGTTCCGCAATCGCTTGGCATTGAGACAAGCTTACCGAGCGAATTGCCTTTTTCAATTGCGGCAATGCACTGGGGGGAGAGCTCAATGTGCGTACGCCCAAGCCTATAAGTAGGAGTGCGTACGCCGGATGACTACTCATTTCTCCACACACACTGGTAGCGATTCCAGCTTGGTCTGCTACTTTGACCGATTGGCTGATCAATCGCAAGACCGAGGGGTCTACCGCCTGGTACAAATCGGCAACCGCTTCGTTACCGCGATCCACTGCCAATGTGTACTGGGTCAAGTCGTTGGTTCCGATACTGATGAAGTCCACTTCGCGAACAAAGTGGTCAAGCATCATCACGGCTGCCGGGACCTCTACCATCATGCCGATTTTTACATCGTGACGGACAGCGTAACCTTCCTCGCGTAAATCGTCCATCACAGAACGCACAAGAAGTCGAGCAGAACGCAATTCATTTAGGGTTGCGATCATCGGAAACATGATACGCAGGTCCCCTTCGAGGCTGGCCCGCAGCATCGCTCGCAGTTGAATTCGGAAAAGGGAGGGATTGCGCAAACAATAACGGATACTTCGCAGTCCCAGGAAAGGATTTGCCTCAGATTCGACGGAATGCCTTGTCGAAAGTTTATCTGCACCCAGGTCCAGTGTTCTGATGATTACTTGTCCGTTGTTGACAGCTTTTAAAACCTCACAATACGCTTGGTATTGCTGTTCTTCGGATGGGTCTTCTTTGCGTCCCAGGTACAAGAACTCGGTTCGATACAGTCCAATCCCTTCCGCCCCACGTGAGAGTGCCGCACTGACCTCAGAGGGGAATTCGATATTTGCCAAAAGCTCGACATGCGTTTGATCGACCGTGATGGCGGGCAAATCTCGCAGAGCATCCAAGCTGACGGCAAAGCTTTGGCGATCGCGGCTGCGCCGCAAATAGTTTTCTTTGGTTTGCGCATCGGGCTCGAGAATAACACGCCCGCGATAGCCATCGAGGATGACTTCCATTCCACCGCGGATTTGTTGTGCAAAGCTACCGACACCCACCACAGCGGGAATTTCCATGCCGCGGGCGACAATTGCAGTGTGGCCTCCCGGCCCGCCCGCTTCCGTACAAAAACCGAGGACAAACTTCTTGTCGAGGTTGGCCGTTTCGCTCGGCGTTAAATCGTGGCTGAAAAGGATTACGGGCGATTGAAGATTTGACAGGCTAGTCGTAGGAGCACCGCCAAGTTGTTCCAGCAAGGCTCGTTCGATGTCGCGAATGTCACCCACTCGTTCCGACAAAAACGTTCCACCCATGCGACGAAAAGCTTGAGCGTAACCGTTGAGAACTTGGCTGACGGCCAATTGAGCACTGAAGGAACGCCGCAAAATGAGTTGCCGCATTTCTTCGCGCAGTCGGGGGTCGAGCAGCAATTGTTGCTGGGCCGAAAAGATACCTTGGATATCGCCCAACTGTTTTTCGGACGCTTGTTCGGTTCGTTTGGCGATTTGTTCCGATGCAGAGACGAAGGCCCTATCTAAACGTTCCGCTTCGGATGAACGTTCAGCCGTCGTAACCCGCGATCGGGTAATCTGATAACCTTCGCGGTCCAAAAGTAGCGCTTGGGCGATTGAAACGCCCGGCGAAACTGGAAAACCCTGAAATTCCTGCATGCCGCTCCATCATTCTTTCAACGCCAAGTTGTTTTCCTAAATGGCGGCTTCGGCTTGACCGTCCGTTTCATAAAAGCAATTATCGAACAAGTCACCGAGAGCCTGAATCGCCGCTGGGGCGTCGTCTCCGATGGCCTTAAGATTGAGACTCGTACCGGCTTGTGCACCGAGTGTGAGCAAACCCAGTATGCTGCGGGCATCGACAATCTGACCATCTTTTTCTAATTCAATTCGGCAACGAAACTTCATCGCTGCTTTCACCAGCAAATCGGCAGGTCGCATATGCAGCCCTTGGCTGTTGCGAACCGTCACGATTCTTTCTGAGATAGATTCCGACATCATTTCACCGCAATCACTTCACCCAATTCCCAATCGCTGAGTTTTGCAGGGTCTGGCTTTTCCAAACGCCTACCTTTATTCGGACCTAAATCTTTACCGCTTGTTGTTCAAAGCTGAACTGATATGGATGAACTTTGTTTCGCAACGCTTGGATGCTGAACGAACGATCGTTCTTGACGCTCAACAAATTCATCACCAAAAATTCAAACCTAAGCAGTACTAACAAAGGTCCTCTTCAGGACGGGATATCTAAAAAACTGGGTCTCTAAAAACTGGGTATCTACAAGGCACGATATGAACCCTGGCTGGCGTTCAACTTCCAAAATGGCTGTTGTCCGCATCCACCAATAGCTGAAGAATCTCTTCTGCCGATTTGGCTTGCTTCAGATACCGACAAAAGGTGTCGTCACGCAATTGTCGTGAAATGTTTTCCAGGGCCCGTAAATGATCCCCTGGACGTTCGGGTGGCGAAACCAACAAGAAAAACAATTGGACTTTGTCGCCATCCAAACTATCAAAATCTACGCCCGCTGGACTCACGCCGACAGTACCGACCAAGCGATCCACACTGGGATGCTTGGTATGCGGAACCGCGATGCCGCGACCAATCGACGTACTGCCTAATTCTTCGCGTTTGAGTAACGCTTTGATAATGTCATCTCGGTCCGAGGCTTGAATCTCACCCGCTTCAGCCAACGAATCGACCAACTCCGAGATAGCACTCGGCTTGTCTTTCGCGGCTAATGAGGTGCGAATCGCTTTAACGCTAACGAAATCAGAAAACTTCATAGTAATCCTTCAGGCTTATTAGCCGACGTCAGAATGCCCATGGTTATGCTTGTGGCCAGGTACCTTGTGGCCTGTCATTTTCTCTTTTTGCTTCCGCAACTGTTGCTCCATCTTGTGCATCGCACTGTCGAAGGCCGTAACCACCGTCTTCGCTTTGTCCGATGAAACAAACTCTGGGCAATGCTCTGCCGACACATTGATTTCAACCATCACCTCTTCCAGGTGTTGCAAATCAACTGTGATTCGGACTTCAGAAACTTTATCCAAAAAGCGAAGCAACTTACCTCCCTTTTCTACCAAAATTGCTTCGTCTTGCGGTGTTACATGACCGTGTCGTGATGAAACTTTGACTTGCATCTCGGAGCTCCTCTTTCGCTTTGCAATGAGGTTAACGCGACAAACGTTCGCGGTACCCGCTATCACCGACCTTCGCTATTCTGCCGGATATCCCCGACTTTGTCACCGACACTAACTCGCTTTTCAGTCAACCTACCTCCTCTAGGTAGCGATTGTAACGGCATGATTTATTTATTATCGCTCGTTTAGACTACGCTCCTAAGTGGATGTTTTACGGCTTCGGTGGAATTCCGCCCGTTCGCCACAAGCGTTTCCAATCCTGAATGAGCCCGCGCGATGGACGATCGGGCTGGAAACCAAGATCTTTCCCCGTAATGCGTTTCAATTGATATATGGCCAATATTCGCTCATCCAAAAACTCGCTTTCCAACAGATTTACCAAACGCTCGGCTGCGGAAAGTTTTAACTCCGGCTCCGAATATCCGACCAAAACCTGAAAAAGGAGGGCTCCACGTTGGACATCTTGGGTCGCCAAGCTCGCCTTGAGAGCTTCGAGCGATTCGGGCGAAGAGCTGACGCGTTCGCGAACTGCGTCGATCAAAGTCGTCCAATGACTTCGAAAACGATCGTCATTGAGCAAGCCGGCTGGTCCTGCCAAGAATGAAAAATCATCCGACAGAATGAGAGTTTGAGCCGCCAGTGCGGCAATCTCCGCGCGGCGATTTTGCAACGCTTCCACGATAACCAAGTTGGCTCGCGCGCCAGCCGGGAGCAACTGCATCAAATCGTTCGCCGCTTGCCGATCGATGGGACGTTCCAGCGGTGTTTCAATCCAGGTTGGAGCCTTATCGATTTTCACGCCTTCCCATTGATTAACTCCCGTCCGTACTAACGAATCGCCCAGCATGAGCTTTTGAAACGCACTGGTCTCACTGAATAGTTTGGCAACATCGACCTTCTCGGTGATCTCTACCGACGAAACCTCTATCTTGCCTTGCAACACCGATATGCGAAGGTCGGTCACAGGCAGCACTGGGCCGACATACTGTGGATCGTAGCGACTCGGATCGACGAACATTGGCGTCGCTTCCACAGCGACTGCCGAATTCGGTTCACTCCAACGCAACGCGATCAAGGTGTTGCCATTGCGGAGTAATGTTTGCGGTTGTCGATCCACGAAGTTGGACTTGCCTGAATCCTGAAGTACCGCTTTGCCTTGTGTTAAATCGACCATCGTGATCCAAGGCATTTGACTATCGGTAGAAACACTGAAGTCTGTCGCCGTATAGAAACTCCATGCAACATCATGATTGACCTGGATGGAATTGCGAACACCTGGGGCAATCAGCAATCTCGTTCCGTGAGGAAATGTGGTCGCAGAAGTCACACGTATCAGTTGGCGATTGGCTTGATCATTGATAAATAGCAAGTGACCTTGGGCTAATTCGGCTGGCGGATTCCAGGTTGCAACTTGGACATTTCCCAGCGGTATTTGAGGCTTGAGAGGGGTAGATGGATTGGTACTGGACGATGTGGCCGAATCGGACTCGGGTTTAGGCGCGGCCCCATCTTTCATTTCACCAGCGGAAGGCATGGCGGTTTCGGGCGAACCTGCGGACGAATTATCGGGCTTTTCGGAAGCCGAGGATGGGGCTGGATTTTCGTCTTCAACATCGGTCGGTTGTTTCAATCCAGAGTTGTTGTCTGCGATGTTCGAGTCAGACTCTAGCGCTGAGTTACTATTTGGGTTTTCGCTGTCACTCGAACCATCGTCAGGATTGTTGTCTTGTGCAACGGATCCTTCTGGGGCAAGAGCAGTCGACGTCCATAGTCCTTGCAAACGATTGAATGGGCCAATAGCTTGATACGCAGCAAGTACAAGTAAGGCAGCTAACGCCAGTGTGATCAAAACGCGTAAACCGTTTTTAGGTTTACTGGAGCTTTCCTCACGGACGCCATTGTTGGTCCAGTCTGCGTGTGCGGGTCGCAGCGGGTCGGTCATTATCAACGAATCAGACATCGACGGCGCTGATTTCGGACTAACCGATTGCGATGATGCACGCGAATTGGTGGTTGGTGCGGGAGAGGGCTGGGCACCTAAGGAATGGCTAGCGGCTTCTTGTGAGTGGCCATATTCAGCGCGTTTAGCGACGGGGGCGGTTGGCCCTTGTGCAATTTCTTTTGGACTTCCAAGGCAACGCACACGATGTCGTAACTCGGGCGAAGTGATCGGTTCGGAATCCAGAATGGATGCGAGAGCTTGGTGACACGCGGCCACTTCGGCTAGTTGCATATCGGATTGAAGCAAGAACTGTTCTAGTTCTGGCACAAGTTCTGGGGCAAGTGTATTGTCGAGGTATTGAGCAATCGAGTTGGCATCCAGGCCCAGTCCCTTTTCATCCAGAGGCAAAGAAGAGAGACGCGGTTGGCGGACGGCTGCTTCGATGCGAGCCATTAAGACCTTGGCGAACTCACTCTCTTCGATTTTGACGCGCAGTGCCTCAGCATCAGCTGGTTCCAACATGTTGTCCATGTAGGCCAATAAGGTTCGGAGGGTAAGTCGCATCGGTGGTTTCCTAACAAAAACAAAGGCGAATCGCGGAGCGGTGAGCCAGTTGCCCGGTCTATTCTATTAGTGACATGGCCGAACGTTATTCGTACACATTTTTGAAAAATCGCTCGAAAGTCCTCGGAAGTCCCCGCTCGATGCTTGGTTTTTGGAAGATGAAACACCATTAAACCCCAGATTGGGGTAAAAGTTGACCCGGATAGGTGAACAGGGTTATATTGAAGAAATGTCGCTTCCATCTCACAAGGTCCGCATATAGGCAGCACGGAGCTAAAGCATGTTGGTGATCCCAGGTCATTCGGGCAAAGATAATTGCGATCCCACCCCGCGCATTTCTCGCCGACAGCTGTTGACGGTTGGAGGTTCGCTTACCTTGGGGCTGTCGCTTGATCAATTATTGCGAACTCGAGTGCAAGCCAGTGAGGGCCAGGGTGGCGGACCTGGTTGGGGCAAAGCGAAGAGTGTCATTTTCGTCTATTTGCAAGGTGGGCCAAGTCATTTGGATCTGTGGGATCCGAAAGACAATGTTCCCGATAACGTCCGCAGCCAATTCGCTCGCATTGGAACTAAAGTGCCTGGCATGGATGTTACGGAACTGTTGCCGAACATGGCCAAGATCACGGACAAGTTGACGTTGATCCGTTCGATGAGTTACTCGCCTGTTGGATTATTCAATCACACAGCTGCGATCTACCAAATGCACACAGGTTATACTGCCGATAAAGTTAGCCCCTCTGGACAGCTTGAACCTCCTAGCCCAAAAGATTTTCCAACCTTTGGATCGCAAGTGGCACGTATCAAGCCACCTGAGCAAGCGATGTTGCCGTTTGTGATGATGCCTCGTCCATTGCAAGAGAGCAATGTGGTCAACAAGGCTGGCACCGCTGGATTTTTGGGGCGAGCCTACGATCCCTACTATCTGTTCCCACCAGGCGATGATATGGATCTCGCCAAGATGGAACGAATCAGCGTTGAAGATCTTCGTCTGCGTCCCGAAGTTTCCGTGCAACGCTTGGAGCGTCGAGCACGCCTGCGAGATTTGATCAACTCGGGCATGCCGACTATTGAGAAGGCTACCGAGCAATACGATTTGGATGACTACTACCAACAAGCGCTAAGCTTAATCAGTAGTGGTCGAGCCAAAGAAGCCTTCAATCTGAGTGCGGAAAGCACGAAGTTGCGCGATCGATATGGCCGCAACACCTTCGGGCAATGTTGTTTGTTGGCTCGAAGATTGGTCGAAGCTGGAACTCGAGTGGTGGAGGTTGTGTGGCCGAAAGTTGCCAACAGCGATAACCACTCATGGGACGTGCATACCGACTTAAGCAAACGCATGAAGAACCAATCGGCTCCAATGCTGGATGCCGGTTTATCGACGTTGATCGATGATCTTGATGAACGCGGATTGTTGTCTGAAACATTGGTGGTGGCTGTCGGCGAGTTTGGCCGAAGTCCGCAACGTGGCGTGAGCACCAGTGGTAACAGCAACAGCGATGATGGACGCGATCATTGGCCTTATTGTTACACCGCTTGTGTGGCTGGAGCTGGGATCAAACGCGGCAGCGTCTATGGTGTCAGCGATCAAACCGCTTCAGCACCGATCGAAAAGCCGGTTCACCCGACAGAACTTCTAGCCACCATGTATCATTCACTGGGCATCTATCCTGAGTCGATTGTTTACAATCATCTCAACCAGCCTCGCGAGTTGGTGAAGGCCCAGGCAGTTACTGCCCTGTTTGATAGTTGAGCGACAAAAAACCACGAAATCGACGACTTTCCATTCAAATTGGAACCAAACGGGTAGCTCGCTGGTACTACGGATGTTGGTACTGGCACTGAATTTGGGGGGCGATACAATCAGGGCGTGGTATCACTCTGCCCATTGAGGAACTCTATGTCTGCTGATCGGTCGTCGAAAACGGTTGTGGTTGATGGGATAACCATCGACCTAAAAAGTCCCGCTATCGCCGCATTTTGGGCTTGGTTGATTCCAGGTGCGGGGCATTTCTATCAGCGGCGATATCGAAAAGCGGCTCTGTTTTCGCTGTGCATATTCTCGACCTATTTTCTCGGCATGATTATTGGCGGAGGAAAGGTGGTTTATGCGAAGTGGGACATGGATGAGAAACGTTGGCCGTTCATTTGCCAGGCGGGGGCTGGAGCAGTCACGATTCCGGCCATGATTCAATCCTACCGCGAATCGAAGAAACAACCGACGCTGTGGAAAGGTTTCATGGCAGCTCCTAACCGCTTTCAATTGAGCGAGTGGAACAAGAAATACGCAGCCGCATTCGACTTAGGGACACTCTATACCATGGTCGCAGGACTGATGAACATCCTGGTGATTTTGGATGCCTATTTTGGTCCAATGCCTCTCCCTGTACCCGCCAAAAAGTCCGATGACAAAAATGATCCAGCCAAGGGTGAGAGTACGGAGAAATAGTTATGCCGATGCCGATGTCACCCACGTACCTACTTCTCGCTCTGCCGCTCCTGGTTGCATTCTCATTTGTCTATGCAGCCACACGACATGAACGCCAAGAATTGATTCTGCAACAAACTTGGCGGACTGCGGTCTGGATTGTCGGTTTTCTGGGCGTTATCTTTTTGATCTTGTGGATCATCTCTTGGGTTGTTGCCTAAGTACAGCCGACCACATCCATATCCTACCTTGCGATTGTTCTCCAGGAGTAAACACTATGCGCGTCTTGCTGCGCTCGATGCTTTTTGCGCTCGTATGTTTGGGCGGCGTTACTGCTTGGAATTACGCTCAAGAGTATTTGAGTGGTATCGTGTGGCCGATGCCTCCCATCATCAAACCAGGTGATGCGAAGACCGCCCCCAGCGATGCCGTTGTACTCTTCGATGGCAAGAACTTGGACGCCTGGGTCAATGGAGAAAAATGGAAAATTAAAGATGGCGTGGCAACGGCTAGCGGTGGTGGTATTCACACCAAACAAGGTTTTGGCGATTGCCAGATCCATCTTGAGTTTGCGACTCCAGCCAAAGTCGAAGGTAGCGGCCAAGGTCGAGGGAACAGTGGTGTGTATATCATGGGCCGGTATGAAGTGCAGATCTTGGATTCGTTTGACAACGAAACCTACTTCGATGGTCAGTGTGGCGCGATTTATAAGCAGCAGCCACCGATGGTCAACGCATCACGTGGCCCTGGCGAATGGCAAAGCTTTGACATCTTCTTTACAGCTCCAAAGTTCCATGCGGATGGCTCGCTGAAGAAGCCTGCCTATCTCACCGTGGTTCACAATGGAGTTTTGATTCACAATCATGTGGAATTATCGGGAGGAACCTCATGGTCCGAACCACCCCGATATTCGTCACATCCGGAAAAAGAACCACTTCATTTGCAATTCCATGGCAACCCAGTGCAATTTCGCAACATTTGGGTTCGTGAAAACATGCAGGCACTAGTAGGAAAGAAGTAACTCCTAAAAAATACCCATCTTAGCGAATTGCGTAAGCTAGACTCCTGAGTACGTATTATCCTAGACGCACTTTACTCGGAGTCACCAATGGCCGTGGCAGCGACAAGCACCGACCTCAGAGAATCATTGATCGCCCAGCGCATTGTACGAGTTCAGCCCTTATCGGCAGAAGTCTGTCAATGGATTGCCAACGAATCACCGAGTGCAGCTCAAGGTCGTGTTTCGCTTTTGGGTGAATTGGTGGAGCAGCTCGCTAAAGCCAACCCCAGACCGTATCCCTATTTGAGCGTCTGTGCGATTGCTACCGCATTCCCATACTATCGCGGCCATTCCGTCGAAGAGCAAAGTCAACTTTTGCCTGGTACCTTGAGTGCACTATGCGGTTTGCTCTCTTTGTCCCAATTGAGAGTTGTGATCGAAGAAGAATGGAAGGTACTTACCGAGGCAGCGCAACAGCAAGCATGGTTGCCAACATATTTCGCGTCGGAATATTTAACCGTCGATTTTCCAACGTGGTGCAAGGAACTGGCAGATCGAAGCCTAGCGCTCTTGGGCTCGAAGTGCACGCCAAATGATGTTGACCTAAATCCCGACTATGATGGAGCAGAGTGGGAACGCAACTTCCGCGATGCCGAGTCATTGCTTTTTGGCACATGTAGCTCATCGAACGCTGAGCTTTGCAAAGATCTGGCAACGAACCAACGCTCGGCATTGTTGGCACTTGTCGAACGAGCCAAAGGCGCGATGTCTTCTGAGTATCGATTCGAGTTTGGGGGAGAGACGCCAAGCAACGAAAACGGCGTGGTCAAGGAAGAGTCCCAGCCCAGCGCCAGTTCAGCGTTAGCGGAAAGCTTGCGAAGTAAAAGTTCCGTATTGCCGAAGGTGCCCGCCTCAGCGACACATCCAGCGATTCAAGAGTATTATGCCTCATTCGAAGATGATTCTTTGCGTCTATGTCTGGAATCGACCTTGAACGAAGCCCGAAGCCTTGAGGTTCCGGTGAACCTGGTAGTTATTCGAGAGCTCAAGTCCATCGCCCCAGCTCAGGTTTCGAGTGATAGTAAATTAGAAATTCAGAATAGCCCGTCGCGCGTTTGGCTTGAAGATGTTTGCAATGCATTTAGCGAGTCGCATGAAGATAGTGAGTTCGCTAAACTTCTCAGCGTACGAAGCGGTGAGTTAATCTATGTGCAAGGAGGGGGCGATCGCCTTAAACTCATGCCATGGATTCGAACCATCCTAGACGGAAGTGCCCCCTTACTCTCCAGCGAAGTGGTGTCGGTCAGCGAAGATGAAGGGCAAACAGCCAATGGATTAGTCGCTGGCCTAGCTTCCGTTGGACGTCCCAATAAATCATTCCGCTCAACCGCGTTGATACAAGCTTCGCTGCGTTGTTTGGAAGCGGCTCAGCGTCAAGGAGCTGGGGCGATCAAAAGCATCGAAGTGTTCTAGTGCCACTTAGGTTCCTTGGAATGGAAGCGGGATGAGAAATGCGTGTTGGAAAAAAACACTTGCGATTCCATCCCAAACCACTAAGAGTGACAAATAGATAAAGCCTAGATAGATGGGGACATAAGCCCATTGAACGAGGTACGCAGGGAAGCGGCTGTACCATCCATGTTTCTTGCCTGTTTTTTGGCTGCGATGAATTGCGAAGCCAGAGAACCATCTGCCAGGCAATGAAAAGAGTACGAAGAACAAACAGAGCAACCAAACGTATTCGCCTGGGGTTGCTTCGATCCGCAACAAGTACAAAGGAAGTGCTAAAGCGAGCGTCAGGAAATTCGCCACGAGGAACGACCATGGCGCGGCGCTGTATTGGCGACGCACTTTGCGTAATTCAAAGACCGCGCGGAAGCGATTTTCGACCGCTAAGTTCATTTGCAAAAATGGGAGGTACATGGTGATGAGCATCATCAATACCGCGCCAATGAAACCGATAAAGGCTTGAGCGGGCGTTCGCTCCTCGCCGCGCAAACCGATAGCCATGAGTGTTGCGGGAATGGCTAACCAGCAGAGACCACCCACAAACGCTCTGAAGCCCAACCACCATAAGTTTGGTAGGTTGAGTGCGATCGCTTCATTCCATAGTCGATCCATCGCTTGATTCCAAAAGCTGGGACGCCATGCCTCGCGCAAAATCCGAATCGGTTGTGGCCACAAATAATGGTACCAGCGTCCACCCCGCGCGATCGACCAAATCAAATGGGAAGCCCACATCGCAAACATGATCCACGAAAGGATCTCGAGGACCTGCACTGAATTGCTACTCGGGTCAATGAGCTGACCGGTGATTGCAAAATCGCGAACCAACCACACGGGCAAAAACGTGAGGGATGCACCCAGCAAGAATGTTCCGATGCGTCCCGCTTTTGCCAAGCCTGGGAGGCCGTAAAGGAAATTGCCATGTTGTGCAATTCGTTTCCCAGCTTCCAACATGTAACCTAGGCTTGCGAGTTGGAGAACTGGAAGAGTGCTGCATACCGCCAATAGCAACAAAAGCGAAGCGAATTGAAATAAGCGAAAGGGGATATTGAGAACACCCCAGAAGGTCGCCGCCGCAAACTTACCCCACGAACGTGCCTGCTTGTCTTGGACGTCTGGACTGGCGATCGATAGTGCAGCGGTTGGCGGTGGTGCGATCTTCTCTTCGACCGGAGAGGGTAGAATATCAGCGGTGATAATTTCCGTGGGAACGATGGTCGCAGTAATGATCGGTGGTTCTGCGGAATTCATTCCTGGTACCTCACCACGTTCTTAATGCGTGACGGTTTCGTAGGGAAATGTAAGGGACCTGTGCCAAGCACTTACGAATTAGCCGTTGTGCCCTGCTCGGTAATTTCCAATACCCTACTACTTAGCGATGAGTTTCAATCGATTAGTAACGGTAGATCGGAAGCCCGGTGGGCAGGGGGAGCAATTCGCTAATTCATTGGCGGTAAACGACTTGCGATGCGTGGCCAAGCCTCGGCTGTGCTTCCACGCTCATGGCGGCGGAGTGGCCAAATCGGGGCGTTTCTGCAAGAACGCTCGCCACCCTTCCGACGTGATTTGGCTGTTGTCGACTTGTAGGAACTTTAGGCTTTTCATTTTTTCCAGACCAGGCAGGGACGCATCGCTGACCTTGGTTTGGGTTAGCCATAAGGTTTCCAGTGCGGGGAGTTCCAACAGCAAAGCGACGCCTTCGTCATCGATTTTGGTTCCCGACAGATCGAGTTCGTTT
>JAFLCP010000289.1 GCA_017303505.1 Planctomycetota bacterium | reverse complement strand
GTAGCCATATTTGCAGGACGGACGGAGAGGAGTTGAAAGCCGGGAATTCAGCATTACCTCACGAGGCTGATCTGTGTAAATCGTATGACGTGGATTCGATCTTTTCCCTGTGGGCGAATGACGACTACAATGGGGAGATGTGATTTGTACGATTAGGAGATACGAATGGCTACTGTTGAAGAACGGCTTGCCAAATTAGAACGCGAACTACAAGCCATGAAGCGAGACATGCAGTCGGGAAATTCAAGGCTTGGATGGCTTGAACGAGTTAAAGGAACCTTCAAGGGTGATCCTGATTTCGACGAAATAGTGCAGCTTGGCAAGGAACTACGTGACCAAGAATCGACTGAGGAGCACCCGTAGTGTTTCTTTTCGACACCAACCATATCAGCGTTTGGCAACGAGGTGAAGGTGCGAGCTATGAACGGCTCTCAAGTCGACTTAGTAATCACTCTGGTGAACACATCTTCGTTTCCATAGTTTCGTTTCACGAATTGCTGAACGGTTGGAATGCGTATATGGCAAAGCGTCAGGGTAGTGAATTTCTCGTACGCGCTTACTTTGAATTCGAAACGATACTCAAGGATTTTTCCGTCATGCAGCTGCTGCCATTTGATCGGAAGGCAGCGGAAGTCTATGACGAATTAGCGAAAGGAAGATTGCGAGTCGGATCGATGGACTTGCGGATTGCTGCTATTGCAATCGCCAATCAAATGACTTTGTTGACACAAAACACTGTCGACTTCGAACGAATTCCCGGACTGCAAATTGACGACTGGCTAGTCTAATCGAGGCTATTCCCTATCGCTGCCAAACGATTCTGTCGAGGTGAGCTTCCCACTCTCAAAGTTCGAACTTCTCACTTCAAACTTCAGTCGGTAGTCTTCGCAATCTCTGCAAAGCACACAAACCAGGAAGTTTTCTAGGGAGTATCGCTCTGTCCCGACATCTTCTCCAATGATGGACTTATCGTTCTGTAAAATCAATGAATAGAAATGCACCGCAGTTCATTCAGCCATTCGGACAAAAAATCGACGATAATTCGGCCTTCAACACCTAACGATAAGCATCCAACTCCCCCGGGGCCTCAAATGTTGGCCCTGTCTGTCCATCGAGGCGGGGTTGTTTCGAATAAGGCTGCTCTTTCCCAAGACGCTTTGAATAAGAGAACTGCTTCCATTTGGTCTGATAATGGATCTCGAATTCAAAACCGATATTCTCGGCCAGATTGTTAAGTTTAGCTTCTTTGCCAGCAATCTGAGAAGGCGAAACCTCTGCCCAATGTAAGCCTCCTGAAAGACGTTCCCAGGTAAAGTGCGATTGAATGGCATTCGCGTCAAGAATCTTTTGAAGTTCATACACATACATTGAGTCTACGTACACCTCCACCGTTTCGACATCTGACCTAGCCTTTAGAGTTAGAAGAATAACTGATAACGGAACGAAAAGTAAAAGAAGGCGACGAATATTGAAACGTACGAGGAATCGGTAAACTGACATCATTTGCAGATTTCCTATTTCGCTGTTGGCAAAGGAAACAGACCTGCTGGGGTTGGTACTGTGATAGCACGAATCGGAGGTTTTCCAACCAAAATCTGTGGTTTACCCGTGCCCACACCACCATTTATCCCTCTTTTCTCCAGAGGAGACCACCTAAATCGAATGAGCCGTTCAACTTTTGGAATGGGACATTGGCAGTCCCTCCCACCAAGAATTGCAATGTACTGCCAAAAGAGCATTACATCATTGTCTTGAAATGGAGCTTCGGGCTGATCTGTAAAGCGAAGGAAATCAAAGCCCTCACATTTCTTGGGGCCCGGAAAATCCCTAAACCTTTTGAATCTACTCGGTTTTTCCGCAACTCTGTCAATCCATTGTCCACGGGGCGTTCTGTCATTATCTGCCACAGGCAGTTGCTCGACGAATTCTGCAAACGCAATCTTGCAATGGACGTCAGGACGAGAGAACCATCTAGAGAACCAAGTTCCGGGAGCGGGCTTATACATCATTGTTATAGTGAAGTGAATATTCGCTTGATAGATCGGCTTTCCCATATGAAATTCTGGAATTCCCTCAGGGTTGAATTTTCTACCTGAATCCCCTAGCTTGACTTGAATAAAAACGGGGCAACAGCAACATGTGGCGCATGGACTGTTGTCTATCGACGTAATTTCTGGGCCGGTTCCTTGAAGTGTTGCCAGAAGTCCTAGGGGGTCGGAGTATGTTGCCGGATTAAAGTCTGAATATTCGTATTGAGAAGGACCGTCTTCATATCCAATCGGATCTCTGCTGCAAAAACGCCCGACGGTCGCTTCGTACATTCGTGCTCGGTAGTGGTAAAGTCCCAGAACTCCATCCCATTCTCGGCCAGTGTACGTGTAGCGATTTCCGATCGCAGACGACGTTCTCACTGTACCAGAACCATCGGTGATGGTCGGTAAGCCATACGCGGTGTAGGCGTATCGTTCGGTTGCAGCGCCAGTAGAATCCGTACAAGCGACGATCGAGTATTGTTGGTTACGATGGTACCAAGTCGTTTCGCTATTGCTGGTTGCAATGCGAACGATTGGTTCATCGATGTAGCTGGCGTACAAGTAACGATACGTCGAAGATGCTGGAGCGGCTCCACTCGCATAATCGCAAATCGTTTGTTGATCGACTTGCACAAACACGGTCGTGGAACCTGAAGCCGTACGAGCAACACGACGACCGAGGGCATCATATTGATGCGTGACATCGATCACGCTATCCGCTCCCACGTCAGCACTCACCAGGCGATTGTCAAAATCCCAGGTTAGCACCAACGGCGAACTGTTGGCTCGCACATTCGCGGGAATAAGCAGCATGTTGCCTTTGGTATCGTGCGTGACACTTTGGCCACCTGCTGTTACGAGTTCATGCGTGGGACCATGGGTACGTGATTGAGCGGTACCGTTGGTGGTGACCGAGTTCCAATCACCGACCGCTGATAGATTCCAGGACTGCGATAACTGTGGTGTGCCTGAAGTGGCTGCACGAGCGAAACCGGTGAGCCGATCTTCGGCATCATAGGTCGTTCCGGCTTGCGTGAAGCTATAGGGGCTCATGACAACACCGATCGTTTCGCTGGTTTTGTTCTTGTTGGAATCCCACGTGTAAGTGAGATTTCCAATCGCTGTTCCACTGCCGCCAAAACTGATTGTACTGAGTGTATTGTCCGAATTATAGCCTCTGGTTTCCACCACCCCGTTTCCGAGGGTGCTGCTGGCCAATCGACCTCCATCATCATAGGCCCGGGTGTCCATCAGAGTGGTATTGTGCTTGACCTGATAGAGTTCACCCCGAGCGGTGTAGAGTCGATCGACGACTGCCCC
>JAFLCP010000288.1 GCA_017303505.1 Planctomycetota bacterium | reverse complement strand
AATCAGGTGCGTTTTGTCGCGTTCGATTAATTGTCTCACAAACTCGCCAAGCCGATTGTCGTCGCTCACAGACACATGATGGAACTCGTCGACAGCAATCAGCCG
Source organism: Planctomycetota bacterium (assembly GCA_017303505.1). Classification (GTDB taxonomy): domain Bacteria; phylum Planctomycetota; class Planctomycetia; order Pirellulales; family Pirellulaceae; genus JAFLCP01. Next base: position 3,250 of record JAFLCP010000288.1, on the reverse strand, counting down.
ATCGTCAAAGGCTTCAACCCCAAACTTTTCGAAAGCGAATCGGAAAGTGGCGTGAGTACACACTAGCACGCGATCCTCTGAAGCCAAAAAGCGTCCAAGTGCTTCAACCTTGCCACCATCCGTTCCAGGCGCGTTGCAGAGGTTCCATTGTGGCGCAACAGTCCAGTCTGTAAAAAAACCGTCTTTCGAAAGCTGAGTGCTTCCAAAGCTCGCGCCGATCGACTTTTCGGGCACGACCACGATAGCCTGCTTCAAGTTTTGGCGATACAACTTGTCAAGTGCCACGAACATGAGCGCTCGACTCTTGCCCGATGCCGGTGGCGACTTGAGCAACAGATACTGCTCGCCTCGAAACTGCCAGACACGTTGCTGCATGGCACGCATCCCCATCGCGTTTGATTGGGTGGACCGTCCGTCGCCGCCATAACAAACGGAGATTGCCGGGATTCTCCTGGACAATTTGTCTTTTTCGCTCATGCGAACGTTGTAACGAGCAATTAGACTTGGCAACTCCGCCGAGATGTTATCTCGGATTGCGTCATACTTCGCGGCCTCTTCGGCCGTAAGTTTGCGATCACGCTTTATTCGCTTCATGATCTTCCTCGTCTTGGAACGTCGTACGCAGTAATCGGATATGCCGTGTCAGAATCGATGAGTTCATAAACGACCATTAAATGCTTACCACTTTGAGTATTTCCGAACGCCACAGGTCGGCCTGATTTCCTGCTAATATCCGTGGCTATTGGATTTGCCAGAACCTCCTCTACCTCTTCCGGAGTCACATCATGGTCCGCACAGTGCAAAACATTTCCGTCCGGATCATCATCAAGATCCCATAAGACATTCTCGATAGACATTTCAAGCAATCCTCAGGCACTTTACCATTCTAGCTCTACAGCGATAGAAAGTCATTGCTTGCCTTTTCCCTTTGCTGTCATCTCGGTGTAAAGTTGGAAGAGCTTTTCAAGCCGTTCTGTGTCATTCTTGAAGCGCCGACCGATGTAGATGCGCTCGAGCGTTTCGTCATTGCGATCATGTGCAGCCCGCAGATCATCCGGCATTTTGCCTGGATCGTAGAGTTCCGCGATAGTTGCAGGCCAGTGAGCTTCGCGAGCAAGAAGGATGTCTTGGGCACAGCGTGCTAAGTCTGCTCTATTTTCCTCAGCCAATGGTGGGACTGGAAATGTGTTCCATCCAAGTACGTTGGAAAAACGGTATCGCGTTTCAAGTTGGCCACAAACCGTTGATATCCATACAAAATGAAGCTTAGAGTTGAGCAACGACAAATCGACTAACGACGGTTCATAAATCGCAAATGCAAGGTTTGTGACGATTGTTCCTGCAGGCAGAAGCCCCGCAGGGATATACTCACGCGTCTCTGAAGTCAGTGTGGGAATCAATGCAATTTGCTCGTTGCCGGTTTGTTTGACTTCGTCGAAACGATATGGCGTTGCAGCGGCTCTATTTGTTGCAGGCTTAGGGCTGCTAGCTCGCATGTCTGCAACTGAGGCAATTCTTTTTGCAATTCCTGGGATCTTCAATGCCGAATCAGAGCATAAGTCCGAAATCCACAGACAGTGTCGAATTTTACCGTTCGTATACTCCTCTGCACCGTAAACGCGAAAAATGAATTGCTCCGCATCGTTGCATTCTTTGATCAGAGTCCTTTTCTCGTCAGCGGATAAAAGAAGGTGGCCACCGTCCACTGGTTTACCACCTGCTTCCACTATTCCAACACCGCTGAGCGGTGTGTTCCTTTTCTCCACAATGACATCTTCAGCAACAGCCAAATATGCGTTTATGTTATGCACCGTGCGTGCGTTATCTTCTCCGTTTTCTCCAATCGAGAAAAGGGTCTTCTGCATGACCAATGACGAAGAAATCCCTACAATTATCACTGTCACGCCAGCGTTATGAGTTGCAAGGTTTGCCCATTTAAAGGAGGTGTGTGCAAACACGATGCGATGCTTTTTCTTTTCAATCAAAGGCCAGAGTATGGCTACCTGTTGACCTTGGCAAATCGAATTTGTTGCCACAAAGGCCGTGACGGTTTGCGTTGCCTGACCATAGTCGGCGGCTTTCATGAACCAGCCAGCAACGTAGTCAAGAGACTTCCAATTGCTCGTGCGGCCTGAAAATATCTGCCCCAAATCATCCTTTTGCGATTTGCTCTGCCAAGTTGATCCAAGGTACGGAGGATTACCACAGATGTACGTTTCACCACCTTCGTTTTCGAAATCAATCTCCGCTTGGTCGAGTGATGTGTGAAAAAGATCGTCTTCAACCAAATTGACGCCACTTGTACCGGTCGGTGGACAAACCTTAAGCCAGTCCAGACGCAATGCGTTTCCGTGTGTGATCCAATTTTCTTTGTTGAGCGGCAGAAATTCGGCGAGTGCCAAGCGTTGACCACGATAAAGTTCATCGCATTGGTACTCGGCGATGATCAGTGCCAAGCGAGCAATTTCCACAGCGAAATGTCGTAGCTCGATTCCGCGAAAGTTGGTAAGCGGAATCTCCGAAGCGCGATCGGGCTCGCCTCGCAGGATATTGATTTCGGCTTCGATTTTGCGCATCTCTTTGTACGCAATCACCAGAAAGTTGCCGCTTCCACACGCAGGATCGAAGATGCGAATGCGAGCCAATCGCCTTCGAAGGTTGAGAAGCTTGCGAGGGTTCTTGCCCGCTTCCCTCAATTGCTCATGAAGGTTATCCAAGAACAGCGGATTGAGAACTTTCAGAATGTTCGGCACGCTAGTGTAGTGCATGCCCAACGCACCTCGCTCCTCATCATCGGCAACGGCCTGGATCATCGAGCCAAAAATGTCGGGATTAATCTGCGTCCAATCGAGCGAGCCGATGTGTAGGAGATAGGATCGAGCGATCTGCGTGAACTTCGGAACGGTACTCCTCGCATCAATCCCGCCTTTGCTTCCAAACAGTCCACCGTTGACATAAGGAAATTGCCGTGCCCACGGACGTAGTTTGGCTGCTTCGCGTTCGTTCTTCGGCACGTCCATAGCGCGGAATATCTCGGACAATACAATATTCGTATTTTCCCCGCTCTGCTCACTCATCTGTCGCACTGTCTCCGTGAACAGAGAGCTACCATTAAAGATGCCGGTGTCCTCCGCGAAGAAGCAGAAGATTAATCTGGCGAAAAAATGATTTAGCTCTTCGCGGCGGTCGTCCCCGTCCCACTCGGGGTTGTTACGAAGAAGTTCGACGTACAAGCGATTCAGTCGACCGG
>JAFLCP010000287.1 GCA_017303505.1 Planctomycetota bacterium | reverse complement strand
ATGGGTAGTTTGTTTCATCGGATGGTGTGAGTAAGATTGATATCGACCTGACTCCCACCTTGTCAATTGGTCCTACCTTTTTCTGTGGAACTCAAATCGATGATGCGTCATAGTTTTTTCCTCTTTGCCTTGGTGACTATCGTTGGCAGTTTCGCGAAGGGAAGTTCGGCGCAGCAACTAGAGCCCGTTCGTGTTTTCGTACTGGCCGGACAGTCCAATATGGAAGGGCAAGCGGTCGTCGACTTGGCGGGTAAAGACTACAACGACGGTAAAGGTACTTTACTCGCGCTGCTGAATCGCGAAGATTGCCGAGACAAGATATCCCATCTTTTGACGGAGCAAGGACGCGGGAAGCCGCGTGACGATGTGTGGGTAAGGTACCAACGAGAGGATCGCCCGCTGCTGGTTGGGCCCTTGGATTTTGGCTTTTCAGTCTACGGGGATAGGCACCACTTCGGGCCGGAACTCCAATTCGGTCATGTTGTGGGGGAGGCGTTGGATGAGCCAGTCCTGATCATCAAAACCGCATGGGGTGGGAAAAGTTTGTATCGTGATTTTCGTCCTCCGTCGTCGGGAGGCGAAACAGGTAAGTATTACTCTCTGATGATCGCTCAAATACGAGAGGCTCTTCAGCAATACCCAACAGAAATTCCGGCTCTCAAGGGACGCGATTATCGCCTATCGGGATTGGTTTGGTACCACGGTTGGAATGATGGTGTTGACCCTCAAAATGCCGTTCCAGAGTACGAAAACAATTTGAAGAATTTGATCGATGACGTGCGGCGAGATTTGCGCTCCCCTAATTTGCCGGTGGTAATTGGCGAAATAACCGGTCCTTGGCGGAATGCACCTCCAGAGTGGGAGAGGCTGCGCAAGGCTCAGGCATCTGTAGCCATGAATCAAGAACTAGGGAAGTTTGTGGGCTTTGTGCCAACACGTGATTTCGTGCGTGCGGCTGAAGATTCGCCCAATCCCACTCACGGTCATCATGAGTTTGGTAACGCGGAAACTTATTTTTTGGTGGGAAATGCATTGGGCCATGAGATGGTCCGCCTCTTGAAACTCCCCAAGCACGAGGAATAGCAAATCCCATCATCGTCGGCGGCTTAGTCGTCTTTCGATTCAGTGATCAGCGAACTTGCGAAATCGCGAAAACGAGCCAGCGCGCGTTGGTATCTTTTTTTGGCCGTTTCGATCGGAATGGATAACATTTCGGCGATTTGAACTAAAGTGAGTTCATCTTTGTGTCTCATCTCTAGGATCTCGCGGTCGTTCACACCCAGTTGTTCGATAAGCCCTTCGACCTTCCTCGCCAGTTCGGATTGTGAAATCCGTGATAATACCGATGGCATGGAATCAGATAACTGTTCCGCGATGAAGTCGTAACCGCTGTCGTTGACAACCATTTCTTTGGCTGGAGATCGAATGGCACGGAACTGCTGACGATGTGTTTCAGCCACGAGGTTTTTGCACAGGAGTCGCAACCAGACAACCGGGTGAATCGTCGGCGAATCGAGATAATGGTCCAGGCTTTTCAGAGCGCGGATATAGGTTTCTTGAACAATATCTGAGGAGTCAACACGCGAGTGAAGTCGCGAATCCAGACGGGCGGTGATCATCGCTCGAAGATCGTCGCGCATGCTGGAGAAAAGTTCTGTCAACTCTTCGGCGCCTCGCGTCCTAAGGCGGTTCAGGACCTGCGAGTCTTCCATCGAATCGCGGTCGTGCACCAACGGAATGACTGGACCTATATTCGAGGGAGAGTTGGACAATGGAGTAAAATCACTCATTTACTTCGCTCCCGGATACGTTTGCTGAACAGCTGATCCAAGTTCTCGTTCCAGCGCTTGCGAAAAATCGAAAGCGGCGGCTGGGAGTTGCCGTAGTCGCAAGTTGACGTTGTAGAGCCAACCCCGCAAGTGATCGTCTGGCAAATGAAGCTGTTCAAGATTTTGGACTTGAGAATAGGGACGACCGACCAAGGCTGTTAGTATCGATTCGGATTCCATTTCCGAGATGTGCTTGTTGGCAACGGCAGTCGCCAGCAGGCGAAGGACGTGAATGCCATTCACTTTTTCTTGTTGGTTTAGGTTGGAGTGTTGCAATAACAACGAAGCTCTCATGACCCTTGTAGCCGCAGGTAAAGTAGTTTCACGGTACTTGTGCAAGAAATCGTTAAGAGTCTCTTTGGTGATGCCCCCTTCTTCCTTGATTTGAGTCGTCAGCTTATCGACATGTTGCCGAAGTTTGTTTTTGGCTTCGTCTGAATAATTGAGCTTATCCGAAGCTTCATTAATTGACTCTTCAACGTAGTCTGTCACGATTTCCAACATGTTGTCATGTTTGGCATCCGCAAGTTGGTCGATTAAGTTGACCGTCGATCGAGATACGGCAGGTCTTGGTGCTTCGCTAACCATTTTGCTGTTTCTGGATCGAGCCAATCCCCATACAACGCCAGCTGTCACACAAAGCGACAAGCAGCCGGTGCTTACCAGGACCATTTGCCGACGACTGCGTTTGTGGAATTCATGATCGGGAAGACGTTTGCGTTTTCGACGGTCGCAGTTGACCTTTCCGTCCAAGAAGCGTTGCAGCACGACCTGTAATTCGCTCGCCGATTGATATCGATTCTGCGGGTCGAATTCGCAACATTTCATGATCACTAACGCAAGATTGAGCGGAATATTCTTGCAAACGTCTTGGATAAGCGGTAGCGACAAATCGTTTCGCTCTGATTCGGAAAGTAGTTTCGAGCGTTCGTTCCAGACATTAACTCCTGCTGCTAGCTCGTAGAGAGTGATGCCAAGGGAATAGACGTCACTTCGAGCATCACAGATACCTCGCAGTTGCTCTGGAGCCATGTAGCGAGGAGTTCCGATCGCATCGCCTGTGCGACTGAGAGAACGTTGTTGATCATACAACTTCGCTAGGCCGAAGTCGGTAATCCATACTTTGCCTTCGCGATCCAAAATGATGTTGGCCGGTTTGATATCGCGATGTACAAGTCCGCGATCGTGTGCATGTTGTAGGCCTGATGCGACAGCCCAACCAAAGGTGGCTAGTTGATTCCAATCTTTTCGGATTTCATTGAGCCAATATTGAAGGCGATAATCGGCACGCCCATGTTGTAGATCGTAGATGCTTGCCCCATGGATCAATTTCATGACGATGTATGCGAATTTTTTGTCATGTCCATACGAGTAAACGGGGGTGATGTTTGGGTGGTCGACCCGTCCCATCGCTTTCGCTTCGATCTCAAAGCGTTCTATCGCGCTTTGGTTCCCTTCAAGTGGAATGACTTTTAGGGCGACAGATCGGCCAACATCCAATTGCTCTGCTTCATAAACCGTACCC
>JAFLCP010000286.1 GCA_017303505.1 Planctomycetota bacterium | reverse complement strand
TAAGAGAATCCATCTGCTTGTTTGTTCGCTACTACGGTCAGAGCGGCAGCTGCAATCGGAACGTTTTCGGCCACTTCTGAATCGTCAAAAGATTTGTAATTCAATGCTTGACCGCAAACATAAATCTCGACACCCAAGCTTTGTAGTTTTTGGATCAATGGCAAGTTGGGGTTCTTTTCTACGTCAAAGCGTTTTTGGTAAGCCGCATCACTTAAGGCAGCTTTCGTCGATTCTCCGTGGAACACCAATACGATTTTTACATCCGAAGCTTTGAGGCCGGCTGAACCATACAGATTGAGTAACCTAGCCACACGGTCTAAGCCTTTGTTAAGATCGGTCGATTTGGTATCGTTGGTCACATCAAACACGACTTTGGCTCCAGCGCGCGGCTGCTCTAAAGCTTTGGGGCGAGGAAGTACACCGCCGACATTATCTACGATGGGATAGACGAGTTTATTTTCTGTCGCTTTGAGGGTTGTTGAGACAGGGGTTGTTTTGGGGACGGGATGATTTTTTTCCGCCTCATCAAAACCGCTCTCGACAAACAAACTCACCACATCCGAATGCGCTTGGATCAATCCGATGACCAGTGGATCATCAGAAGTTTCGACGACCTTGACACCTTTTTCCGTTTTGGTGTAATCCATTTTGATTGATTTATGATGTTTGAAAACCGCTGAGAACAACTCGTCCCAAAAACGCAGCCCGCGTCCTTCGACAACGCGGCGATGCATCGCGCTCACATGTTCTTGGATCTTGGCGGCAACTTCGGGGGAATCGGATTCGGTTAGCGTTTCAACGCCTTTCTCTGTTTTGGTGACCGTCCGTTGGATTTTGTCGTGATTGGCCAATAGATAATGGAACACTTCCTGGTCTGCACGTATATCCGCAGGTGGACCTCCACGCCGACCGGGCGCAGTGGCAGACGTTTTAGATGTTGAGTCAGATTCAGCCTCGTTTGCCTTCACTTCAGTCTTGGGTTTTTGGAAGACAACAAAATAGTTTTCTTTCAAAATCTCTTTGTTTTCGGCAACCTTTACGAAGCCCGATTTAAGAACTTCCGCTTCGAACACTTCTTGACCCGCCCGCACATGCTTCAGGGTGAAGTCACTTGTTTCACCTTCGATTCTGCGGAAGTCCACCAAGATCACTTTGCCACCAGGCTTCATCGCCGCAAACAAGGAATCCATCGTCTTGAAGGGATATTCGAAATGATGATACGTGTCACAGATATACGCCACATCAACAGAGTTAACGGGGAGTTTGGTCGAGTCTTCGCTGCAGAGCAATGTGACAATGTTCGTCTGGCCTTGTTCGCGAGCGACGGTGGTAATGTGATCCAGAAAATTCTGCGAGATATCGACCGCAATCACACTTCCCTCTTTCCCGACGGCTTTGGAAAAGAGACGCGTGAAAATTCCTGTGCCCGCTCCGATATCTGCGACAGTTTGGCCCGGCTGAATATCGCAAGCTTTCAAGATCTCTTCGCGGCGATTAAAAACCTCACGACTTTCCACTTCGAAACGCTCAACATACTCTTTTACGTTGGGGTCGCGAAATGAATCGTTAATGCCCGGTCGAACACTCTTTTCTTGAGCGAACATCTGTGGCGAAAATGTCAGACTTACAATGGCTGCTATGAACATCGAGCGAAGTTTCACGGTGTGTCTCCTTAGGATGGACGCGTTTATGTGTGCGGAGGTCGGGTTAAAGGTAGGTTGTGTTATTTCGGCTGGACCAAAGACTGAGCGGGGTTAAGCTCTCCCTTTTAGCATCCCATGCCAGTACATGATGGGAAGTAGATATCGTTTGAGGATCCACATGCTCCAACGTTCTTTCGATTGGTCGACGGGGAACGTCTCTTCAGGTACTTTTTTGTAATTGAATTCTGCTAAAACCAACTTACCGATTCCCGTAACTAGTGGGCAGGACGTGTAGCCATCGTAGTGGGCCGCGAGTGGCTTCTTGGAGATGGATGCCAAAAGATTAGCGGTCACCACCGGCGCTTGTTTGCGAATGGCGGCCCCCGTTTTCGAGGTCGGTAGATTGCTGCAGTCACCAATTCCGAAGATGTTCGGATAACGGATGTGTTGCAATGTCTTGGAGTCAACATCTACCCAACCACTGCTGTCAGCCAAGGGGCTTTGGGATATGAAGTCGGGAGGACCCATCGGCGGCGTGACGTGGATCAAGTCATAGCGAATTGCCGATATCTCACCTGTATCAAGGTTCTTGATGATCGCTTCTTTCGCAGTTGGTTTCAGTTCGATCAACTCTTGACGAAAGCGACATTCAATGTTCTTGCGTTCGATCACTTTCTCTAACGTCAAACGATATTTGTCGACGGCGAAGATATTTGGTAAGGCAGAGGTGTAAATGATTTTGGTGTGTTCACGAACGCCAGCTTCTCGAAACCGATCGTCGGCGAGATACATGATTTTCTGTGGAGCTCCGCCGCATTTCACCGCTCCCGAAGGATTGGTGAAAAGTGCCGTGCCACCTTTGAAATTTCGTATCGCTTCCCAGGTGGTGTCGACCGTTTCATAGGAGTAATTGCTGCAAACCCCATCTTTGCCGATGCTCTCTTTCAAGCCTGGAATTTTTCCCCAATTCACTTGGAGTCCTGCGGCCACAACCAGGTAGTCGTAGGTTATCTCTTGACCACCTTTGGTCTTAATCATGTTCTTATCGGGCACAAATTCCGAAACTGCATCTTTAATCCACTTCGTTCGTTTCGGAATCACAGAGGCTTCGGAGCGTTGCGTCGATTCCTTCTTGGCTAAACCGGCGCCTACCAATGTCCAAAGCGGCTGGTAGTAATGATTTTCGGATGGATCGATGACGGCCACATCTAATTTGTTGCTCCAACCTTTAGTCAATTGAGCGGCGACTGTGATTCCGGCGGTTCCTCCGCCCACGATAACAACTTGGTGATGAATAGGTTGGTTCATATTCGACTCCGCAGCAACTCGAACGAGGAAAGGGATCAAGATGAGAGATTACGCACCAGAACAAAGACCGCCACAAACATAATGACAACGGCAAAAATCTTCTTCAGCAAGGGAGGAGATATGCTTTTACCGATACGTTGGCCGAGAAACAAACCGATGATACCACCCACGATGAATAGGCTCGTTACTTCCAGCGAGATGGTTCTCCCGCTATACAGCTGCGAAACGATGCCTGAGATACTCACTAGGGAGATGACCATCAGCGAAGTCCCAACTGCATGTAAAATGGGAATACCACTGAAAAGCACCAAGGCTGGTACTATGAGAAAACCACCCCCGACTCCAAATAGCCCCGTTTGTATGCCGACAAAAATCCCAAGTCCCATGAGCATCCACGCACAGCGTGAGGTCAGTTTTAATTGTCCGCGCACATCGCGTTGGCAGGTCGCTTGTGTGGCTGCGGGATGTTCTACAACTGAGGAGTGTTCATTTAACTCGGTCTTATT
>JAFLCP010000285.1 GCA_017303505.1 Planctomycetota bacterium | reverse complement strand
ATTAACGGACCCAGACTTGGACACTGGGAAGTTTGCTGAGGATGGGCTGCGGTTGGTTTCCCGCAGATTTGACTTGGTGACTCCAGTGAGTGCAGATCCAGAAGCCACAGTTGCTGCCCGAAAATTGGCAGCGGAGAGTTGGAAAAAGTGGTATCTGTCGCTTCGACCTGATTACATCTTCGTCGACCCCTAAAACTTGTAACGCTAGAAATTGTTTGTGAATGCCTCGATATGGATTAACATTAAAATCCAGCTTGGGTGCAGGTGATAGAAAGTTGTGACCGCGTTGATATGAGTAAGTCGAAAACTGAAAAGGTGCCAGCTATGTCGTCAGGCCCAGCTTCCTTAAAACGCCCCCGGTCGCTCGACTCTCTTCAAATGAAATTTGTGGACAAAGTCGCAGGTTGGCTGATGTCGTTTGTAGTGCTAGTCGGCTTGGGAGTGCTAGTTCTGTTGATTATCTTCCTCAGCCGCACTCTTACGTTTCCGGCTGGTGAGATTGAAGTCGTACCGGTCGAAAATGTGGCGGGCCGCGGTGATCACGCCGAAGGGTTTGCTCGCGATTTAGAACCGCCAGGCGCCGAAGAAGTGGAAGAAATGACTGAACCCACTTTGGCGGAAAGCTTGGAAGCTGTGACATCAGCGGTGACCAATGTTGCAGCGTCCCTTGATTCCCTGGAAACGAACTCCGCTTCTACCAACAAAGGGAAGGGGAAAGGCGACAACCGTCCCCCTGGCCCACTAGGTGAAGGCGATGACATTGTTCCTCGCTTTGAACGCTGGGAACTGAAGTTTGCGGCCAAAAACATGGCAGGCTATTCGGCTCAACTCGATTTCTTCAAAATCGAACTGGGAGCGATGGGTGGCGGTGTCAAAGAAGTGGACTATGTTTCTGGTTTTTCAGGTGCGTCGAATCGCCGTTCCGCACCTGGCTCCCAAGAAAAACGACTCTATTTTATGTGGCGTAAAGCGGGCCCGCTTTTGCAATACGATCGGCAACTCATCCAGCGTGCGGGCATCCAAACCAACGATCGTGTTTTGATCAAGTTTATCCCCAAGGAACTTGAGGACCGCTTGGCCGTTACTGAATTGGCTTACGCCAAGACGAAGGGTATCGATACAGTTAAGAAGATCGCCAAAACGGTATTTGAATCCAAAGCGACCAACTCGGGTTTCGAGTGGACTGTGGTGGAACAGAGGTATCGTTTAGCGAAGTAGTTTGGTTTCCCGATAGGGCAATTAATTAAAGATTCACACTCAACGAAGTTCTAGTTACAAGCGGAAAGAATCTAAGGGTATGGTTTACGATTTACTTGGTAAAGCGGATTACGTTTTTCTCGCATTAGCAGCGTTATGGGGTACGGTCTGCGTGATTCTCGTTTGGAACCGAGTTAACGCCAAACGCTTCAAGACGGAAGACGAACAAGACCGTTTCCTGGACAGTATTGAACCTCAGTTGGTCCAAGGAAACTTCGACGCCGCTCTTCAAAGTTGCGAATCCGATAATCGCGCCTTACCAACGATGATTTCTTTAGCTCTCAACAATCGCGAATTGGGTTATGCCAAAACTCGCCAGTTGATCATGGATCGCTTTCAACGCGATATCATCGCCGACTTGGATCAGCGAATATCGTGGATTTCCACGGTGATTAAGATCGCACCGATGCTTGGTTTGATGGGGACAGTGGCTGGTATGATGGGTGCGTTTGCCACCCTCGCTGAAGCCACCACCGTCGAACCATCCAAACTCGCTTTGGACATCCGCATCGCTTTGGAAACAACCCTAATCGGTTTGACCATCACCGTTCCATTGTTGATTTCGATGGCCAGCATCAACAACCGCATCAAGCACATGGAAGAACTGGTTGCAGCAGGCTTAACACGATTCCTTGAAGCCTACAAAATTGGACTCACTCGCACTTCAGGTCGCTCCGGTAGATAGTGCCCCAACCATTCGTAACATGGTGTCAACCGATAGTAACAAGGTGCATTGATGAGCAACACTCCAGTTGACCTGCTTGAAGACGAAGAACCTGTATCCACAGGTGGTCGCAAAGAGCCCGACAGCGAACTTGATATCACGCCGATGATTGACATCGTGTTCCTACTGCTAATTTTCTTTGTGGTAACCTCCAAGATGCAACCGCAGCAAGTCACTGATTTGCCGAAGGCTCGACACGGTGAGGGAATCGCATCCAAACAGTGGATTACTCTTAATGTAAAACGCGGTGGTGGTGATATACCCGAGATCACTCGCAAAGACGGGTCTGCCTTTTCAAGTGATCGAGAAGAACAGGCGCAACAGATCGAAGATTATGTCAAAGAAGGTCTCGACCAAGGGATGAAATTGGTGGTGATTCGCGCTGAAGGCGGCGTGAAAACAGGGGATATTTCTCGGATTCGTGCCGCCATTTCCGAAGCCCTGGAAGACGGCCAAGAAATCAACATCGCCGTTCAAGAACAGTAGGCATTTTGCGAGCGACGTCATCATTATTTCCATTTGGAATAGCTGAATAACAACACATGAGTATTCGATTTCAGTGTCCGCATTGTAATTCCATTCGCGCCGCGAACGAACGAATGGCGGGAAAGAAGATTCGTTGCCCCGTTTGTTCTGGCAACGTTCAACTTCCCACGTTGGAAGAAATCGCTGCTGCGGAACGCGAAGCCCAACAATTGCAGGCACTCCAGAGTCAACTTGGCACGATCGAATCCAACGCAAACCGCGCCAACTACTCCTCTCCCGCTCCCCAACAGGGGACCAATTCGGCAGCTACGGAGGAAAATGCTGAAGAAGCGATGGTCTTCGAGAAAAAGAAGAACCGGGACGATAGCGAAATGGATATGACGCCCATGGTGGACGTCACCTTCTTGCTTCTCATCTTCTTTATGATTACAGCTTCATTCAGTATTCAAAAAGTGTTCCGCACCCCGGCACAAAAGAGTAACGAAGCCAGTACTAAAGCAGAACCCGATCCCAACCAAGACAACGCCGACTCCGTTGTCGTGCAAATTGACGAGTTCAATTCGTACACCGTGCTGTTACCCAGCGGCGAAGAACGTGAAATCCCCAGCAAACAAGATTTGATCGTTTTGCTGTCCGAAGCCAAAGGCGAGGGTGATGGGGGACCATCTAAGTTGGTCATTCGCGCCCACGAAGATAGCACGCACTCCACAGTCGTTGCCGCACTGGACGCGGGGCGCGATGCAAATTTCGAAAAGTTTGAACTCACAACCATCGAAGAACTCGAATAGTTGCCGAAGTTCCCATAACCGTATTATCGAACAACAAGATTTTTTCTCCAGTAAGAACACGGATTACGAATGCTCGCTCAGCAGTTTGTCGATAAGCTTGAAGGCACCGGTTTGCTTCATCCTGATATTATTGCCGAATTACGCCGGCAACTCGCCGATACCAAGGGAAGAGTGACGGTCGAGGCACTCGCTAAACTTGTGGTTGATAACGGTCATCTCAACAAATTC
>JAFLCP010000284.1 GCA_017303505.1 Planctomycetota bacterium | reverse complement strand
TAGGGAAAGCATTGCCGACTAATTTCCATCTCGAGGCTTTACGTCCTATGTCATTGGCAAGACGAGTCCAATCAGCAGGAAACCCCTGTAACCTCTCAGCATCCCGTATATCGGGAGTAACGATGTGTTTCTTACCCGGAAACCATATCCCGGGTGGTGAGGGAATGCCAATAGTCGATCCAGCCTTCAGGGCAGGTATGCCATCGAAAGTCCAACCCAACCCCGTGTTGCCTTCGGTCCAGTAAAACCCGTGAGCCCCTTCCATTGGCAATTCAAAATTCAACGGCTTTACGTTGTCCGACAATAGAACGTTCTCAGGGCTCTCAACTCGCGACGCAAGAAAGATCACTCTACGTCGCCTATGGGGCAAACCGAAAGCCCGAAGATCCACTACGCGATAAGCCCATCTATAACCCAGTTCCTCCGTTTTTTGTACAAGCATGGACATCGCTCTGCCCCTTTCCAATTTCAGCATAAAAGGGACGTTTTCAAGCATGATCCACTTAGGCTTGCTTCGACTACTTTGGATGAGCGAAAACACGTAGCTGACCAACGATGAGTTTTTTCCTGATATCCCTGTTGCTCGACCTGCTTGACTCAGATCTTGACATGGAAAACCGGCTACCAACAGATCGACACGTGGAAGCGACTTTACTAATTTCACATCTGACTGAAACTTCGTGGTTGGAAAATGTTGCTTCAGAACTCTACTAGCAATGTCGCAAATCTCACATTGAAAAACTGTTCCTAATCCGGCTTTCTCCAAACCGAGTTCGATTCCCCCGATTCCAGAAAACAAACTTGCGACAGTTTCAACTTTCTGGGGCATTAAATCGGCTCCTTCCATCAGTTTTCAATCAATACCTTGCACGTACCATGATACTCGTTTTTCTGATCAGCCATGAGTCCAATCTTCGAAAAAGGTCAATTCGTTTGGCGTCGGCCCTGAATTGATTCTATCGGATTTTCTCACTCCCAATCCGAAAGTCAATAAACGGCGGGAACCGAAAGGAAGTGGATCCAAAAACCAAAGGAGGTGCTAATAATGACGCGTTGAGTGTCGCGGTATACCGAAATACAGCCAAATTTGGCATTTCACACCAGCTGCGACGAGCGCCTGGTCACTACCCAGCTTTCAGAACACAGAGCAGCTCTCGAAAGCTTGCGAATTACAGCACCAATTCACCCGAACCGGTTAGTGCCAGCCCGACCTTTGGATTCTATTTCAGAGATTGCTTCAGTCCGATCCAATGCTGACAAAAAGCACAGCTACGTGAAAAGTCGGCCAGGTGTAAGTAGAGCCAACTTGGCCCAAAACTTTAAGCGTTAGAAATTACCAGCTACAATCTTTGCCATATAACTTACGCCAGTGTTTCTCTGAGATGTCGTGCATGAATAGAAATCCCCCATGCCCCTTCTGCAACCTCCCCTCTTCGCGAATTGTGTTTGGCAATTCGCTGGTGGTGGCGTTGTGGGATGGGTTTCCGGTGAGTCCGGGGCATTTGTTGATTGTGCCCAAGAGGCATGTGGCGACGTGGTTTGAAGCCCATGAAGAGGAACAACGGGAGATTTGGCAAGCGATCGAAAAAGGGAAAGAGGCGATCTGCCAACTCTATCAGCCCGATGGGTTCAATATCGGTATCAATGTGGGGGAAGCGGCTGGGCAGACGGTGCCGCATCTGCACTTGCATATCATCCCACGCTATCAGGGTGATGTGCCTGACCCAAGAGGTGGTGTGCGCTATGTCATCCCACATAAAGCCAACTATCTCAAACCAACACCAGACTCGTCCGATAACACGCTCGTCAAACCAGAGCCGAGTCTCGCAACTGAAACGGTTCGAGTCCAACATCAACATGCGCATGATCTAGGCAAGATCATCAAAGTGGTACCGAAGTCGCCCGTGAAACGGTCAGCCGATATCGGGGATAGCGCCCTGGTACGCGGCGAACGCGATCCTCTGTTACCACATCTGCAATATGAACTAGAAACAGCAACTGCGGCAGACCTGTCGGTGGCCTTCATCCAGCGGAGTGGGGTGGAACTGTTGCGGCCGTATCTGATCGATATGCTGCAGCGCCATGGAACGATCCGGATCTTAACCGGTGACTACATGAATATCACCGATCCCGATGCGCTCGCCGAATTGCTCGATCTCGATGGACCGTTGCAACTGCGGGTGTTTCAAGCGAACGCGATCTCCTTCCATCCGAAAGCGTATCTCTTTCAACATGCTGACCAACAAGGGACGGCCTTCGTCGGGAGCTCGAATCTATCGCACTCCGCCCTACGCAGCGGCATCGAATGGAACTATCGCGTCTATAAAAGTACTCATAGCGATGGCTATCAAAATGTACGCGAGGCTTTCGAAGAATTGTGGCGTAATCCACAAACTTGTACCGTCACTCCCGAGTGGATTGCCGAATATCGGATCCGGCGAGCTGAGACGACCACCATTCAGCTCTCGCAACTGGCCGATAACGAACAGCCCACCACACCACCTCAACCGAATGCTATTCAAGTCGAAGCCCTGGCGGCCTTGGAAGAATGTCGCCGCGCAGGTCAACAAGCGGGCTTGGTCGTATTGGCCACCGGCTTAGGCAAAACATGGTTGTCTGCGTTCGATAGCCACCGACCTGAGTTCAAGCGCATCTTGTTTGTGGCTCATCGCGATGAGATTCTGCAACAGGCGCTGCGAACGTTTCGTGTTGTGCGGCCGGGGGCAAGGTTGGGAAAGTACACGGGGGTGGAGAAGGGATTTGATACGGACTCGCTGTTCAAGTTGCAGGAGGGGAAGGCGGCGGGAGCCGCGATGCAGGGCGTTCCCAGGCAGGAGCCATGGGAACGAGGGGAAGTCTTGTTCGCGTCGATTCAAACGCTCGGTAAAGCGGCTCATCTCAAGCAGTTTGCGCCCGATGCCTTTGATTACATCGTCGTCGATGAGTTCCATCATGCGGCTGCCAGTACCTATCGACGCTTGATCGATTATTTTACGCCCAAGTTTATGCTCGGCTTGACGGCAACGCCCGAAAGAAGCGATGGAGGTGATTTACTGGGGCTGTGCGGAGGGAACTTGGTCTTTCGCTGTGATCTGGTGCGCGGGATTCAGGAAGAGTTGCTCTCGGCGTTTCGATATTTTGGGGTACCCGATCAAGTTGATTACGCTCAGATCCCATGGCGGAGTCAGCGGTTTGATGATGAAGCGCTAACGGCAGCTATCGCGACCCAAGAACGGGCTCGCAATGCGCTGGAACTGTATCGCCAACATGGAGCTCGGCGGGGATTGGGGTTCTGTTGCTCGCTGCGGCATGCAGATTTTATGGCGGCCTATTTTGAAGCTCAAGGAGTACGAGCTGTAGCGGTCCATTCAGGACCAACCTCGGCACCGC
Organism: Planctomycetota bacterium; assembly: GCA_017303505.1. Lineage (GTDB taxonomy): Bacteria > Planctomycetota > Planctomycetia > Pirellulales > Pirellulaceae > JAFLCP01. Next base: position 129 of record JAFLCP010000284.1, on the reverse strand, counting down.
GAGCCCTATCGCTAGAACGTTTAGCCCGCGATGAATTGGATATTCTGTTTGCGGTCGATGTGTTCAACGAAGGATTGGATATTCCTAGCATCGATACGATCCTCATGTTGCGGCCCACTGAGTCGGCCA
>JAFLCP010000283.1 GCA_017303505.1 Planctomycetota bacterium | reverse complement strand
GGAACCAATTCGACAAAATTGTTTTTGGTTGGTTGATTGACGAAAAGCTCGAGTCAGGGCTTCGATTTCGATCGGATCACCAAGCGCTGTACCCGTGCCGTGCGCCTCGACGTATTGAATCGTGTCCGCTGAGATTCTCGCATGTTTGTGGGCTAACGTGATCGCTTCTGTTTGCCCCGCAATACTTGGTGCCGTGTATCCTGCTTTGGATCGACCATCATTGTTGATGCCCCAGCCTTTGAGGACCGCGTAAATCGAATCGCCATCTTGCAATGCATGTTCGAGTTTCTTTAGAGCAACAACTGCGACGCCTTCACCGAAAATCGTTCCTTTGGCGTTGGCGTCAAATGTGCGACATTTCCCTTCGGGACTTACCATGCCCCCTTCCGTATATAAGTACCCACGTTTTTGCGGAAACTTGAGTGTTACACCACCTGCAAGAGCCATTCGACATTGCTCGTTCTGCAAGCTCTGGCAGGCTTGAATGATGGCTACTAAAGAAGTGGAGCAGGCGGTTTGGATCGTGAGCGCGGGGCCGCGCAAGTTCAGCAAAAACGAAATACGCGTCGCCAGATAATCTTTGTCGTTACCTAGTTCTGTAAGAAGATCGCCGCCGTGAAACGAATTGGCTAAACCTTGTATCCATTCCGGATGAGTTTCCAGACATGACAACACATACGTGTCCATGTAGCAACCCGCGAATACGCCGACAGCATCTTCGATTTGGTCTGGTATGTAGCCTGCGTCTTCCAGTGCATGGTAACACTCTTCCAAAAGCAAGCGATGTTGAGGGTCCATCGCAGCCGCCTCTTTCGGAAAAACGCCAAAGAAACGCGCATCGAATTCGTCAGCGTTTTTGATATAAGACGCTCTTCGAACCAAGTTAGGATGAGTTCGCAGTGGACTCTGTTCCGGGAGATTGAGTTCAATTTCAGCCAAAGTTTCAATACTCTCGACACCTTGAACCAAGTTGCTCCAGAACTTTCTTATGTCGTCGGCACCAGGGAAACGTCCCGCCATGCCTACGATGGCAATTTCATGACCGTTGCGATCCGGCATGTTATCCGTGCCTGCTCGTTCGCTTTCCTTTTGCATACGCTTTAATGTAGATTGCGTCGGCGATGATGTAGTTTCATGCATGTTTTGTAGGGCAATGGCCTTTGTCACCAACCGAACAAGATCGCGGATAGTGGAGAGCGCGAACGTTTCTGCCACGGCAACATGGATTTCAAATTGTTGTTTGAGCTTCGAGCAAATTCGAACAAATTGAAGCGAACTGCAGCCCAAGTCGCGGAAAGAATCCGATAGTCCCAGTTCGTTATAGTACAGAACATCTTGGCAGATCGCACAAATCTGACGTTCCAATTCGGTCGCAGGATACTCGACGCTATCTGTCCGCTCGAGGTTGCGAGCAAACTGTTTACGCTGAAATTTCTCAATCGCTTCCGTGGTGCTTAGATCGGTGATGGTCTGATAAAGCGTTGAGGTTGGAATGGTTGCCTGCGATGTTATTATGACCGCTTCTGATTCTTCAACGGCTGTTTGAGACGCAGCGAATTGGATCGGATCCACCGATAGAATGGACTGAGTTGTCAGGAGAAATTGAGTCGATTGAGGTGAGGCTGATTTGGGAGTTTTTGACGCGTCGCATAAGAAAACATAGGCGGGCAGGTTACGCGCAGAGGCTTCGAAACGAACCTGAATCTCGCGCTTTAATCGCTGTTCGGCAAGTTCGGCCAGATATTGTAGCATCCGAATCTCGATCGTTCGTCCCAACGCTCGACAACTGAGGACAAGATGATCGAGATGAAGCGTATTTCCCTCGCAGTGTGAGATCATCAAGCCTACTAGGCCATAATCCCCAAATCGATCCCGAGTACGGATCGTGTGAAGTTCCAGTTCGTGATCGAGAGAGAGGGACTTGAGCTGATCGATCGAACGAATCGAAGGACGAATATTGAATTGATTCGTGCGTTGGAGCAATTGATCCGCTCGGGCTTGATCTGTTAAATCAAGCGGACGAATATCGACTTCGAGTTTAAGTGATTTGAGAAAATCAGTCAGCGATTGAGATTGCGCGCGCAGCGAAACTCGTTGAGTTTCCTCGGCGTACATTTGCGCCCGCTGGAGGTCTTCACGTGTTTGAGTTTGACCGTCCAATGGCCACAGATGTTTCAGCATTTGTTCCCAGGAATCGGTTTGAACGCTAGGTAGTGCGATCGAGATGACTTCTGGGAGATAGGCCCGAACTTCGCTAATCTCTAGCGGATTGTCATCGAGGAAAAGAAAACTATCAACTCCGAGGTTCAGCTCCTTGGCTAGTAGCAGCAAATTTTGAGATTTCTGCGTCCAATTGATTTTGGACGCAGTGATATGTTCACGCCGCAGCAACATGTCAGAATGAGTCTCGAAAACGCTCCATACATCTTCAGGACTGTTCTTGCTGCAGAGGCATATAAGTCGTCCCATTTCTCGTTGTTGCAATAAACTATGTTGCAGCAAGCGATGGCGCTCATCGACTCGAACTCCCTGCGGCCCATCTTCGCCACATACACCATGCCATAACGTATTATCGCAATCCACGACAATAGCTTTAACGGATGAACGTTTTTTCCCATCCACGAAGCGAGTGATAGCAGTTGCGACAGCCAGCCATGCGGAGTCGGTCCATGGTATGTGGGCGAGTTGCTCAGCCAAGGAATCGTTTACTGTGGTACAACGATAGGCTTCGAAAATCGATTTGTCGCTGATGACATTCACGCGGCTGATCGCTTGGAATCTTTTCAAAACTGACAATTCAAGTTGTTGCCATTGTTCTGGAGTGATGCATTGCTCAGGAGTGATCTCGGCGACCGACATGGTGGGTGTCGTTGAGTCAGGCTCGGGAGAGACCAATATCACCAGCGTAGGAACTTGCCATTGTTGACATGCCGATTGGAACTTCGCGAAAAACTCGTCAACTGATGTAGAGAGTTGCGATCGATCAGACTTGTTGCGAACCAAATCGCTAGGACGAAACAACAGGACGTTCAAACCTTTTTCGTTCCGAAACCAAGGGCTGTTTGGGTCGACAAGGTGGAGTAGCATTTGGCCGTACGGAATAAACGACAATTCCGCCTCACGCCGCAAAAAGGTAAGCCAGCGTTGTAGAGGAATTCGTAACGGTTCCGCCGTAAAACTACTTCCAATGGCTATCGGGAAAACGGTCAAAGCTAAGCTCCGCAGCAAAAATAGCCCAAAAACCGCTCTGTTCCATAAGGGGGGTGAGCGAGAGGGTCCATATCTATATTATCTCGCCCGAGTGGAGTTTCGAATGGAATGCGGTTTCCCCATTTCAAGGTTCTAAGGTTGAGCGAAAGCTGTGCGTTACAATCATTACAACCAAACAAATCTCTGAACTACTTCTTTTGGGTGTGTTTGTGGGGTGGGTTGGGGAGGGCGTCGTAGTGGTGTGTGAGGGACAAACAAGCACGTTTTGTGATATGTCCTTTGGGTACACATCACAACATGGAACCCACACAAGG
>JAFLCP010000282.1 GCA_017303505.1 Planctomycetota bacterium | reverse complement strand
TTGCGTGAGCCTGCCTTTTTGCGAAAAGCTAGCTTTGACAATTTGCCCCAGATCGAACTGCGGACACGGCGAGAACTCATAGAAACCTCCAAGCCATCGGAGAAATATTGGGATTGTGGTACTACCACACTACTAGACGGTCGAAATGAGTCGCTCGAATTAGCGACTTCGGAAAAGTGATATCCGTCAAGCGTCTCCATTACAACAAATTTCTGCAGAATATTTAAGGAATTTTCCACCTATACCGAATCACCAAGATAGGGGGATTTAGGCAAATTTACTTCTATGGTGTGGGGTTAGTGGATATCCTCTGCCAAGAATTCAAAGTCTGCTATCACTGAGAATGACATCATTAGGGAATCGGGAATGAGCTTGTGTTTAGCGATTCGCGATTGAAGAAACGCTCGAAGTCCATCGAGAAACTATCAGAAACTAATTCGATTCAGATTTCTGAGATTCATTGCCGAGAACGGTGGGGCGGATTCCTCAAGAGCTGCAGCCGCAACGCGGCGTAGCTCTAGTCGTCGTTCATCTTTCAGCGTTGGGGGCACTTCAGGACTTAGCGCACTGCTACCATTAACGCGAACGTCCATCCGCACCAACGCCTGTTGCATCAAAAAATGTTCAAATTGCAATCTGAAACCTGACTCGAATTGCTCTCGCTCGCCCTACTTTTTCGATCGCAAACAACACTTTTCTCAATACGATCTAGTTTTTCGCAGGGCGGCTCAAGAGCTGTTGAGCTTGAACTCCGGGTTATAAAAGCGCAATGGAAAACAGGCTCTAAAAGTCGCGCTTTTATCGCGCGGGGCATAACCTGGAGGTCATTTGAGTTTTTTCATTTTTGGCCGGGTTATGGGTTTTGAAACTTTTCTAGAACCTCGCGGTCGCGCGACTATGAGACTGGCGAGAGGTGGGTAGTTAAGGGCAAAGAAATCACCCAAAAGGATGCGCGCCGAAGTTCGGAGAGACTTTGTGCGGGGGAGAGTTTGAGACGTCGTCAGTGCGAGCAAACCGCTAAAAAGACTGCGTAAAAACGCGAACAGGCCGACGTTCTTAGGCGTCGGCCTGCTGGTATAACCGCAGGGTCAAACTAAGTTTGATTTCCCTCATTCAGTTAACACGTAGAGGAACTATTTAATTCTATAGCCGATGATTGAATGGGTATGGTCCATTCGCTTTTCCCAAAACACACAAACCAGCGGCACTCGCTGCACAGCCGAGATAACTACCGGGAAGCTAGCGTTATCACCAATGCGATCGATAGCCGAGTTACCAGGTTTCTTCAGCAAGAGATCGCCATCTCGCTTACTAGTCCAAACGAAGTATGATCCGTTATCACTGTTTGTAACCCAGGGTTGATCACCAACTCCCAACAACTTTTCTAAATCGGATTGCGAGTCGGTACTAAAAATGCTTCGGTCACGTCGCCAGACTGTGGATATCTTCTGATTCTCGTCAATCGCCAACATACCCCCGTCCATGGGGCAAGCGTTGAGTTGCCAATTACTTTGCCCAAGTCGAACTGCCGTGCCAAAGGTTTTACCTCCGTCACGTGAGGAAACCAAATACATGTCTCGATTGCCTTGGAGTGAATTGCGGAAAAGTACGTGCAAAGAATCTTTACTTGCAACAATTGAAGGGTGGCAGCATTCACAAACGCTACCATCCGGCGATCGATACACCATGACGTTCTTGCTCCATGTTGCTCCATGATCGACGGATTTTGACGCAAACAATTGCGTCCCTCTTTCCCGAAGATCGAGCCAAACACACCATAACGTCCCATTCTCGGACGATGTCATTGCATGCAGTCCCTCGCGAGCGGAAGCAGCCACATCGTTTACCCTGACAGGTCCGAGCCAACTCTTTCCATTGTCCAAGGACCGGTATGCCAGAATGTCGCCATCTTTCCCTTTTCCGATCGGTCCGCCAATCGCGGTCACAACAATAGCAGTTCCCGTTTGTGCAATGCGTGGACCACGTCGAAGGCCCAATGAAAGGTTTGGTATGCGAAAGGCGGCTTGAGGAACTGAGCACTTTTCCCCTTCGATATTGCAATAGAAAACTTGGTCGCCGACCCCAAAAGTAACATGAACAATACCATCGAATGAAATGCATGCCTGAGGCTGCTTAGGTGCCGATGTGTCTTTCCCCTCGAACAAGGTAAACGGATCCGATGCAAAGGCGGAAGTGCTGAGGAATGTGCATACCACGATTGAAATGGCGGCTCTAATCATTTAAAGGTTTCCTAGAGTTGATAGGCGTTGAGGGCGCGCCAAACAAATAGAACAAAGCGGGGGTTACAAGCTGGTCGAGTACGGTGGACGCCAGCATGCCGCCGAAAAGTACGATCGATAATGGATAAAGTATCTCTTTACCTGGCTCTCCGTAGCCGAATAGCAATGGAACTAAGCCAATGAAACTAGTCATGGCCGTCATCATGACCGGGGCAAGCCGCTCCAGGCTACCACGAATAATCATTTCCTTTCCGAATGGCATCCCTTCCGCATGCATCAAGTGCTGATAATGCGAGATCATCATGATCCCATTGCGGCTCACGATACCAATCAAGGTGATAAAGCCGACCCAGTGCGCTAACGATAGATGAGTCGTTTGAATCCAGACCAGAGGCCACGTATACCATGGATTCTCAGCAAGTTCTGCCAAGACTGGACGATTGACAATTAGCAGCGCGACAATCGCTCCTAGTGCTGCCAGCGGAACATTGGCGATGACTTGAAGAGCCGCTCGTTGTGAACCAAGTGCTTTCATCAGCAACAAGTAAACGCCAACCATACTGAGAATTGCTAGTCCCCAAAGTCGAAGCGTAGCTTCTTGTTGTGCTTCGAATTGGCCACTGTAGTCGAGATAGTATTCGCCAGGCAGATCTCGAAGAGTTTCTTCCACAGGTGTGAGTGCAGTCTTTATATCAGCGACCACGCTGGACAAGTCTCGACCTTGAACGTTGCAGAAGACAGCGACTCGGCGTTGGACATTCTCTCGATTCAAGACGTTCGGTCCGGTAGTATCGAGTACTTCTGCAACCTGAGACAGAGCAACCTTAACACCTGATGGCGTTTCAATGATTGTTTCCTCGATTACCTTTGGGTCTCTGCGTGAAGCCTCGTCATACCATACGACCAGTCCGAAGTACTTGTCCTCCTCAATGATTTGCGAAACGACACGCCCCTTAAATGCAGTTTCCAGAAGCTCGGCGACATCTCCGGGGGCTAAGCCATAACGCGCGGCTTGTTCGCGTTTCACTCGCATCTGAACTTGGGAAATTTCAATTTGAGGCTCGATCTGCAAGTCGACGATTCCCTCGATGGATTGCATGCGTTCCTGAATATCGTAGGCGGCAGTTCGCAATTCTCGGAGGTCTGGCCCAAAGACCTTTATCGCGATTTGCGCACGTATACCTGACATCATGTGATCCAGTCGATGCGAGATCGGTTGGCCGATGTTTACAGCAGCTCCGGGAATACTGGAGATGCGCTCTCGTAGGTCCGCAAAAACTTCTTCTTGCGGACGACCACGGTAGTTGAAACTCCAGAGATGCGCGACTGGGATAGCACGTAAGACGGTGTAGTACCAGCCCTGCTTGTCTGTCTTATACTCCGCAAAGCGAACTTCGAATTCAGTGTTGTTCACTCCTTCCGCATGTTCATCGAGTTCTGCTCGA
>JAFLCP010000281.1 GCA_017303505.1 Planctomycetota bacterium | reverse complement strand
CCGATGTTCGTGCGGTCGTCATGGCTCGATAATGTCACCGGATTCCACGACGATCTCGTGTGGGCAAAAAAATGGTGGGCAGAAAAAGAAAGCCATCAGCCCCTCGATTCGTTCATTTTTTTGCCTCTCATTAAATTGGGCGCATTCCCAACGACTCAACAACCAAGTCAATTCGTTTGCAGTTCAGGCATGGAAGACAATCAATCGCGGCATTGTGCTGAGTTTATGACCTCGCACTAGTTCCGTTCTCTACGCTCGGCACAAACTGAAACACATTCCAATTTATGCGAGCGGCGATCCAGAGCCATTTGCAAAAACTCGGCTCAATTCTTGCTGCCCAGTTACTGCTGTTGTTCCGGCGATGAAGCCGAATCGTGAACTTCTTCGGGCGGTACGAAAGTGGTACCGCCGAAACTTTCGCGATTTTCGTGACTTTCGCGGTTCATAAAGCATAGGCTCACTGTTGGTGGAAGACCTAAGACGTCGGTCATGCTCGAAATAAGTGGCTTTACCCATTAAGATCTATCAGGTTAGCAGTGACGTTTGTTATGCTCAGTGCTACCTGATATAAAAGCTAAAACTATTGCATGCATCAAAGTCGCCGTTGATGCTTAAACAGGATGGCAGCATCACTCGGCGACTTGATGATGCCTAACGTATTGCCATTCAATATGTCGTCATCACACGCTTCAATCCGTTCCGCCTACGACATTGCCAGCGCGGAGTATTCGAGGAAGTTCATCAACGAACTCGATCACAAGCCGTTTGATCGCGACTTGCTCAAGCGGTTCGCCGGACTCGTTGGTGCTGGGAATCCTGTCCTTGACATCGGTTGTGGTCCGGGGCACACAACCGCGTACCTCAATTCGCTAGGTCTCAGCGCCACTGGTATTGATCTGTCCCCGAGAATGATAGAACACGCCGCAGAATCTTTTCAGGAATCACGCTTTGAAGTAGGCGATTTCTTCTCTCTATCAAGGGCATCGTCTTCGATCGCCGGTATTCTTGCATTCTATTGCATTGTGCATTTGACTCAGGATCAGCTGGTCTCGGCATTCACGGAGATGTTTCGCGTTCTCCGTGCAGACGGAGTTCTTTTGTTGTCCTTCCATGTTGGTTCGGAGGTGATTCATGCTGAAAACTTCCTCGGTACGAACGCAGTTTTGGACTTCACGTTCTTTCAGCCGTTTCAGATTGAAACGGCCTTGACCAAAGTCGGGTTCGCACCCGTTGAGGTAATTATTCGCGAGCCATACGAGACCGAGCACCCCAGCAAACGCTGCTATATAATGGCTCACAAACCGAAACGCATGGCATAACAGATGATGGATTAGATGTTGCATTCTTGACAGGCAGATCGCTTCGGCAGGGTCGAATTCCCGCACCCGTGGCTCATCGCTTGTTGCGGGATTATGAGAGTTCTCAGCGGCCTATATGAACGAAATGTTGGACCGGAGTCGTCAAAAAGCAAGCTTTCAAATCATAGACGATTGGTAGCCTTGGGCTCCGGTCGAATTTGCCGAAGTCGAACATCAGGTGTTGGCGCTCGAATGGACAAAGATGCTTGGGTGGAAGCATTAGTCGGTGTTGCGGATGGGGCGTTAAAGAAAACGGAAGAGGAGTTAAAGATGAAGCGGCAGCTTATTCGAGGGGCGTCGATCATTGTGGTTGCTGCGATAACGTTTTCATTTTGTTTGGTGACTTGGGCTATCCAGGATGCACCGATCGAGATTCGGCAGCAGATAAACGCCAGTGAAATCGGCCGCTCGGTGGATCTTGTCGGAAGGCTTGGCGTGCCGATGGCAACGGTCGTTGAAATCGAGGGGCGATGGGAGAGTGGCGATGAGTCAAAGCCAATCGGCATGCACTTGGTTGTCACCTCGGTCAATGGAATCGCAATAAAGTCCAGAGTGGAGTTCAACGAAATTGCGGTTACGGTTGTGGGAGACGAATCTCAGCCATTGAGCCCCAAAGTTGGCGACAAATGGCATTGTCGATCGGCTATCGAAGTAGGTCAATTTCGAAATGTAATGGAAAAGAACTGGGAATTGTTTTACGATGCGCCCGTGGCGCCGCCGGCATGGGATGATGGTCCGTTTGCGTCCGAGTTGATCCTATCCAATCGGAATTCCAGGATTGAGGTAACGCCGTAGCTGGTGCACCTTTGGAAAACATGGTCACTAACTCCTGCTCGTGAGTCATGAATTCGTGAGGGTCATCGTGAAGGATAATGATTTTGTGCGACCAAGAAATCGAATGACGAGCTGGAGCTTTATACTTCTATTGCCCTTTGTCGCGCCGGTATGTTTGCTTCTCATTTCCGTGTTGTTTCCAACGCCGCCACCTGGTCCATGGCCTTATGGTCAGCCGACGATGTTGGTAGAGGAACTGATTGCCATTACGCTGATCGCGCATGTGTTCTTTTCCCTGCACGCTTTGATCTATAGTTTTTGGGGAATCCGCCAATCCGAATGGCAAATGGTCTATTGCTTACTGGTTCTGTTCCTCTTGCCGATCGTATCGATTTTCGGGATCGAGCTCTCGATGACGAAATCTGGGAAATGGATCTGAAGAGCCGATCGATGTTGCATTCTGTAAACACGTAAGACGTTTGGAAAAATCAGCTTAAAAGGCTTGGTATCGCACACTTCAGCATCACTGTCCGTCATGCTGGAGAATGGTGAAATTATTCTCCCTATGTGGCCATTCGGTGCGTCACCGAAAAAGCTTGTTGTGGTAACCTCCTAACAGCACGTGTCCGCTGCTCTGTATTGAGCACGAGCTTGATGGGATACAGATACTGAATCGCTGTTTAGAGGACTGTTCCCTAAATTCAATCCATAGACGAAAACGGTGTACTATGACCCGTCCCAATGTGGTTCGCTTTCGATATCATTGAAGGTGCATTCGACTATGTGAATTTTGGCGACCATTCCAAGAGTGCCTATCTCGATCGACATACGGGAACGTCGCTCTATTTCTCGATACATGGCGACTCGGATGAGGAGCCAGAAGATTTCGGCGATGATACGCGCTATGTTGCGATACCCGACACGCGTGATCTCGGTATGGGGCGACAACTCGCCATTCAATTTGTTTCCGAGGTGAGGCCCGCGTTGCGCGGTGGAATTCGCGATGCCATGAAGGGAAGCGGAGGGTTTCGGCGGCTCAAGGATATTCTCAACCAAAACGGTCTGTTCGACCGTTGGTATGAGTATGAAGCTCAATACGAGCGAAACTTGATCATAGAGTGGTGTGCTGAAAACGATATTCGCTACACCACAGAATTGCCTGCGGACGAGTAGTTTATTTGGACCGTAAGTGAATGTTGGTTCGCCATCTTTCCTATGCACTAAAAGGTCATGGGGAATCTCTTGGCTCTTTTCTGCCAAGTGTTTTTGGCAACGCAGATGGAAAATGGCCAGCAGCATGGTGATCATTGGGGTTGTGTCGTTGGCTGTGTTGATCAGCCTCACGCCTGCTCGGTAGAAAGCTTGAATCGTTCGTGTTTTCGTGATTTTCGTTTCTTTCGTGGTCCAAGTGGAGTTGGCTTGTCATTAGGAGGATGTGACGCCAATCGCCGATTATGCTCGAAATCTGTGGTGCTGAGCGGTAGAATGCGGGAAACGTGAGTTTCGATGGCGAGGACGAGCACGATGACGATTACGATCACGAATATGATGACGAGTAGGAGCTACGAGCCGCTATCGTTTTCGATAGGAGATAGAAGCAATGAAGAAACAGATCGCCGCCTCCGTTATCAGCCTCCTCACTTACCTATCGTTTATTCTCGCGTCAACTTATGCTGATCCGCCGATCAAGCCTTTCATCGAACTGCAGAGTGGTCCGCTGACTCCAGGTATCGAAATCGAGGAATCTCCGCGACCGGTTCATCAGATTCGCTTGATTCTCGATGCGTCGTTGAATCGTGGGACGCTCATCTT
>JAFLCP010000280.1 GCA_017303505.1 Planctomycetota bacterium | reverse complement strand
TGGGACGGCCCACAAAGCACTTGCCCTCCATGCGCCTCTTGAAGGCGTCGTCAATCATATTGATGCGGTTTGTGGAGGCTGAGCAAGAGACCAGGCAGGGACGCATCGCTGACCTTGGTTTGGGTTAGCCATAAGGTTTCCAGTGCGGGGAGTTCCAACAGCAAAGCGACGCCTTCGTCATCGATTTTGGTTCCCGACAGATCGAGTTCGTTTAGCTTTGAAAGACCTTGAAGATCCTTGAGCGCGATATTGGAAATCGTAGAACCTTCGAGCGAGAGGCGTTCCAGTTTTGGCATAGAAGCTAGGACACCGCAATGAGAGTCCTTTAGTGCCATAAATGAAACATCGAGCCATTTCATGTCGGATTGGGTTGACAAAAAGTTCAAGCCATCGGAAGGAAGTTCACATCCGATCAAAACGCATTCTTCCAATTTTCGCTGCGGCGATAACTGCTTGAGTAATTGGGCCGGAACTTGCAAGACGTTTTCATATCGACTCTTGAGACTGTCGGCGGGGATTGTCTCATACAGCAGTTTGGCGTTGGGTTTGTTGCGATAGACGGAAGTTAAATATTTGAAGAACGATTCGCGAACGACCGGATCGGAATCGTCTAACCACAAGTGAGCGAGACCTGCAGATTGTGTATAGGCTCGCGCCAGTTCTTCTTGCTGCTTCCACGTTTCGGCGGAATGGCCGCGTAAGCTTTCCCAATCCATCCAGTAATCGTCCCGCAGCATACGATAACGGGCCACTTGCAAACGGGGTGATTCCCACCCACCCACTGTAGCATAGTCATCACCGATCCAAATGGACTCAGCATGGAGGGCAATCGCTTCGACAATCCAAAAATCGCTGCGAGCAGTCCACGGTTCACTGCCGCGAACCAGCGATGCTTCCTGGATGATTTGGTGCGTGAGCTCATGTACCAAAGTTGGATACGAGATCGCGCCATCTTCGATGTAAAAGTAAGAGGTGGTCTCTTTGGGCGAATAGTAGCCAACAGAATTCTCGATGAGCTGTTCCGCTTTACCCAGATGCTGAATGTAGTCTTCGCGCGACCGAAAGAGAACCAAGTTCATTTCAGCCTTGCGTTCGAGCGGAACGTTTTTGCCTGCAAGACGATTCTTGAGTGAGCCAGGGGCAAGCCAGAGATCGGGATAGGCTTGCGTCCAAACAGCGAAAATTTTTTCCAACTCTTGTGCCCATTGTTCCAGCAGATCAGGCGAAGCATTGCTGACCACACGGAAATGGGGCAATTGCACTCGATGAAACGTTTTGGCCGGCCAGCCATACTTCGGATGGGCTGTGGAAGCGAGCCGAGCTTTGGAATCAACACCGGTGGCGTTCAAAAAGCTCTGCAAGACAAACTTGAGTTGAGGGTTCTGTGGATCTTCGCGATAAGCTCGCCATACCAACCGATAAGCGGCAATTTCATCTTTGCCTTCCAAGAGCTTTTTGATTTCCTCAATCAAATACAAAGCATGTCGACGGCGCAATGTTTCGAACCGAGTATGCCATTTGGAAACAAGTTCCTCATTTTCGTTGGGCTTGTTTGTAACTGCGGCTGTCGGTAACGCGAGCCAAGTTTGATCGGTCCTGGTTTGCGGCCACCAAGTTCGAGTTTGTTCGGCTTGAATGGGGAGTTTCAATTCTTCGCACTTGCTTGCCAGTTTTTCTAGTTCAACTAGATAATCGGTAGTTGGCAAAGCGGTTTCAGGAGCAGCATTCGCTTCCTGTGCCACGCTTGCTGATGGGCATATCGCAGCGATGACGAGTGTAAGTAGAAATAAAAAGCTCGACGAACTCGCCACCACCCTCCCCTTCCCTTTCCACGTCATCACAGCTGAATTTTGGCAGGGCATGAAAAACGAATCCGAGAAGGGTTAGGGAGCAACTCAACGAATTTAGTATAACCGAGAGAGTGTGAGGTTTGTATGGTTGGATTCCGGTTTACCCCCTCCAATTTCGCGCGAACAGAAAAGAGCGACGGAAATGGATGCGGAGGAAGATGTTGACGACGTGCCACGTTGGTTTGCGTGATGATTCGATACGTACATTTGTACGTGTCGTCTGGGTTTGGAGGTTGCGACTCTTGATGGAATCGCCAAGAAATTCTAGTCTCGCACTATGAAATGGTACTCGCAATTCCTGCCCGCAATTCGAGTAGAGTGCTTTGAGGAAGAATCCCTTTAGGCAACACGACGCGGACGGACTCGATTCGGTATGGGCCGAGTGACATTGTGGGCGTCAGACTTTGTGGGGAATGGCAGAATTACGGGGGCGGCAGTTGTGGACTCGTTGGACGCGTTTGTGGCAACCGACGAGGGATTAGAACTCGAGGCCGCAGGTGTCGCGGAACTAGCGGCTTTTCGCCGCTCCTGGATAACCTGAATGTACTCGGCCCCGAAGAGAATGACAGAGACACCGTAATAGCACCAAGCGAGAAGCGCGATGAATGAGCCGATCACACCATAGGCTGTTGTGTACCGCATTCCGATAAGGGTTAAGCCAAGCAGGTTGCGTCCCGCTTCCCAAACGATTGCGACGATCAATCCACCTCGATAGGCATCATTCCAACGCATCGATTTTTTCGCGATCACTCGATAGAGAATAGCGAAGATCATCCCGTTGAGGGCAATCGTCAGAATCATTTCGCCCAATGCCAAAAATCGCTCGCCGCGAGGCAAGTAGTCGATGGCTAATGTGTGAAAAGCGGTTAGGCAGAGGTTCAAAATAAAAACGACTACCAGCAAGATGCCCAAGCCAATCAACATAAAAAACGCGGAGACTCGATGCGTCAGAAAGCGATGCAATGAATCCCGCCACCCTTTGCTCGGCAAGGGTTTGATGCCCCAAATTCGCGAAAGGGCTCGATCGAATTGACAAAAAACACCAATGGCAGCCAAAGTTGCCGCGATCAAACCCGCTGGCCCACTCAACAGCGCATGATCGCGCATTTGCATTAAGACTTCTTCGATTTGCGTTCGGACCACCGGCGAAGTGTGTTCCGCCAAGACATCCAGGATTTGTCCCTGGGCATCCTGACCTAAACGCGAAAACTTCAGGAATAATCCAACGCCACTGGAGAGGAGCAGCATCATCGGGAACAGGGAAAGTGCCAGGTAATAAGAAACGCTGGCCGCCAACCCCCCTCCCTCGTCATGAACCCAATGCAACGCGGCCTGACGCAGGTCTGAGAGACTTTGCAGGAACTCACGTCCCCCCCAACGTACTAGCGAAACGAATCGCTGCACGGCTCGGCTTTGCCGAACTGAATGGGATGTCCAGGAAGTAGGAGAGCTGCGGGACACGCTGGAGGAGTTCTTTTCGTTGTAAGTCTATGTTTGGTAATGGTTTACGGTTTTTTTGCGAGGTGCCGAAAAAATCCGTACACTTCCGCGCCGGGACTTTATCTGTTTATTCGCCTCGATTCCAGACCAGTTACCTAGTGATCCAAACCGGGAAACTGCGGTTTATTGTTGAAACAACTATTGTCGGCCCGATATACTTAATTGCAGAGTTTGGTCAGAAAGCGATTTCCAGGAGATCAAGTCATGAAAGATCAATATGACGTCATTGTTATCGGTGGTGGACCTGCAGGTTGCACGGCTGCCGCCCTCATCGCCGAAGCTGGTTATTCGACGTTGTTGATCGAACGCGAGAAGATGCCCCGCTTTCACGTTGGCGAATCGCTCATGCCAGAGACCTACTGGCCATTGCAGCGACTTGGTCTTTTGGATCGTATGAAGAATAGCGCGTTTGTTACCAAGAAAAGCGTTCAGTTTGTCACGGCAACCGGCAAAGAATCGGAACCGTTTTATTTTACCGAACACGATCCGCGCGAATGCAGCACAACGTGGCAAGTTGAGCGAGCTGACTTCGATCAAATGATGTTTGAACGCGCTGGTGAGTTAGGGGCCGACTGTTACGATGCCACTCGCGTAATGGACATCATGATGGACGAAGGCGAAGTGGCTCGCGGTGTGAAACTGAAGCTTGCAGATGG
>JAFLCP010000028.1 GCA_017303505.1 Planctomycetota bacterium | reverse complement strand
AAAACGTCGAGCTGCGTTCAAGGCTTTGGGAATAAATATCCACACTACAAAGTCAATATACGACACAAAAAAACGACGCTCGAAGCCGCGGAAGTTGGCGCTGTCCAACTAGCCTTCGGCATACGGGTTAAACGAGGAGCCGTAGGCTAGGCCGGCCAGGACTCGCAATGATTGTTGTACTGTTCGTAGTCGCTGACTCCGGATACATCACGCGATGGATTACCCAACTCATTACTTGCACGCACAATGGGACCTAGCCTTCGGCATACGGGTTAAACGAGTAGCCGTAGGCTAGGTAGCGTTGGACTCGCAACGATAGTTGGACTGTTCGTCGCCGCTGACTCTGGATACATCGCGCGATGGATTACCCGTCTCATTACTTGCGCGCACAATGGGACCTAGCCTTCGGCGCATCGTTTAACCCGTACGCCGAAGGCTAGGCCGCGTTGGATTCGCAATGATAGTTGGACTGTTCGTCGCCGCTGACTTGTTGTCTGTCGCGCTGCCGCATACATCGAACATTACTTGCGCGCACAATGGGACCTAGCCTTCGGCATACGGGTTAAACGAGGAGCCGTAGGCTAGGCCGCGTTGGACTCGCAACGATAGTTGGACTGTTCGCAGTCGCTGACTCTTGATACATCGCGCGATGGGTTACCCGTCTCATTACTTGCACGCACAATGGGACCTAGCCTTCGGCATACGGGTTAAACGAGGCGCCGCTGACTCTGGATACATCGCGCGATGGGTTACCCGTCTCATTACTTGCGCGCACAATGGGACCTAGCCTTCGGCGTACGGGTTAAACGATCCGCTCTGCGTCTGTCACAAGCTACGAGGCAATCAGTCGGCCACCGAGAGATTGTTCGCAAGATTGAATGATGCGTTTTACGCAATCATCCGCTTCTTGACTGGTCAATGTTCGGTCGTCACTTTGCAACGCGAACGAAAACAAAACGCGCTTCTTCCCTTCGCCATCCTTATTCGCATCGCGATATGTTTCGCGATATTGCAAATCTTTGAGCAACTCTCCACCAGCGGCGCGGACGGTTTCGGAGAGCTGATGCCAACGACAGGCTTCATCAAGTACTAAATTCAGATCGCGCACAACCGCTGGGTAAGGACTGATGATTTTGGCCGTCGGCACAATTCGAGCTAACGCCAACAATCCATCCACAGAAATTTCAACAAAGGAACATGTTCCTTCTAGCCGCAACTCTTTGCGTCCCGATTTCGAGAACGTACCCACGTACCCCAATGTTTCGCCATTAAGCTGTAGTTTGGCTCCCTCACCCGCTTCCAACAATTTGTTGGACCAATCAGCGAACGTCCAATTTTGAACTCCGCAGACCGATTCCAGCAACGATTCGAGGATACCCTTGGTTGTATTGAAGTTTGAACCGCTCACCCAGCCCAAAGTGCATTGCTCGAGTGGTAGTCCACCTTCCGCACTTGGAAGATAAATCTGAGCCACTTCGAATAAATCTGCATCACGCGCTGATTGAGCTTGGTTATGCAAGCGACATGTCAGCAAACTAGGAATTAGGCTACGTCGCAAGCGAGTTGCGCCTTCAAGCAAAGCGATGTCTGTCGATAACGCCGCGAGATCTGTCCATGGGGAAAGCATCTCATCATTGGCTTGCGTGACAACCGACGGTGTTAACGCTTCATCGAGTCCTGTAGCAATCATCACTCCACGAACGCGTTCCAAGACCACATCTTTCGGACGCTTGGCAGACGAGAACATGGGAACGGGAACATTTTCGGGGATCTGCTCGTATCCGTAGATGCGAGCTAGTTCCTCGACCATATCTATTTCGCGGGTTAAATCCGCACGCCAGGTCGGTGGCGTGATTAAATACTTGCCATTACCTTCGTCGACCAACTTGCAACCAAGGGCTGGAATGATGCGAGTGACTTCTGTTATTGGGATTGTGATACCTAGCACTCGCTCAATTTCCGAGCAGCGAAATGCAAATGGTGCAGGTGGTTCGATCGCAGTAGTGGCCGAATCGAGTAAACCATTTTGAATGGTCCCACCAGCTACTTGTACGATCAATTCGCAGCAGCGTCGGCTCGCCCAGTCGAGTTGTCTCGCGTCGATACGTCGTTCGAAACGGAACGACGACGGCGAATGCAGCTTGAGTGCGCGTGCGGTAGAGCGAATAACACGTGGAGCAAAGTCAGCGGCTTCAATCAGCAGGTCGACCGTTGAACCGGATACTTCACTATCAGCGCCACCCATGATGCCGCCGAGTGCCAAGGCTCGCTGTGCGTCGGCAATAACCACCATCGAAGGATCAAGTTTGTATTGTTTGTGATCGATGGCGACGAGTTGTTCGCCTTCTTTGGCCATACGAACGACAACTTGGTTGCCTCGCACATGTCGCAAATCGAACGCGTGAAGGGGTTGGCCCAACTCGAACATCACATAGTTTGTTACGTCGACGATGTTATTGACCGATTTGCAACCAATCGCTGCCAAGCGTTTGACAAGCCAAGCAGGACTTGGTCCCACTTTAACTCCGCGAATGATGCGGCCTGTGTAGCGCGGACACGCTGTCGGAGCCTCGACGTTGAGCTTCCAAGATTTCGTGATGTCTTCGCCACTGGTTGTAATTTTGGCTTCCGGCAAGCAAAGCTGTTGCTGCGTAAGTACACCAATTTCTCGCGCGATACCGATGTGACACAAACAATCCGCACGATTGCTGGTCACTTCTAGATCCAGCACCGTATCGCCATCGACGGTTTTCGTCTCTTCATGATTCAAGCCCGAGAGGCTGAGACGATTCGCGATTTCATCAGGAGTGTTTTTGAGATAGACGTATTGGCTAAGCCATTCCCAGCTAACGAGCATGGATCGAAATCCTTAGAATTGTCTTAAGAAGCGGACGTCGTTGCGGTATAGATCACGGATGTCGGTGACCTGGTGCCGCCGCATGCAAAGTCTTTCGACTCCCAACCCAAAGGCGAAGCCGGTGTAAACTTCGGGATCATAGCCGACTGCATTGAGAACGTTCGGGTCGACCATGCCTGCACCGCCGAATTCGATCCAGCGGCCTGCCCACCAAAAATCTACTTCCACACTTGGTTCCGTGAACGGGAAGAAGGATGGACGGAAGCGAATATTCACATCGCCTCCCAGATAACTTGTGGCGAACAATCGCAACACGCTTTTCAATTGCGCCATCGTCACACCTCGATCAACCCACAAGCCTTCCATCTGATGGAACATCGGGAAGTGGGTCGCATCCGCCTCGTCTGGTCGATAAACTCGTCCAAGCGAAATGATGCGGACTGGAGGTTGTCGCGATTCCATCACGCGAATTTGCACAGTACTTGTTTGACTGCGCAACAGTCGAGTGACTCCGGAGTTTTTCTCTGCCGTTTTGAGATAGAAGTTATCGAGTGGATCGCGGGCCGGATGGTCATCGGGAATGTTAAGAGCTACGAAGTTGTGCCATGGATCTTCTACCTCTGGACCTTCGGTTACCGAAAAGCCCAAGCGTCCCATGATCTCCTTGAGATGCTCGATCGTTTGTGTGATTGGATGCACGTGGCCGAGTCGAATTCGCGCCCCTGGCAATGTGGGATCGGCCATCGGGCCAGTTGACTTGGTCGCTTGTTGGCTCGCACGATTTTGCGCTTCATCAAACGCAGCTTGAATCGCATTCTTGACTTCATTGAAGCGTTTGCCACCGGCAGGTCGATCGGTTGCAGCTAAAGCTCCCATCGACTTTTGCACGTTTTTGAATTGGCCGCTCTTGGCGCCTAGATACTTGATCCGCACTTCTTCGAGCGCAGCAGCATCTTGAATGGCGCTGAGTTCACCTACGGCTTGCTTTTCGAGTTCATCAAGCTGATGAACGAATTCGTTGAGTTCCATGGAGAGTCGCCTGGGCAACTGATGTCGGGGTAACGAACATCGAGAAAGAAGAAAAACGTGGTTGTAAACATAAAAAAGGGCCTTCTCGCGAAAGCCCTTCTCAAATGCTCAAGTTGTTTTCTGCGGATATTATTTTAACCGCAAATGTTGCATTAAGAGGCCAACGCCTTTTTCACTTGGGCGACGACCGCAGTAAAACCTGCTGGATCGTGAATGGCCATTTCGGAAAGCTGCTTACGATCCAATTGGATGTTGGCTTTCTTCAATCCATAAATGAATTGGCTGTAACGCAATTCGTGAGTGTAGAGTGCACCGTTGATACGGGTAATCCAAAGGCGACGAAACTCACGTCGCTTTACTCGACGGTCACGATAGGCATAAGCGCCTGCTCGCAACAAAGATTCTTTCATGGTACGCAGCAAACGTCCGCGTCCACCTACGAAGCCCTTGGCTCGCTTGAATAATCGGTTCTTACTTTGGCGCCGTGTAGCACCAGTCTTTGTACGCATCGTACAACCTAACTTTTGTCTGTGGCACTTCAGGTCACCGTTTCGCTTTCCATTCTGAACAATTCCTCAAGCGGGGCACATGCTTGAGATCATTCTCGCAAAACGGCCGTTTAACCCATCTGCCTGGTTTCGGCCCACTCTACTGTTGAATCAATCGTGTTGGCAACAAACGAAATACTACTTGGAAATTAGTAGCTATTTCCGCACAACGCTTTGTGGATCATCGCCTGGTCGCACTTCGCCAATACGCGAGTACCACGCAAGTTTCGCTTACGCTTTTGGCTCATGCGAACTGCCAAGTGGCTCGTGCCAGCACCGCGGTGCTTCACCTTGCCGTTGGCTGTGATCCGAAAACGCTTTTTGGTTGCCTTGTGCGTCTTCATCTTGGGCATAAAAGCAGCCTTTTCCAAAAAATGGTCTTCAGTTTTCCCCCTGAAACAGCCCTTTCATCAAAAGGCTCCGCTGGGAGAACTCAGAAATGTAACAACGAAAGCTTTAGTCGCCAAGGCAAAATCGTCCAATCTGATAGGTTGCTTGAGCAATTTGTTCGTTCCAGCGAAGTTGGGGGATGATGCCTTTCTATAGGGGTACCTAGAGTGGTGGGGGTTGTCAAGTTTTGTGCCATATTCTGATTAAATCGGGCTGCGGCGGTTCCGATTCGGTTCAAAATCGCACGGTATCCTCAAAGGTGGGGGCTTGGGGCTCGCCAGCGTATTCAGCCGGATTGGCTATCGTTCACAATTGAGCATGGCGATAATATTTAAGCCTTGCCGATTTCGTGATTGGCCGGTATTTTTACAGATTCTCACCTCCCGGCTCCGTTCCAATTCTGGGGAAACAAGCTGTAGGGTGAGCAAAAATCGACACCCAAGATCGCAAATACATACTCAACACATCCATTATCTGGAGCTTAGGACAGACGATATGAGCACTTCGGCACCTCCACGACGCGGTAATCCTGGCAAGGGCAAAGGTCCTCGCAAACGTACGCGAGTTCGCGCCCGTTCCAAGAAGAAGGATCCGTTGTTCGTAGAAGGAAAACGTCCACGGCCAATGTATGTCGACTACAAAGACGTCGACTTGCTGCGCAAGCTGATCAATCGCCATGGCCGAATTGTAGGTCGTCGCAAGACGGGTTGCTCGGCTGTTAGCCAACATGCTGTTACTTTGGCGATCAAACGAGCTCGCTTCATGGCTCTCTTGCCATACACTGGCGAGTAATCTCCGATACGATTCATTCATCACCTGAGTGAGCGAATGAAGATCAAAGAATCACAGACGCCGCAGCGACAAGCTAGCGGCGTTTTTTATTGAGACGCCTATAGCTCCATTGGCTCACTCGGGAAACAGAATCGATGTCCCAGTTCTTTACCCATCACCGTCGTGTGGAGTTTGCTGAAACAGACGCCGCAGGGATCGCGCACTTCAGCGCCTTCTTTCTCTACATGGAGCAAACCGAGCACGCGATGTGGAGGCACTTAGGATTGAGTGTTTTTCCGATGCTCACTTCGGTAGGAGAGGTGAGTTGGCCGCGGGTCGCAGCAAGTTGCCAATATCGCGGGCCAGTTCGTTTTGAGCAAACGCTCGAAATCCATTTGCAGATTGCTCGTCTGGGAGATAAGAGCATTACGTTTCAGTACGAGATGTTTGTGAATGCCAACAAAGTGGCTGATGGTGAAACGACCACTGTTTGTTGTCGAATGTCGGAAGGGCATAAGATTGAGTCGGTGCGAATTCCTGATGAAGTCCGCGCTAAACTGACTCCTTACGTGCGAGCGTGATGTTGTGGATAAAGAGCTCACATATCTCGAACGCTTAACGTTAGCGCTGACCTATGGCGCGTCGCGACTGCCAGATGAAATCACGCAACGCCACGCGGGTTTTGTTTTGTCGCAACAGCGCGATGATGGTGGCTGGGCTGGCCGCGAAGGTGACAGCGATCTTTATTACACCAGCTTTGCCTTGCGAACATTGGCGTTTCTCGGACTGTTAGAAGGTGAAGTGGCACACCGCAGTGCAGAATTCTTGCGCAACAAACTCAGGACATTCCAAACGATCGTCGATCTGTTGGCATTAGTTTATAGTGTGAAGTTGCTCGAAGCCTCGATCGGCTTGGATGTGATGTCTGAGAGTCGCAGCGATTGGCAAATGCGGCTTGCCAACTTGTTGTCTCAGTTGCGAAGGCCCGATGGCGGATATGCGAAATCTCTTGAAGGTCAAGCAGGCAGCACGTACCAAACGTTCTTGGTTTTGCTCTGTCTGCAGTTGATCGATCAGCCCATTGAAGATCCCGATAGTATCAAGCGATTTCTGTTGGGGCAAAAACAAGAGGATGGTGGTTTTTTGGAGATTCGTGTTGGCAAGCGGTCAGGTGTAAATCCGACTGCGGCTGCTATCGGAGCGTTGTCTGTGCTTGGGGCGCTAGATGAGTCACTTGCGCAAGAGACCGGCGAATTCTTAGCCGACATGCAAGGCGACGGAGGAGGTTTTCAGGCGAATTCGCGCATTCCGTTGCCAGATGTCTTGAGTACATTCACTGCATGTGTGACGCTGCTCGATTTAAATCGATTGCATTGGGTCGATATTGGGGCTGCGCAAAAGTACATATTGTCTATGTCGCGGAGTGGTGGAGGATTCGCCGGATTCGAGCTCGATCCAGCGAAAGATATTGAATACACCTTCTATGGTTTAGGTGCATTGGCGTTGTTTCAGCTTGAGCCTGGGCAGGATTCGTGAGTCACAGTCGGTTTACTCTGATTTTTCTTGAATCACAATTTCATTTTTCTTGATGGCTTTGCCACCAGATGCCAGGGCTTCCATTTCTTTGTCTACTGCTAAAGCGATGTTTTCGGCATAAAGTCGCATGCTATGGTCCGATAGCAGATCGAACTTTCCGAAGCCCAAGCCTTTCAAGAATCCGCGCCAACGATCGCGGCTGCGCCACAAGCCTGTCAAACGTTTGATGCGACCATTGCGATCAATGTAGATTTCGTTGCCACCGTGTCGATAGCCGAGCCAAGCGGGTGGGACTCGGGTTACGATATCGTTGTTTTGCACCCAGCGATAATGCTCGATCTTGGCGTGGTTGATGTATTTTTTGCAGCCGACCCTGGGCGATCCGAAGGTATGCAATTCGCGAGGGTTAGTCCAGATGGGAGAGACTTGGCAACGGTAAGCGCATATTGTGGCCATGGCGGCGCCGAGTGAGTGGCCGCAGAACCATGCGGGGAGGCTGTTATCTTCGAGCAGCTTTTCCATCAATGGCCAGATGTCGTTCACTTCTTGGTTAAAGCCACTGTGAACGCGGCCGAAGGTGCTGACTAAAACCATCGATGCGCGAGCATCTGCGTGGAGATCATTCCACTCGGATGGTTCGGTTCCGCGGCAAGCGAAAATGACATCGTGCTGGTTGCGGAACCGGTACGCTTGAGCACCGTTTTGGTCAAACAACTCACATTCAGAAAAGCCGATCGCATTGGCGGCTTGTGTTGCCTCGGCTTCGTCGTTGTATGCAATAACCGCCAATTCGGCTAAAACGAGTGACCGCCGCAGAAACGTCATTTCAGCCATTGGGATCGAGGCGTCTGAGTAAAGTACCAACGGGACTTCACCGTTATCGCGAATGATCTTTGGTTTAAGTTGGCTAATTGCGTTCAATTTCTAAGTCTCCAGTCGCATTGTGACGGATATCGCGATTAGGGCAGCAGCTCCGAGCGGGAGTTTACGCGAAATCGCGTGTTTATGCACGTTGGTTGCCGGTTTTTGAGGCTGAACAATTTTCGTCTGTGGCGAATCGTTCCGGGCTCTTTCCAGGCCAAATTAGCAAAACAATGATATACTGAAATGATAGCGCTCCGGGTCAAGGATGTTTCAAAAGCTCAGGTACCGTCGATACATGTCATTGCAACAAGTTCTCGTTTTTGGCCATCGCAATCCAGATACCGATGCGATCTGCGCTGCGTTAGCTTACGCGGAATTTTTACGGCTCACATCAATTCCAGATGCAGTTGCGGCCTGCTGTGGTCCACCCAATCAGCGGACAGAATTTGCACTGAAGACGGCCAAGCTGGACGCGCCACGAATTGTTATGGATGTTCGGCCCGAGGTAGGGGACATTTGTCGAACGGAGGTCGTCACAGCCCGCGAAGACGATGTGTTCTATGAAGTTTATGAACGCCTCAAGGCTCACTCGTTGAGATCGGCGCCCGTTGTTGGGCACGACCACAACGTAGTTGGGATGATCAACTTGGTCGAACTTCTGGAGGTGGTGTTTCAAGATGGCGACGATGCGGTAGGTTCTCGCCGAGTTAGCAGTTGTTTGAGCAAAATCTGTCGTGTGTTGGGAGGTGAGTTTCAGCACGCGGTCAACGCCGACAAGACCGAAGATCTTTTGGTGATGGTAGGGGCGATGAGCGCCCACGGATTTAAAGAACGCTTGCATCGTTTTAAAGCGGAGCAGTTGTTAGTGGTATGCGGCGATCGTCCAACCATTCAATTGCCAGCACTCGAACGCGGCGTTCGCGGCATGATTGTCACCGGTGGATTTGATCTCTCGCCCGATCTGCTCGAGTTGGCTCAAGAGAAGAACGTCACCGTTATCAAGAGCCCGTATGATACAGCAACGACCACCATCAAGATCAAAACGGCTCGTTCGATCATCAATGCGATTCAACGCAAGTTTGTCACCTTGATCTCTGAACAACCGTTGTCCGATGCCCGCCGTGTTACCGAACGAGCTAGTCAGCCGATTTTTCCAGTAACCGATGAAACCGGAAAGCTTGTTGGTATCGTTTCGAAGACGGATCTATTGAGTCCTCCGAAACGCAAGTTAGTTCTGGTAGATCACAACGAGATATCGCAAGCCGTTGATGGAGCTGAAGAGTCTGACATTCTCGAAGTCGTCGATCATCATCGATTGGGCGGTTCACTCAAGACAGCGCAGCCCATCAAATTGACCATGGATCCGGTCGGTTCCACTTGTACGATGGTCGCGCGTCAATTTCGAAATCATGGTTTGAAGCCATCGCGGGGAATTGCGATATGCATGGTGTCGGGAATCATTTCCGATACTCTGTTCTTGCGAAGCCCAACAACAACCGATGTGGATCGCGATATCTTGGCTTGGTTGGAGCCATTCTGCGGACTTGATCTCGATGCTTACGCACAAGAGTTTTTCGCTATTGGTTCAGCCTTGCGAACATGCACTCCATCTCAAGTCGTGCGCGAAGATTGCAAAGAGTTTACCGAAAATAAGCATCGATTTACGATTTCGCAAATCGAAGAAATCGGTTTCGAATTGTTTTGGAATCGCAAAGACGAGTTGCAAGCAGCCTTAACCGAATTGTGTCAATCGCGTGGATTGGAATTCTCTGCGTTGTTGGTAACGGACATTGTGACCAACAGCAGTTTGTTGCTCATGTCGCAAGAGCCACCGGGTTGGGAAGCGATCAATTACCCTCGTGTCGATCGTCGACTTTATAAACTTGACAATGTGGTGAGCCGCAAGAAGCAGCTACTTCCATTGATTAGTCGACTTTTAGAGACGGGCGGCAAGTAGGGTGTACGGAGCGGTCCATGCGTATGACGTCTCAATCGGTTTTGGCATGAGCGAAGCAAGAGACTGTGAGCTACGTTTGATTGGCCGCGTAACACACCGTGCGTTTGACTCGTTGTCGCGCACAGCGTCCAGTATCATTATGGGCTACCAGCGGGACGTTTGACTTTGCTAC
Organism: Planctomycetota bacterium; assembly: GCA_017303505.1. Taxonomy (GTDB): domain Bacteria; phylum Planctomycetota; class Planctomycetia; order Pirellulales; family Pirellulaceae; genus JAFLCP01. Next base: position 51,205 of record JAFLCP010000028.1, on the reverse strand, counting down.
CCTCTCCATAGCACTCTGTGCCCGTGAATTGTCGGTAAGCATTAATCGCCGTTTTTCGCATCCAGTAATCAACCGAATCTTGGTTGTTTTAGTACGTACAAATGTACGTGAGAGGATTTGCTGAGGTATTGGCTCAACTCAGTGCGGCTCGGCGAGGTTAAAGGTATGGGATTTCCAATGCACGCCGCTGAGAACGCCGGTTCAATCTGCTCTTGAGATTGCAAAAAAACGCGGGCTTATAACGCACGGCAAAGATTATGTCGTTCTTGCGGGACTCGGGATCGAAACGCTAGGTGTAACTCTCCTGTACTCTTTTGGGGTCTCGATTTTTTTCTGTTGCAGCGGACGTAGTTCGCGCTTAACGGAAGTCGCTTGGATCTGGTAGAATTCTCACGCGACCACAATTCAATGGTCTGAACATTCAACTCGATAAATGAGGGAAGGGGAAATGCAAAATGCGCCGAATAGCGAGCAGACAGAGCCCCACTCGCAAGGGGCTGCGCAGCCACATTTGTCTGCGGTTGCTAAGTATACGTTTATGGCGAGTTTGCCTGTTTCCGCTGTTCTTATGCTTTGTTTTTGGCAACCACACGCAAGCCTGCTAGCGCAGATTCGGGAGATTATATCCTCCAGTGCAGCGATTCGATTCATAATCGTAACGCAGCTAGATCTGTTCGTGGTGACACTGATCGTTCTTTCCTGGGCCTTGAATTACTTTATCAAGCCAAAGGTGTATTTTATACTGGTTGCCGTTTTTATCTTTTACGCTGTAAGCGGAGCGTTCTTGATGTATGCCCGAGGTTTGGGTGGTTTGCGTAACCTGTTTTTCCTGATTCCATTGCACGAAATGGTAGGGTAGCGACGTAGGGTGTATGGAGCGGTCCATGCGCAAAACTTCTCAATCGGTTTTGGCATGATCGAAGCTAGAGACTGTGCGCTACGTTTGATCGACCGCGTAACACACCGTGCGTTTGACTCGTTGTCGCGCACAGAGTCCAGTATCATTATGGGCTACCAGCGGGTCGTTTGACTTTGCTACCCTCTCCATAGCACTCTGTGCCCGTGAATTGCCGGTAAGCATTAATCGCCGTTTTTCTTCTCCAGTTCTCAACCGATTCTTGGTTGTTTTCTTACGTACAATTGTACGTGATGGGAGCTGCTGACGCATTGGCTCAACTCAGTGCGGCTCGGCGAGGTTTTAGGGATGGGATTTCCAATGCTTGCTGAGTTTGGTCATGTGATATCATGCATTTGAGAAATCGATTAGGCAACCCTTCTGTACTTTCCTCTTTACTCGTAGCTATGGAAGCAGTTCCCAGGTAAGGTGTCTAACAGATTATTCAAGAAATTGTCCGAGGATATTTGGGATAGGGAATGGGTAAGTTGCTGGTAACTCTGTCAATGCTCCACAAGAAATCAATCTTTCCGCCATTAGCTTTACTTCAGGAAAACGGTTTACGTACTTTTTCGCGTTCCTTGCTGTTTCAAAATTTTCTCTATGGAGCAAGGTACGGCAACGCTGGGCCAATTCGACGTTAGCCTCAACCGAGTTCGTTAGGGGAATGGGATAGTGTCCGCTTGCAACGCCAAACTTCATCGCATGAACTCCGACAAAGTAAATGTAGTGACCTTGTTGGAATCCTTCGCCGATCTTAAAGGTGAGGTAGTGGTATTTGTCTCTGTCTTTTCTGTCCATGAAGACTCGAGCCCAATTATGCTCTTCGATATAAAATGCTCCCAACTCTGTCCAACCGAGAGCATTCGAGAAAGCCGTTACCGCTTCAATACTGATGCGTTCCTTTAGCATCTTTTGCTCCATTTTTTGAGTAGGAGTATGGTTGGGAATTCTCGCGATCGACCTCGCATCACTATACTTGGGAATATCGCGAGAAATGTAGTCGCCAGTCTAAGTTCTGTAGATTCTTTTTACGTTGAAGTTGCGGCCGTTTAAGCTCTTTTTGATTCCGACCCAGGAACTGCAATGCTTGCTATGTTCCTAGCGTGGACTTCAAGAGGTTAGGTGCGAAAATTGTCCCTAACTGTTCGAAACAAATAATCCGCGAGCAGCCTATCAGTGTAACTTTGTTTGGACTGTTTTATTCGCTGCTTACACTGTCAATCCACAAATTTGAAATCAGGATTTCCAGAAATTCGATCGAACTGACTTATCAAGATTGAACTTAAGAGTTCCGATGAATCTAATTCTTCTGACATTGAATAGTAGGCTACAAGCTCATGCCCATTGGGTAGTTGAAATACGTCGTAGTTGAGATCTGATGTGACGAATGATTCGACGGAAAAGCAATTTTTCCGAGAAGTTTCTTTACTGCAATTCGAACCTCACGCCTGCTTGAGCCTTTCGATGCGAATGCTTGAACCGAATCGCGGTAATCGATAACGGATTTTGGTGTAACTAGAAGATAGGATCTTAGGCCAATTGAAAATGCAATTGCGAGTTGGGCGAACAAAATCAGGCGGATACTAAATCGCGTTCTATTTCTGATGTTCGAATATTTCATCGTATTCAGGACAGTCGAAGGCAACAAATCTCTCAGTTGGCCGTCCTTGCAAGCAGAGCTTTCTTATGTTTAATCTAGACCTGTGGATTGCACGTGATCAGTCTGATGAAGAATTGATGGTAACGTGGCTATATGCGTAGTGCAACGAAAAACCGCCACTGCATCGTGTATTAAGTTCGCCCCACAATATCTTGCGAAGAAACGGTTGAAGCCATTTCATCGCGGGCCATTTCCTTTTTCGTGGCTTTCGTACTTTTCGTGGTTCCTGTCTCTTTTATCTGCTTGCCGCATTTCAGATTGACTTGCAGACAATACCTACGCTCTAACGTGGCTTCGCACCGCGTCCAAACAGATCTCGCCAAATCATCCGCGCCAGAAAACTGAAATTCTGGGCATAGCGAGGTACTAAGCGTTTCGGTTCACTGAGGGCTCGATACAACCACTCGAGTCCAGTCTTCTGAAAGAACTTCGGAGCGCGTTGTACTTTACCGATGATGAAGTCAAAGGAGGCTCCGACTTGGATCATCATTGCGGCTCCAATTTGACGATAATGATCCAAGACCCACAACTCACCTTTCGGTTGACCTAACGCGACCAGCACGATATCGGGCCGTGTATCGCGAATCTGCTGAACCATCGCCGCTTCTTCATCGTCTGATAGTTTTCGAAACGGAGGTGTGTAGCAACCCGCAATTTGTAAGCCGGGATACATTTGAGCGAGTCGCTCGCCTGCCTGCTGGGCGACGCCTTCAGCGGCTCCAAACAAGAAAACACGAAATCCTTTTTGTGCAGACAATTTGGCAAGGTCGTAAATCAAATCAGCCCCAGCCACGCGTTCGGGTAATTTGCAACGGCTAAGTTTCGAACGCCACACAATCGGCATGCCATCGGCAATGATTAAGCTCGCTTCGCGGGTAACATCAGCGATCCGCGGATGTTCGTGATGCAGCATAACGTAGTGCAAATTAGCGGTTACCGTATATCCACTGTTGACCCGATTTTGGCGATGGGCGGTGACCCAACGTTCGATAAAGTCAAGGCAGCTTTGCATGGTCACTGACGCGAAGGGAACGCCCCAAACCGGGACCGTTTCCACCTCAATTTTCTCGGTCGGTTCCGATATCTGCGGTTCACGAATTTCGGTCACCGCATTCTGCGTTACAATGGGGGCGACAAACGACCAGGAAGTTGTCTCACTGGTAGGTGGTAGAACGTTCACGGCTGAGCCACTTTCGTGCCAAAACAATTGAATCAAAATGCTGCCTTCTCAAAATGAAAAATCGAGATAGCAGCGTCGGTATTCCATGGGTTCTTACCTTACAGCGGCTGGCAGTGCGGCGGGCAACGAGACCGTGAACAAGCGAACGCTTGGAAAAGCAATAATGAGATATGCGGATTGTTCCGCGTATGACGATTAGTCTGGAGTATGATGATGTCACGTCAGGTGGTGGTAATCGCAGTTGAGGGACTTGGGACTCAATTGCTTTCCCCCTATGGAAACAGCTGGGCAGGTACCACTTCCTTCGGCCGTTTGGCAACAGAAGCCATCGTTCTGGATAACTATTGGCTCAATGGTTTGAAACAAGCGGAGATCTATCGTCAACTCATCGCCCCGTGCAATGGCAACACGGCCACGCTCCCACATTGGTGCGAAGAACCAGGGCTACGGATGAAATGGCTCACCGATGTGGCACACCAAAACACAGATGAATTGATCGCTCCGATTCCATGGCAACGTCATGTTCCTAAACCGAATCGTGGCGATGAAATTCTTGATTCGACGATGGGCCAAATTTTCGAGCATGTCCTCAAATGGTTTTCGACCGCCAGCGATGATTCGCCCGAACTTTTGTGGCTTCATAGCGGCGGCTTGACACATGCGTGGGATGCTCCGCTCGAACTTCGCGAGTCATTTTGCGAGGAAGACGATCCTCCACCTCCTGAGGAAAGTGAACCACCCGAGTTCTTCGTCCGAGACAACGATGATCTTGATCGTGTCACGGGTTGGACACAATCCGCTGCCGCACAGCTTGTGTTGTTGGATCAATGCCTTGGTGCCCTCGATGTTGCCATTGAGGAAAGAGGTTGGCAAGAATCGTGCTTGCTCATCGTGATGGGAACGGGTGGTTACTCCTTCGGTGAACACAATTATGTAGGTTGGAAGGAACGTCAACTCTGGAGCGAAACGGTTCAAGCACCTTTGATTTTACGTCCTGGAAAGCAAGTCCCCGTAACCTTACATCGGCATGAGATTTTTCAGCCCGAACAACTGCTGCCCGCTGTACGCTTTTGGCTTTCCGGGGCTTCGTTAGGTGAACCGAATACGGAAGAAAAAAATACGAGCGGATTCATGGATGACAGTGGACCTCAATTGCCGCAAGACTGGCCAGCTGAACGCTCCATTGCGGTCACGAAACATGATTCCCAATGGCTTGTTCGCACGCCACAGTGGCTTTTTCGGCAAACTGCTGAAGAAGAACCTTGGCAAATCTATATGCAACCCGATGATCGCTGGTGCATCAATGATATCGCCTCACGCGTCGCCGAAGTTCGGGAGGCATGGATGAGCTATTGGCCGCTACTGTTGGAACATTGGCAAAAGCCTTTCAACACTCCGATTCCTCCTCTGCCCGATGAACTTGTTCAACGCAATTACTAACCCGAGACTCCTTATGCTCCGTTTGTTTCCAAACGTTTCCATTAAGCCATGTCGTGCGATTCGCGGAATGTCTGCGGTATTACTCCCCTTCACCGAAGAAGGCCGCATTCGCTGGAGTGAATTTGAGACACATTTAGAGCGAACGTTTCAAAATGGACTTGTGCCTGCCGTGAATATGGACACCGGCTTCGGTAACCTTTTGAACGAAGCCGATAAACGAGAAGTGTTACAACGCACAGTGGCCATCGCGCAGGGACGCGATTTTGTGGCGGGCGTTTTTATCGGAGATCAAGCGGGCGATAGGCTAGACTTAGCCGCCTATCTATCACGTATTGAAACCTTGCAAGAGTTTGGAGCTATTCCGATTCTGTTTCCATCGTATGGTGTTGCCAATAGCAGCGATCAAGAACTGCTGACCTTCTTTCACGACATTGCTCGTCGTACTCCACGATTTCTAGGATTTGAACTCGGCACAATGTTCGTTCCGTGCGGACGCATCTTTTCGCTGAAGCTATTTGAAGAACTGCTTTCTATTCGCGAATGTATCGGCTTAAAACACAGTTCTTTGGATCGGCAACAAGAATGGGATCGATTAGCCATTCGCGATCGAGTTCGGCCAGACTTTATGGTGCTTACCGGAAATGATCTGGCTATCGACATGGTGATGTACGGGAGCGATTACTTACTTGGCTTGAGTACGTTTGCACCCGATTGGTTTGCGTTGCGCGATCATTTTTGGCAGCAGGGTGATCCGCGTTTCATGACACTGAACGACTTGCTCCAATATCTAGGGCATTTCGCTTTTCGAAAACCAGTGCCTGCTTATAAGCACTCTGCAGCTCAGTTCCTGCAAATTCGAGGTTGGATGTCGAGCGACTTGATTCACCCTCAAAGCCCTCGTCGTCCGGATTCGGACCGGGAAATTCTCTCCAAATTGAGGGACCAAATCGAAGAGTTTTTGCACAATAGCCAACCAAGAATGTAGAACATTAGCACATCTAGCAACATAACCTACCATAATAAGTAAGTACGGTCCAAGTTTGCCTCTCACGCCCACCTGAGATTTTGATGACCCTTTCCGAAGAAAAAGCCCCCGTCGGCATGCGACGCTATCTGATCGATATTCATCCGAAACGCATGACGCATTTCTTTACCGATGTGTTGATCATCGGTGGTGGCCTCGCAGGACTCCGCGCGGCGAATGAAATCTCCCCACACGTTTCTACGCTTGTGGTGACAAAAGATAAACTCGCTGAATCGAATAGCCAATACGCACAAGGTGGTATCGCGACCGTTTGGGATCCAGAAGATCGATTCGAAGATCATGTGCAGGATACATTGACGGCAGGTGGAGCCCTGTGCGACCGAGAGATCGTGGAGATGGTGGTGCACGAAGCTCCACAACGCGTTGAAGAATTGATTCGCTGGGGGACCCGTTTCGATAGTCATAACGGCGAATTGCTTTTGGGACGTGAAGGGGGCCATAGCCACCAGAGAATTCTGCACGCTCTGGGCGATGCCACCGGTAAAGAAATCATGCGGGCAGTGATCGAACGCACGCGACAATTGCCCAATGTCACCATTTGGGAACGAACCTTTACCATCGACCTGCTTACACACGAAGGTGTTTGCTGTGGTGCAGTGGTGGCCATAGACGGTCAACCGCCCACGCTGGTTTGGGCTAAGCAAACCATTTTATGTTCGGGTGGATGCGGCCAAGTATATCGCGAATCGACCAACCCGCGAGTTGCTACGGGGGATGGACATGCGATTGCCTATCGGGCTGGTGCTGAAGTTCGCGATATGGAGTTCATGCAATTTCATCCAACCGTTTTGTACTTGGCGGGGAGCGCTCGAACCTTAATCACCGAAGCGATTCGCGGCGAAGGGGCCTATTTGGTTGATTCCAATGGCTACCGCTTTATGTCCGATTACGATGCGAGATTGGAGTTGGCGCCTCGCGATATCGTGAGTCAATCGATCGTAAGTCAGATGGAGAAAACGCAGCATCCATGCGTTTATCTCACGATGCAACACTTGGATGCCACGTTTGTGCGACAACGATTTCCAGGTATTGCCAAAACCTGTGCCGACTTCGGAATCGATATCGCCAAAGATCGAATACCAGTTCGACCTGGTGCGCATTACATGGTTGGTGGCGTCACTGTCGATGCTCATGGCCGAACCTCGATCCCAGGCCTGTGGGCCGCCGGTGAAGTCACGTCCAGCGGCCTACACGGAGCAAATCGTTTGGCCTCCAATAGTTTGCTTGAAGGACTTGTGTTTGGTGCTAAAGCGGGTAGCGGTGCCAGCTTAGTCGCTGAATCGATGCCGCACACGTTCCAAGTTTTGCCGATTACCTATCGAGCGACAGATACCCCCTTGGATCCGCTCGATGTGACCGATATTCGCAACTCGCTGCAAAGCTTGATGTGGAGGAGTGTTGGTGTTCGCCGGTCGGGCCCTAAACTTGAAGAGGCTTGGCAAACGATTCATGCCTATGGGCGTTACGTATTAAGCCGTCAGTTCCATGATGTATCCGGATGGGAACTTCAAAACTTGCTTCTGGTATCGGGCTTGATCACGCGAGCAGCGACGATTCGAACGGAATCGCGAGGAGTTCATCTTCGCACAGATTATCCTGAAGCGAACGATGCTCAGTGGATGAAGCATATTAACTTTCAGGTGGATGCCTCGGCAGTTATTCCAACGGCCCGTGAATAGCGAAGGCTCGCGCCATTTGGGGACCACGAAAGGAACGAAAATCGCGAAAAGGATAACCAGATTTCTCCTCCTCTTTTTTCGCTTCTTTCGCAAATTTCGCGGTTCATAAATTCGCAACACAGCCCCAACTCAAACTCTCTTCTCTTACACGCGGCTCTATCCTAAACGGCAAGTCGCGCGGATCATTAGCTCGCGCCATTTTGGGGACCACGAAAGGAACGAAAATCGCGAAAAGGATAAGCAGATTTCTCCTTCTCTTTTTCGCTTCTTTTGCAAATTTCGCGGTTCATAAATTCGCAACACAGACCCAATTCATACTCTCTTCACTTACACTTGCGAATGGTTGAGCCATTGCCGCTCACTTTTCGTTGGACTAGCTACGCGCTCGCGTCAAATCCTTGTTCGTCGACGGCTAATAAAGTGCGAGCAAGACGACGCGTCCAACGCGCGGTGTGTTCTGCGGTCATTCCAAAGTAGCGTGCAGTCCATGCCTTCGCTCACAACTGAGCCGATTTAGAAATTTTTGGCATCGACCGCGGCACACACCCTACAAAGAACCGTCAATCTGCTGGGCCAGCGAGTTCTTGAAGTAAGCCTGTCACTATGTGTCGCAGTTTGGGGGCTGCAATTTCGCTCCAACTAATCACCTCAAGGTGGTTAGTCGAGGTCGAATGGTCCGGCAGAGCGACGTTGGTCACAATCGAAAAAGCGAGAATACGCATTCCCATTTCTGCGGCGCATAATACTTCGGGTACCGTGCTCATGCCGACAACATCAGCACCGGTCTTGCGGAAGAAGCGGTACTCGGAGCGAGTTTCATACGTGGGACCCAGTGTTGCCAGATAGGTTCCTTGATGCAGAGAAAACCCGTTGCGGCGGGCGTGATCATGGGCTCGCTCGATTAAGCCGCGATGGTAAATTTCACCGTTGCGGCTGAGCGTTGTATTCACAGACTCAGGGCGAGTGGGTTGACCCAAAAAATTGATATGTTGATCGATGACCACTAAGTCACCGCTGATGTACCGTGGATTGAGTCCACCGCTGGCATTGGAAACGATCAGCGTTTGAGCTCCAAGTTGGTGCATGCAACGCAACGGAAAACAAACTTCGTCGGGTGAGAAGCCCTCATAGCGATGAATGCGACCTTGCATAGCAACAACGGGTACACCCGCTAAGAAACCCAACACCAAATTTCCCGCATGTCCTTGAGCCGATGTCACAGGGAAATGCGGGATTTGGCTATAAGAAATCTTCGTCGGGTGCTCGATCGAATCGGCAAGGCCACCAAGACCGCTCCCCAAAATGATCGCCACTTCGGGAAATAACATTCGTTCTTGGCGGATCTTGCGACACGCTTCTGCAATGCGATCCTTCATCATTGTCTAGGCTTTGCCCAATCGAGCTCGTTCATAATCCATAATGCCGCTGACCAAAGTTCGCAACTTAGGTTCAGCTCCCTTGGCGGTAGCGATGATTTTCGCCACGTCAGCTGCTTCTAAGGCATCAGGCAAGCACATATCCGTGATGACCGAAAAACCGATGACTCGCATACCACTATGCACAGCCACAATCACTTCGGGCACAGTCGACATACCAACCGCATCGCTGCCGATGGCACGCAAGAATCGATATTCGGCTCGAGTTTCCAAGTTGGGGCCAGAGACCGCAACGAAAACACCTTTATGAGCCACGATATCGTTCTTACGAGCGAGTTCGAGAGCTTTATCGACCAAATGCAAATCGTACGGTTCGCTCATGTCGGGGAAGCGTGGGCCAAGTCGGTCGTCGTTGATACCAATCAGCGGGTTATCGCCCAGAAGATTGATATGATCTTCGATCAACATAATGTCACCACTCTTGAAGTACGGATTCATGCCGCCACAAGCATTGGATACGACCAACAGTTGCGCGCCCATGTGCTTCATCACTCGCACTGGGAGCGTAATCTTCTTCAAAGGATAGCCCTCATACATGTGAAAGCGACCTTCCATCACCATCACAGGGAGACCACAGAGTTTGCCGCAAACCAAGCGGCCGCGATGGCTAATCACTGTGGAACGAGGGAAGTGTGGGATTTGATCGTAGTCGATCATCGCTTCCACTTCGATTTGTTCTACAAGGCTTCCCAAGCCTGTACCGAGAATGATCCCGGCATGAGGATTGTGATTCCATTGCTGACGAATAAAGGCGCACGCTTCTTGAACTTGATCGTAGATTTCAAGCATGGTGAATCAATCTATAATTGGGAATAAGGTCGTGGTAAGAGATCGAGTTTATGAATCTTCGAAACGGTGTTTTGATACTGCGGATCGCTGCTGAGTTTTTTCCAATCTGGATGAGCGACAAATCGCTTCCAAGCTGCATCACGCGAAGCTGCATCATCATACACCGTCATGTAAGTTAGATTAGGGGTCTTGTCGCCGATAATCGCTTGACCAAAGAAGACGGGGCTGATTTGGCAATCCAAGAAGATCGGAACTTCGCCATTGTTGAACATGGTAACTTTTTTGTTACCGCGTTCTTCCGTCGCACTTTCATAGACACGCAATTCAAAGAGACGATCTTTCTTGTCTGCCGTTTGTTTGGGTACGGTAATCTGCGGCCAACAATCGAAGGCTACCAACAACTCGCTGCGAACTCGTGCAAAGATTGGATTCTTAGGGTCGACCGCTGAATGAGCTTCCGCAGCTTTTACATATTCAGCATCCTTCGCCAAATCGGCCGCCAATGTGGTTAAATCGCTTGGTGATTTCAACGGAATGAAAACGTAGACCGATGTCTTGCCATCGACCGGATTCGCTTCCGAAAGCACACCGACCGGTGAATGTCCACGTCGATTCAACGCAGGAACCAGAGCCTTTTCTAGGTACTGATCTAAGTCTCCCAACCGATTGACGTCCACGCCTTGATATTGGCGCACTTCATAATGTTGATTGGTTGGCGTCTGAGCCATAGCGATACCAGCGATCGTAAGCAAGCTAAACACGAAACAAGCGAATGTTTGGAAGGGGAGCAATTTAGGCGGGATACTCATGATCAATCCTCGAAGAGTTGGTGAACAAGTCATGGGGCAATTGTGACCCAATCAAAGCAGCATTCTAACAAATTCCCGTTCACTGATGAGACACTGTACAGATAGTGAAAACTGCGAATCGCAACCGTTCCATAGGACCACGAAAAGCACGAAATGAACGAAAAAAAGGAGCTATCGCGATTGAAGGATTGGTTTCGTGCTATTCGTGAATTTCGTGGTTCCAGAACTGTCTTAGCGGACAATTCGCTCAAAGTGCAACTTCGGATGTGAACAGAAATTGATCAGTATCCCAAGATGAAGCAACGAGAGTTTGAGATAGTTGTGAAGTTGAGCTCTATGGGCGTCGTGAAGTTCAGAAACGGCCTTCAGTTCCAAAACGATCAGGTCGTAGCAGATTAGGTCTGGCTCATAGTAGGAATTCAAAACTTGGTGCTTGTATTTCGCGCTCAGCTTTGGTTTTGACTTGAAGGGGATGTTCCTGGCTGTTAATTCAAGGCACAGGCATTCGTGATACACGGGTTCAATAAATCCGGTACCCATTTGAGAGTAAACTTCAAAGCAAGCTCCCATAATTTGATACGACTGTTCTTTGTAGATAATGCCTCCCATGCAAATAGTCTCCATCAAGTTTATTTGTTTTTGGATGTTTCTGTTTTGTATACAAAGAGCATGTGTACAGTGGTTTATCAGGCTGGGATGGAGATTGGTGGCTTGGGGGAGGTGGATCTGGTTACAATGTGCGACTCCCCTCCCCTACCCTCTCTTCTTTTTTGAGGTTCGCGCATGATGACGGAGCAGCCAACGCCGCAGACGAAGATCCGATATATCATCGTTTTCGTCAGTATCCTGATGGCGTTCGGGCTATACCTCACCCGCGTTTCAGTCGGCGAAATTGTTAAGTCGAATTCGTTTCTAAAAGATGAAAAGATCAACGCAAATCCAAGTACGCGGTTTTCGGTTGAGCTGAAAACGGTCGAAGATGCCAAGTCTTTCTTGCAGAAAATGAATCCCAGTAAATCAGAAGCGGATGTGGCCAAAGAAGCTGCCGAGCTCAAATTGCCAAAGGTGTGGAAAGATCAACTCCCACGCGAAAATGCCGAAGAGACGTTAAAGCAAATCGAAGCTGCAGGCGGTCAAGGAGCGACTCATATTTCGAAAATACAGATTGGTAGCGTTTTAGGAGCTTTCTTCTTTACCTACGCGTTGTTTCAAGTACCAGCAGGTTGGTTTAGTGACCGTCTAGGGGCTCGCAAGGTTTTGTCAGGATACATCTTCCTCTGGTCTTTGTTGACTGCCATCACAGGCACGGTTACTGGGCTTTATGGCTTGATGTTCGCTCGACTCGGTTTTGGAGTAACACAAGCCGGCGCCTATCCAACAAGTAGCGCCGTCGTGCGCCGTTGGTTTCCGTTGTCGGAACGCGGTAATGCTTCCGCATTCATTTCGTTAGGCGGGCGTTGCGGTGGAACGGTCGCTCCGCTGTTGACCACATATTTGATTCTCAGTGCAGGTGGTTGGCGAATGACGTTGATGTGTTACGGCATTCTCGGCATGGCGATTGCTTTGGTGTATTACATTGTTGTACGTGATCGACCCTCGGAACATCCCGACTGCAATGAAAGCGAACGAGCCTGGATCGGACCTGAGCCCGTTCAAGACTCCTCCAACTCGCAAGGTCTGTTGTCGATTTTGTATCGCATCTGTGGCAATCCAAGTCTGACTCTTAACTCGATCGAACAGTTTTGTATCAATATCGGTTGGGCCTATTTGATCACATGGTTACCGACGTACCTCAAAGAAGTTCAAAAGGTATCGGACTCGCAAGGAGCGCTGATGGTTTCCATTGTGCTGGGCATGGGGATGTTGGGGCAACTTGTGGGGGGCTATGCGGCGGACTTCAGTGTCAAACGATTTGGTTTGCGAATCGGCCGAGTGGTACCTATCACCACATCAACTTGGATCGCAGGCTGCGCGTATTTGCTATGTCTGCAAATGGACTCAGCCTGGGGTGTTGTCGCTTGTTGTGCTGTGGTCTCGATGATGACCGACGTAGGCAACCCATCAATTTGGGCGTTTATGCAAGACATTGGCGGCAAGAACACGGGCGCAATTTTTGGTTGGGCCAATATGTGGGGTAACTTTGGAGCCGCTTTTAGTTCCAAGTTAGTTCCGTTCATTTTGGCATACGGTTCTTCATACATGCCAGGTCAAACATTGGTGTTTCTGACTTGTGCTGGAGCATTCTTCATCGCGGGTACCGCCGCGTTGGGTATGAATGCAACCAAACCTCTTTATCAAAGCTAGATCGATCCGACTGTTGGCAAACCATGAAGCTTGCAACTGTTTTAACACCTGTTTCCGATGTCAATCTGCAACTCGCTGCACAATGTGGCGTTACCGATTTGGTCTATCGCTACTATGGTCCAGATGGAGCTGTGCTGAAGCAAGCGATCGAGCGGGCTGCGAGTTTTGGATTGCGCATTTGTTGCATTGAAGGTTACCTGCCGATCGAGAATCTAAAGATTGGGATCGATGATGGAACTGAGATTGCCGCGATGACGCGGCTTATCGAGCAAATGTCGGAGCATGGCGTAAATTTGCTGTGCTACAACTTTATGGCAGGTACCGATTGGGCTCGCACACGTGTCGACGCGCCCGAACGAGGTGGCGCAAAAGTGACCGCGTTTGATTTAGCGGATGTAGAGAAAGCGATGTTGTTGGGACATCGCCCTACCGACCCAGTGCATGAAACGCTGACACGCTCCCGCAACTCAGCAGACCTCTGGAACTATCTCGATCATATGCTGAGTGCTTTGTTGCCAATCGCGGAACGCTGTGGTGTCACGTTGGCGATGCATCCCGATGATCCACCGCTGCCCAGTTTATTGGGAAAGCCACGTATCATGTACAACGTGGCTGCCTTCGAGGAATTGTTGCGACGTTTCGATAGTCCGTGCAACAAGGTTTGTTTTTGCCAAGGTTCGTTTGCGACTATGGGAGTTGATATTCCTGCAACGATACGCAAGTTGGGTCAACATATCGCGTATGTCCACTTCCGCGATGTGAAGGGGACTCCTGAACGTTTTGCGGAAACCTTTCATGACAATGGCCCGACCGATATGGCCGCAGCGATGCGAGCGTTGGTCGAGGTTGGTTTCAACGGCCCGATGCGACCTGACCATGTTCCGCAAATGGTCGGCGAAGATGATGGCGAACCAGGCTATACGATGCTGGGACGGTTGTTTGCGTATGGCTATATTCGAGGCCTAATGCACGCAAGCGGAGTTATTTCGTAACGCGCTGTTCGTAGCTCCTACTTCGTACTTCGTAACTCGTCGTCGTGCTCGTGCTCGTAATTCGTTCGTGCTCGTAATTCGTCGTCGACACAAGTCTTTCGCGGCGCGTTGTCCTGCGTCTGTTACGCTGCGCCCCAGTCGTGCTCGATACGGTCGACTTCGTCACCTCGATGACGATGACGATCACGATCACGAGCTACGTGCTACGTGCTACGACGAGCGGGGAGGTGAGTCGCTTCGTGCTATCGGTTCACACCATTACGTCCTTCGATAGCCGGGGTGATTTGTTTCGAAGAGATGAGGGAGCCATTTCGCGCCCAATCCAGGTTGAGCAGGAAGAGCGAGGGTTCCGTTATGGACAGATAACTGACGATCGATGAGCAATGGGTAGAGTGTGGCTAAGTGAGCCCGAACGGTTTCCTGCATAGCGACGCCGCTATTGGCTGCGGCGATATTCATCCCCGAGAGCAAAGTGAAAGGACCGGTGCAATCGTGCATTAAAGTAGGAACGTTATACACTTGAGCTAATTCGGCGATTCGTTTTGTACCCGTAATGCCGCCGACCCACGTTGGATCGATCATGATAAAGTCCGCTGCTTGAGCTTCGAGTACCTGTCGGTATTGATCGATGGTGACCAGCATCTCGCTCACCGAAATCGGAGTTTGCGAATGTTGACGGAAAGCGGTCATAGCTTGGATCGAATCGGGACGGAGGATATCTTCGAGCCATAGAGGTTTAACTTCACGCATCGCTTCTTCGATCCGTCGTGCGGCAGCGAGCGAAAAGAATCCATGTCCATCGAGCATAAGCTCGATCTTATCACCGACGCGATCTCGGATGGCGCGAAACGGAGCTAGGCCTTCATCAATATCTTGCGGTGAGAGATATTGTCCGCCGCGTCGACGATACACAGCATCAAATGACCAGAGTTTCATGCCGCGATAGCCGAGAGAGATAAGTTCTTCGGCAAGATCAGCGGGAGTGTTCATGCTGGCCCAGTTATCTTCCAGTGGGCCTGGTTGGCCAGGATCGCCATGCCCAGGCCAGCCTGATGCAGTAGGAATCTTGCGATTGGTACGGCCATAGAATGGACCACCGCAACTGTTGTAAACCGGAATGGATTCGCGAACGGGACCACCTAATAAACGCCAGATAGGTTGCTGCGCGACTTGTCCGGCGATATCCCACAACGCGACATCTATCGCCGATAACGCTCGTAATTCGGCGCCTGTTCCGCCAAACGCAATCAAGCGTTCGTATAGAAAACGCCAATGGCTCTCTATTGCGCCTGCATCTGCATCGAGCAATCGCGGAGCCATAAAATCATGGATGACGGCTGCCACTGCAGTTGGAATGTAATACGTTTCACCGTGCCCGATTATGGGGCTCCCATCCACCGCATGGGCATCGGTGTGGATACGCAGCATGAGTAAACCGGGCATGATGTCATGCGGTACGAGCGTTTCTAGTTTGGTGATTCGAAGCGGTGTGATACCAGATCTTGTGTCGGTCATGTTGTTTGCGGGGAGTTGGTAGGGAGAGAGCTAGTTCGGGAGGCGAGCATGTCGACCGCGACATTGTGCAACATTCTGACGACGACTTCAACGGATCGATAGGGCGCTGCTGCACTTCGCACGAATCGTCTGTTCATGCCAGTAGGGAACCGCGAAAGGAACGAAAATCGCGAAAAGGGGAAGACTGATTATTGTTCTTTTTTCGCTTCTTTCGCAACTTTTGCGGTTCCTAAGATCGTAACGTCAGCCTCTTCCCAGACTTCTAATTCCTAATTCGTAATTCGTAATTCCTAATTTTTAATTGGCTTTCTCGCCCTGTCTCAAGTTTGTTCTTGAATTTGTGTGGGTGATGGAGCGATGCGTTGTTCAAGGTCTTGCTGAACAATGGTTGGACAATAAGGCCAATCGAGTGTTTTAGAGGAACCGTCGATCATGACCAAGATAATTTTCTTGTCTTCTTGTTGGTCACCATCGGTGTCGGTGTAGCGGTGATGGAGCCAGTACCATTGTTGAATTTGTGCCCAACGGAAATCGTGGGAACGATGGTACATTTGAGGGACGTACGAGACGCCTTCGTCGGTGAGAGCGACGCGCAATCTACAAATCCAGAACAAAAGGCTGAGCAAAAGAAATGCGCCACCGGTAGCGATGAAAAAATAGTTCGGAGGGAAATCGGGAATGATGCCTGTCAAAGAGGTGAGGCCGAAGGCAAGGCAACCGAGCCCTGAGATGAGCAACGCATCCACGCCCTCTAGCATACTCGACGGTACGGTAACGAACTTGGGACGCATAAGAGTCAGTTACGGGTTAGTAAAGTACGTTAGCGAATCATCTAATCTCCACCGCCGCCGCACGAGGAGCCACAAGAGGATCCGCATGACGAACCACAGGAGGAGCCACCATCGCTTCCTCCATCTGAACTAACATCACCGGTGTCATAGTTGTGGCTGTGATGATGGGTGTCGTCTCCAAAAGAAAAGCCGTCCAGCCAAGAGAACATGCCAGGGTTTTCACTGGCATCGGCGGCTGTGATTTCGGGGTTTTCTGCTGCCAATTCGGGCATCGACATCGCATCGCGAACGTCGAAATTAGCTTCCGGGTTAAAGAGATCTGTTTCACCAGCGTTTAAGCCTGTTTCTCCAATGGCCAACGGGGACCCACCATGTTCGTTGACGAGCGTAATGTCATGGGCGAACATGTTGTGACCGTGCATGAAGTGCGACCACATGAACATATAGGCCAAGTCACTGGCTGGCCCATCGTAATCATTGTAGCGGCCAAGAGTGGGATCGCTGGTGTTATCCGTTCCGTTTCTTCGGGTACTGTTTTGTAATCCAGGCCGAATGACATTCGTGGTAACTCGACGCAAGATATGATCGACTTGAATGGTTTGTTCAATCGCTTTTTCTACGGTATCGATAAAGGCATCGAACTCTTCACGTCGTTCAGCCACATAGGTATCGTACGATTCTTGGGTAGAAAAAATGTGATTCATTTTTCCTTCGAGCGTATTGGGATCGTCGGAGGCTGCTTGTAGCTCGCTATCAAGTCCATTGATTTCAATGCGGATCGGATATTCACCTGGTCGGTGAACGCGTTCAATCGTCACACGCAGCACGATAGTCAGATGGGTAAGGTTGTGCTCGAGGAGCAGGCGTAGTTTCTGAAACGCAGTTTGGTCTGTTTGAGTGGCCGAGGCTTTGGCGGCTGCAATAGCGCGTTCAAAGTCTTCTTGATCTTCGCCTTGTGGATCCTCGTATAAAACACGATCATCCAAGGTTATCTCGACAATGTCATTGACGCCGATGGATCGAAAGGCTCGATTGAAGTCTTGCAATATCGAAAAGGCGGTGAACGATTCATGTTCTTCTTTGGTCGCAATCACATTCGCGGTGAGGATTTCCGCAAGTCGTCGGAAGCCACGCGTTGGCTTGCGACGGATGTGCGTCAATTGAGATGGATTGATGGTGAGTGTCGAAGCGAAATACATGAATGGCTCTCCTAATGTGCATCGCACATACCGCAACCTGCTTGCCCTTTACTCTTAACGTTCCACCATGCAGGATCGGGCTGGCCAAAACGTTGCAGATATAACTCTAGCGTATGTTCATAGGCGGTGGAACAAGCCTTTCCATCCGCTGCGGGTTCATGATGGATGTATTTGCCGAAGTGTTGTTGGCAAAAGTTGGCGTAGAGACGTGTGAACAAAATAAATTCATGCCAAACAAGATCCACTCGTTGTGATGGAGTGCATTCGCTGGCTGAGTGCTCACTCGCTAATGACAAGAATTTTATCGCCTCTTCCAGACCATGTTCTACATCGGCTACAGAGGCCAATGTCGCTTTGGCGATTTTCTGGGCTAGCGCAGGATGTTGGGCAAGCACCGAGCGAGCCAATTTTTGTGGATCAAGCATCTACAAGTGTTATCAAAAATTTGGGTTGTGTTTTCGGAGGAGATTACGTCCCATTTTGGCTGTTCTGTTTCGTGGGGCTAGCGGGTCGTGTAGAGCCTCTAGTTCCCAGCAGCAGTGGAGGCCGAGAACATCAGCGGCGTCCATCGTGACATCAGTTTCGCCGATCAACGAATGCGTGACGGAGCCGACCACTGCCACACCGCTTGTGATGCCTTTTTCTCCCACCGGTTGGTCGTATTCGTACTTTACCAAATATAACCGGCATTGTTGGTGACGAGGTAACCAAAATAAATCGCGCGTTTCCAATAATGCCAAGCGATCAGGAGCACGATGCAATTCGCTTTGAAACTCCAGCCAATGTGAAGTTTGAGCTAAGGGCAAAAACTCTGGCCGCAGGGCTTCTTCAGGGATCAATGAGTCCATGCCGATTTCTTTGAGTTTGAGCTGGGTCTCGTAACTGCGACGAACGTCTCGGCAACGTTCCACTAATGACTCGGCCTCTTGAGCATCACCGAGGGCCGCGCGAGTCACGCTGGCCAAGAAGGCAATGGCGGGTTCTGGATGTTGATCGGCTAGCGACAATAGGATCTCACGATTTGCTTGTTCCAACAGCGCTGCGGTGCGTACTGCAGCTCGGGCGAACTCTTGCGGGCGATTGCTTTGTGGATGCAAGTAGCTCTTGAGTTTCTCTATCCCCACCAGACCGTTAAATGCATGAGACTGATACTGTTTGGTCTCGGCGATGTGATCGCACAGTTTGAGAAATGCCAAGCATGCTCGTCCCGGTGGAAGATGCTTGGCTAACGCTTGTACAAACGGCTTGAGGTAAGGATGGGAATCTCGATAGGTGGCCAGGATGGCAAACCATTGCGGATCATTGGGGGCTATCGGATGCAGGATCGCTTTATAGATCCACGAGACATCTTCTTTTTGGCGATATTGTGCCAACACCTCAAGTACAATCATTAGGTCATGGTCTTGGTGCGGTTTACCAGCAAGCGCATCGGCAACAAACCAACGCAGTACGGGGAGTCCTTCGTTGATGATCGTTTGTTGCAAGCCTGGATCTACGACGCCACGAAAGTAATGAGCCAATAGGGGCAATGGGTGTTGGTCGAGCGCCGAAAGAAGTTCAGCGTGATTGTGTAGCGCGTCTAACGAATGGCAGATCGAATGAACTTCGCTTTCGGTGGAAATGGTATGTTGCCGAAATTCGGCCAGTTGTTGCTCGAGGTTGCCACCTTCCAGGGTCCACTGTTCCAAAGTCCGACAGAATGAGACTGGGATTTCGATCATGGATAAACCTCATGCCATTTCGACTACACGTTGAACCACACTTTCGACTTAAAACGAGAATAACTGCCCTTAATTGGGGGTTAGTGTAGCTTTGCTGGGTATTGGTTGCCACGGTTTTCCAATCGGGGGAGTGGATTTCGGCGGAAATTGAGGCTTGGAAGGAAAGATATTTGGGCTGAAAATTCGATCGCTGTTAAATCCGGGAAAACGTTTCGACAATCCGCTGACAAAATCGTTATTTCCTGGATTTTTGGGGGTGTGACGCTGTGCCACCTGGCAAATCGGGGGAAACTCCCTCCCATTTCCGTGGGAACTTTCCACTCGGCGGAGTATCATAGGGGGAGATAAAACAAGGTTATACGCAGCTCGATCGAAATCGTGAGCGGACGAGTCTGTTTTGGAACCACATATCGCGGACTGCCTCGTGACAAAAAGAACGTTGTCGAAATACGCTGGATTTACGCTCGTCGAGTTGTTGGTCGTGATTGCGATCATCGGCATCTTGGTGGGACTGTTGTTGCCAGCCGTTCAAGCGGCTCGTGAAGCGGCGCGGCGTATGCAGTGCGGCAACAATATTCGTCAATTGGCTTTGGCGGTCCATAACTTCGAATCCACCAATCGTTGTTTGCCACCGGCCCGGTTGACGCCTCGGCCTGGTGATAGTGCTCAATACACATGTGGCAAGACGCAACCGACGTGGTTCGTTCATATCATGCCTTACATCGAAATGAACAACCAAGCCAATCAATGGAATGTGTTTGCGGGTTGGGAAACGCATCCGCAGTTATTGCGTGAAACAGCCTCGTCGATTTTCTATTGTCCATCGAAGCGAGCCGGCTTGGCGATCGGTACATCATCCGTGGGTGGTTCAAGTCCAGGTCGTTTGCCATGTGGATGTCCAATCCCAGGTGGCGCTGGGGCTGTGTCCGTGACGGGAGCTCTAGGTGATTACGCTGCGAACCATGGGGACATGAGCCCTGGATCTGTGGGCGCACCAACCGATTTTTATTACGGCGGTAATGGAACGGGACCATTGATTTCCAGCCGACCTGTTTGCAACGGGCAAAACGTGACAGGTTGGACCGATAAGATTCGTTTCGCCAGCATCGCTGATGGAACGAGTCATACGTTGCTGGTTGGAGAGAAGCATCTTGCGATCGAGTGGCTGGGTAGATTTCCTGAAGATGGTCCGATTTATGATGGTGACTCATTACCGAGTTCATCGCGGGTAACCGGTCCAGGGCAGCCGCTTGGCAAAGGCCCACACGATACCGTCTCAACGTACTACAGCTTTGGCAGTTGGCATCCAGGTGTGACTACGTTTGCGATGGCTGACGGAAGTGTGCGCACGGTGACTGTCGCAATGGATACGATTTTCTTGGGACAATTGGCCAATCGAAGCAATTCAGAGTACATCCCTGTTCCTGAAGAATAGGCCTGAACCGCGATTCATTCTCGATTTGCTTTGAATAATCACTATGCAAAACTTCGGCTTCGTTCATCGTTATTGGTCGTACCGCGTAGGCTTGTTGAGCCTCTCTCTTTTTATCGCCGCCATAATGGGTTGCGGTCCATCTCATCCTCCAACATATCCCGTCGTTGGAAAAGTGGTTTTTGAGAATGGTGAGGCTTGCCAATTGGGAACGATTGAGTTTCGTTCTTTAGATCATCTGGTCAGCGCTCGTGGCAAGATTGAAAAAGATGGCTCATTTAAGTTATCGACTTGGGAGCCGGATGATGGAGCGGTTGCCGGCAAACATCAAGTGATCATTCAGCAAATGATCATCACCGAGGATTTGAGTTTTGCAGCCCACGGACATGGGCCACGTGTTAATCCTCGATACGGTGATTATGCCACCTCAGGTATCGAAATATCGGTGGAACCTGTAGGCAAAAACGAAGTGACCGTGACATTGAAACTCGTCAAAGGCAAGTAGCCCCGATCGGCTAAACATGTCTTGTCATGTCGGTTGCAAGTGGTGTTGGTGTGCTCTCGTCTCCACTACCCCAAGTATGCCATTCGTGGTATCTTTCGTGCTTCCTTTATTGTTCTTAAAAGCACATCGATTGATCGACGAGGTACGCTGTGAGAAAGCCATTGATTGCAGGTAATTGGAAGATGAATCTATTGCGTGACAGCAGTGTTGCGTTGATTCATCAATTGTTGGACAAGAGCAAGGCATCGGATAAGGTTGAAGTCGCCGTTTGCCCACCTTCGGTGTATCTGCATGATGTGGGGGCGGCATTGCGCGGCAGCCACATCGCCTTGGGCGCCCAGAACATGTATCACACGGATGAAGGTGCCTACACGGGCGAAGTCAGCGGCAAAATGTTGAAAGATATCGGTTGCCGCTATGTCATTTTGGGTCACAGTGAACGCCGCCAATTGATGGGTGAAACCGATACCCAAGTGAATCAAAAAGTACATGCGGCGTTGAAGGTAGGTTTGGTCCCCATCGTGTGTGTGGGCGAAACCTTGGACCAACGCGAAGCTGGCCAGACTACCACTGTTGTTCGCACTCAATGCGAAGGTTCCCTAGCCGGGCTCACCAGCGAGCAAGCTGCCGGAATTGTTCTCGCTTACGAACCCGTTTGGGCTATTGGTACTGGCAAGACAGCCTCTCCCGCTCAAGCGGAAGAAGTGCATGCCGACATTCGAGCCTTGCTAACCAAGATGTTCGGTGCAGACACCGCACAGAAAGTTCGAATTCAGTACGGTGGCAGTGTGAAAGCCGATAACGCCAAAGAATTATTGAGCCAACCCAACATCGACGGAGCGTTGGTAGGTGGTGCATCACTTAAGGCGGACAGCTTCCTCCCCATTATCGACGCCGCTGGTTGAGCTCGATTGATCAGCACTTCGTACAGGATACATTCGCTGCACATTTGCAATGTGCGGCGAATGTTCGCTGCTCAGCGCTAATGCGAGCCAGCCATCTCGAAACTCCAACTGCGAAACAGCGAGCCCCGTTAAGCGAGGATCTTCAGAGATTTTCGGAGCCAAGACGGGAATATAATTCTGCTTGCTGAAGACCTTCGAGAATATCAAGCGGATGGGCACTCGTTCGCGAATACCGAGCCGGTATCCATCGATGCTGATTGGGCCATCATGGGTTAACCCCGCCTGCAATCCCGAGACATCTGCGAGATACGACGTGCGAACGATGAAACGTTCTAGGTGAATACCACCTTCTTGATGTAACTCGGCAATACGCAATGTAATCCAAACCTTACCTCGATCAAACTCAACCGATATCGGGCGATAAGGAGCAAAGCGAATGAATACGTTTTCTGGAATGTCGTCACCAACACCCATGCTTCCATCACCGAACACGCCAACCATCTTTTCGCATAATTCGGTCAGCGGCCACAACCGGTCCCCAAGACCAAATTGAGCGATGGTGTTGTTAAGAGCAGACTGATGCAGTTGAACACTGAGTTCGCTATCCGATGGCGCTCGAGGGCGTGGAGTATGTGCGGCCAATTGTGTTTGAGCAGCGACACGGTATCGAACCAACAGCCGTTGCTCGGTCGTTTGCAAATCGACAACCAAAGGGCTTAGATTCAGCTTTGTCAAAGGATCGAGAACTTTCTCAACCAAGCGATCTTCGGCTTGTTCCAGTTGTGTTTCAAGAGTTTTATCGAACTCGCGATCCACTTGATTCTTGACAATGCGCTTCGCGAGTTGCTGGGCCACACCACGTTGTTGTTCAACTTGTTGGGCGACAACAGCTCGGAAGAATTGATTGATGATAGGCAGGGAGTCGAAGCTTGTTTCAAATTTCTTCAAGCGATCGTTGAGTTTTACGTCCGCATCACCCTTTTGTTGCACGACGAGCTCTTGCGGATTAAGCCGCAACGAGCGTGAGGTATGCACATCGGTGTTCTGCTGGTTGTAGAGCGTTGCCGGACCTTTGGTTGAGCGAGTCTGGGCCAGAATCTTGCCATCGACGCCGATGTCAACTTGCCATGAATCGGAGGATGGTACAAAGTTCAATGAAAGCTGTGTCAGAACTTGGCTTGTACCTCGAGTGTCGGCGCCCAAAATGTTTTGACGAACAGGACGTGATTCCCATTCGCGTTTGGGAAGCATGCGTTCTACAAAGGACTTGGATACAGCCAGTCGCAAGTTGGCATTGCGATAGTAGTCGTTCATGACATGCGCCACATGCACGAGTTCTGGTTGTGGCGAAAACCGTAGGCTTTGAAGTGAATCGGCTAAATTAGCCCGGCAACGATTGATTGGATCTTCTTCCAGCAGTTCCAGTTCGACCAACATACGGCGATAATTGACCGGTTGTTGTGCCCAAGGATAGAGCTGCTCACGAAGCTTCACGATCGGTTCGCGATAAAGAAAATCAATCTGTTCGTCACTCAAACGTTGCCAAGTAACACGAGCCAGAAATCGACGTGCTACTGGACCGGTTGTCTTGGCACTCGGACTCTCAACGGCTAAGACCGAGTCGATCTCATCTAACAACAAATATTTGCTCCAGCCTTCCGCGTCACCGGTTTTAGCGACCAAGTTTCTCACTTCGGTAAGGCTTTGGCGAATGTCGGCTGAGGTCAAGGAACTGGCCCGCATATCGATAAGATGCACATCGGGCTTTTGAAGAGCTGTCCAAATAGCTTGCCACACCGTCACGCGGCGTTGAAGTCCATAAAGAGTCGTTCGAAGTCGGTAAGCCAATTCTGCGTTATCGAGTTCATCAGCGATGTTTTCCCCGACAACAATGAGAGAGGCAAGACGCTCGAGTGACAGGCGGGATTGTTCTTCAGCTAATGAATCTAAACCCCACAAATACATCAACTCTGCGGTGACATGAGTATGCCATTGTTTGACGGGAGACTCGGACTCCGCATTGGCCTCCATCTCAGATGCGTCTGAGATGCTGAATGCGGCATCGGTTGGTTCGATGAGTCGATCCAGAAGCTCGATTAAGGCAGGCGCTGCAGGCCAACCGCCACTGTCCAGAGTGCGTTCTTGGGTAATTGATGGATTCGCCGGTAGTTCATCTTCGACCATCCGCCGCGCGGAAACCAATTGCGAAGTAGGACGCGCAAACGCAGGCTCAGTGGCCTCTAATTGCGGATCAATCATCTCATTGGATGGAATTCCATCTGCGTCAGAATCGGCAACAGGCGCGAGCAACGCGACAAGTGGAGCGGGTTCTAGCGGTTCTGTGAGATTGTTCTGAGCCAAAATGGGTGTCGAGGGAGCGAGTGGGTCGGCCACTTCAAACTCTGCCACATCTGCAATGGCTGGTCCGGCATCATAGGTTTCAATCGGAAGGGGCTTGCTGGTGGTGGAGGTAACCTGCTTGACCGCTTGTCGCGATTCAAAATGAAACCACCCAAAACGCAAAGCTTCTACTTCAAAGACGTAGATGATCAATGTGAGCCCGACCGCGATTGCCGCTGCGTAGACCCAACCGAGTCCTTTACGATCTTTATCCATGCTATTCGATCCCCTCCCTGGAGCGTCTGAGCGATGGTGGACTATGTCGGCACTGGCCCGACGGCCACCACAAACGCTCTATCGTTTGATCGGCACTTTGGCAGAGTAGTGGATAGGGAGACTTGGAGGTTTTGGATAGGATCAATGTCGCGATCGATAAGCTGTAACGATCAGCAAAATTCTCGGGGGAATCACTGCAATTCGACAGGACCTAGCCGCGGAATGTACCAAGTAAAGTGCGGCACCAGACGCGAGCAAGGGCGTGGTAATTTGTAACGGTTCGGGCGTCTGTATTGTGCAGCTGATCCGTTCGCAATGGATCGCAAGAAATCGATTACAAAACGAAACGGCGCATGCGGAACGGAGCGAGTTGTGCTGATAGAGTTGCGATTACAGAGCTGCGTTAACGATGGCTGATCAAGAATTCGCCGATAGGATGCGTATCGGGGAAGTAACAGAGGACATAAGTGTTTCTCCCTGCCGTGATTTCAATGTTTTCGTTGACGCCCTTGGTCATCGATCGCGAATCGAGCACTGGAGTTAATTGAAGTTGATGTCGACCGACAGGAACTTCCACACGCAGCACTTGAATCTCGCGTGGAAGTAATCCCCAGCAACGTGTATCGGCAGATTCGGTTGCTTCCCAGGCAACTCCCGCAGCATCCATCGCCAAACTCGCTAAGGGAGTCGTGGCCGCAAGTTGGTCTTTAGCGGCGTAAATCGACGCTTTCTTCACAACTCTCCGCGCCACAGCTCGAGCCATGATCTTAGGCAGGGCTGCATCGTAAGTTTGCTCCGCCAATGTGGCGATATCCGTCATGCTGGCGGTCGGTCCGATGCGTGTGCCATCAATCGAGACACCTAAGCAATCGATTGATTGCTGCGGTACAACTACTTTAGGAATCTTGATCGGTGCGAGTGTCGGTGGAACAGACATGGGGCCAACTGCCGAAACGATGCGATCGGCGATAAGTAATGCATCGCTCGTTGCGTATTCGGCGACTTCAATTTTATGAGGCCCGCGACCTACCATGGCAAAGACATACAAAACACCATGACCGGGCGAACAATACACTCCATTTTTGGCGCGCTCCAGGTCCCAACGCAGAGGCTCGCATAACGGATTGAGACTTACGGCGGCTTCATAATTGCGAACCGCATCGTCATAGTTGTTCATAGTTTGTTCACGCAACAAGCCACGCAAATAATAGCCAACCGCTAAGGGGCGATAGGCTTGGTTCACTTGCGTTCGTTTATCTTCGCTGATGTCCTCAACCGCTTTTTGAAAAAGCTGTTCTTGCTTTTCATGCATCTGCAAGCTGTAGGCTTCCGCGTCACCACCATCGTGCATCAAATTGGACAATGCGAGAAACAGTCGTAGCAATATCTTTTCATAGTCTTCACCGGCATAGGCCCGAGTTTGATCATCGGTGAAGTAAGAGAGTGTCCCCGCTGCGATGGACTGTTTTTCAAGTTCATCAAATCGGTCTCGCAACACTTTGAGACGTTTCTCAGCTTCTTTGGGGCGGCCTTGCACCAATTCGATCATAGCCAAATCGAGTTCCGCCACATCCGCTTCCCGCTTTTTGCGTTGCAGGGAGGTAAACTTCTTTTCTGCTTCACTCAGCTCATTGCGATAGAAAAGGTCTCGCGGTTGTTGCAAAAAATCGGCATGCGTTGAGCAGCCGCATAGGACCGCGCATAAAAGCAGCGGCCAGGATCTCAGCTGTATCGCTAACCGCTTCGAATGCATGATGAAACTGCCGATAGAGACTTGAAGAAAAAAGACCTATCGAGCTATTCGCCGCTGGTGGATGCAAACGGATTATAATTCCACCAAGCCCCTGCTCTCGACTTGTGATAACCCTTGCGAATCTCGGCGGCTTGAGACGTTGCTACGCCCGTGTTGACGTTGACCAGTTCGAGAGTCAACAGATAGTCGCGTTGGGTGTTGTTGTTTCGTTTAGTTGTACCCGATGTCAATGTGGCGTACATCAAATAGTCCATCGGCTGACCTTGGCGTTCCAGGACGGCCGTGAAGAGCCGCATGTTGTCAGGGATGTAGAGCGAGTCAGGACGGAGGCGGGTTTCGTAGAGGGCTGCATCGACCATCCGGCGACTGATGGCCGAAAAGGTATTCGATTCGCGAATCTTGGCATCGATTTGTTGATAGATCTGATCTTTGAAGTCGCCAAGATCTTCGGCGCTTTTGTTTTCAACGCCGATGAAGCAAATCGTCTTCTTCAGCGGTGTTCCATCCGCAGCCATAGAAGGCATGTCAGGTGATGGACCACATTCTGCGGAAAGTAGCTTGCCCACCGCTTCGTCGATCAACGGATCGAAAACTTCTGCTCCAGCTTTATGGCTCCCTACCATGTTGGGAGCGTCTGGCTTAATCACATGGGCAAACTGGTAGCCACGGCAGCCTGTTCCCAAGACCATTAATGACATCAATCCCAAAGCTCGGCGTCGATCCATCGCGCACCCCAATTATTCCATTTCGTGGTTGTTGAACCTATTGCGTACCTGATCTGGCACGCGGCGTAAAGTTCAAGTCGAAGCGTAGCCAACGTTGCCGTGTCGCCTTTTATTGCAAGCAACCCAGACCTGTTTGGCTCCGTTTTTGCGGACTATGCCGAATTTATCGGGAAAATCGCCACCGATTCTGTGCAAAAAGGCGCTTTGCCGGACGGAATCCATGTACTCAAAATGAGTAAAATAGCTCCTTGTGGTGGGTTTTAGTGGTGGCGATAGACTCCAGAAGGGGCGGCATACGAACTTGTCCTATTTACGCCATTTGGGTTTTTGGGTAGCCTAAAACAAGATTTTGGGTAATCAAAAACATTGCTCTGGCCCTGAATTTAAGGCCTAAACCTATTCCATCATCTGTTTGGGAGCTGCTTCGGTTGGTCCAAGAAGGCATGCCGAGAATTCACTCCGATCTTCATCATTTAAAGACCTCAGTCGACACCGACGTGAGCGTTTCTGCGGCTCCCACCCATGCGGCTGCGTCGCCCGTGTCCCGCCGATTTGTTTTGGCAAGACTCGGAATGGCCGTTGGCTTGGTGGGGGTTGTGGGGTGTCGCCAGCTAGTACGCGATCCCAGCAAGGATGGCACGAAAATACTAGTCGCGACCACCGGCATGATCGCCGATATCGCACGGCGATTGATCGGCGATGAATTCCAAGTCGTTCAATTGATGGGTGATGGAGTCGATCCTCATCTTTACAAACCAACTCGCGACGACTTAGTGCAGTTAATTCGGGCAGATGTTGTGTTGTACAACGGTTTGATGCTCGAAGGAAAAATGCAATCGGTGTTGAATCGATTGGGAGAAGTCGAACGCGTGTATGCCGTATGCGATGACATTCCGCACGATGTTCTCTTTGGTGGTGAAGACCATCATCCCGATCCGCATGTGTGGATGGATGTAACGCTGTGGCGCAGTGCTACGCAACGAATGAGCGACGCCATTTGCCTTGCCTATCCCGAGTTAGCGGCCAAAGTGCAAGGACGCGAGGATGAATTAGTGGCTGAGTTAGCGGGCCTTCATGAATATGGTCAAAACGCTGTGGCAAGCATTCCCGAATCACAACGTATCTTGATCACGTCCCACGATGCGTTTCAATATTTTGGAAGAGCGTATGGACTGACGATCCAAGCGATTCAGGGGATTTCGACCGAGTCCGAAGCGGGCTTGCAACGAGTCAATGAAATCGTCGATTTGATTGTGGATCGAAAGCTGCCGGCGGTATTCATCGAGTCCAGCGTGCCGCGCGATACCATCGATGCCGTGGTTCAAGGAGCTAAGGCTCGCGGGCATCAGGTGAAGATCGGCGGCGAATTGTTTTCTGATGCCTTGGGAAGCACAGGCACATACGAAGGTACCTATATCGGAATGTTGGACCATAACTTTACTACGGTCGCTCGCGCTTTGGGAGGTGATGTTCCTCCACGTGGTTGGAAGGGTCAATTGTCGGAGCATACAGAGCAGTGATTAACTCAGATAACAGTCAGCTTCACTCACTTCCATTGAGCATGCGCGAGGTAACGATTGCCTACCATCGCAAGCCGGTTTTATGGGAAGTGAATCTTGACATTCCGACGGGGAAATTGGTGGGGCTGGTTGGGCCTAACGGCGCTGGTAAAAGTACCATGTTGAAAGCCATCATGGGCCTTATTCCGTTGCTGTCGGGAACCGTTCGAATATTTGGTAAGCCGTATGCGGAGGTTCGCGATCGCGTGGCCTATGTGCCACAGCGTGAAAGCGTCGATTGGGATTTCCCGGCAAGCGTGTTAGATGTTGTTTTGATGGGCTTTTATGGGCGAATCGGCTGGTTCGGGCGAATCACGAGGCAGCATCAACAACAAGCGATGGAGGCGTTAGATCGCGTCGGAATGGCCGAGTTCGCACAGCGGCAAATCAGTCAACTCTCCGGCGGCCAGCAGCAACGCACGTTTCTTGCCCGAGCTTTAATTCAGCCGGCAGATTTGTTTTTGCTCGATGAACCTTTTGCTGCGGTAGATGCTTCGACGGAGCAAGCTTTGGTGCACATCATGCGATCGCTGCAGCAAGCGGGAAAGACAATCATTGTCGTTCATCACGACTTGCATACCGTACCAGATTATTTTGATTACTTGGTTCTGCTCAACATGCGAGTGGTGGCGGCTGGTCCCATGGAGACAACCTTTCATCGAGAGAATCTTCAGAAGACGTATGGAGGTAAGCTCACGATTTTAGAACAAGTCTCCGAAGCCATTCGAAATCGGGAAGCACCGTGATGAGCTGGAACGAATTGTTGTTGCAAGTGATCCGCGTGATCACATTGCAAGACTACAACACTCGAATGGTGATGTTGGGAACCGGCTTGCTGGGTGCCGCCTCGGGGGTGATTGGTGTTTTCTTGCTGCTTCGAAAACGAGCTTTGTTGGGGGATGCCATTAGTCACGCGACATTGCCTGGCGTGTGTATTGCATTTTTGATCGGAGTTGCCAGCGGTGGTTCGGGTAAATCGATGCCATTGTTGTTAAGCGGAGCGGCCACAACGGGACTGCTTGGCGGCTTAGCGATTTTAGGGCTTCGTCAATTTCGACGCATCAAAGAAGATGCTGCTTTGGGGATTGTGTTGAGCATTTTCTTTGGCCTCGGCATCCTGTTGTTAACGCTCATTCAACAGATACCTGAAGGACATGCGGCAGGCTTGGAAGGCTTTATCTATGGCAAGACGGCGTCCATGGTTGCCGAAGATGCCGTTTTAATCGCGAGCGTCACGGGTTGTGTGCTGCTGGTTGCCCTCCTCCTTTATCGTCCGATGCAGCTTCTTTGTTTTGACGAAGGTTATGCGGCCTCACAAGGTTGGCCCGTGTTTTGGCTCGATGGCTTGTTGATGTCGCTGGTGGTCGCCATCACGATTGTCGGGTTACAAGCTGTCGGTTTGATCATGATTATCGCTTTGTTGGTTGTGCCAGCGGCGGCGTCCCGTTTTTGGACTCATCAACTACCGAAAATGTTGCCGCTTTCTGCTGCCCTAGCCACGTTTAGTTGTCTTGTCGGAGCCACCATATCAGCGCTCGCCCCGCGTGTTCCCTCAGGTGCCGCTATTGTGTTGATCGCTGTGGCAACTTTCTTGGTCAGTCTCTTCTTTGGTAATGTGCGCGGTATCTACTGGAGTTGGAGAAGGCATTGGCGATTGCGACAAAGTTATGATCGCGAGCATTTGTTGCGAGATATGTATGAGTTGGTCGAATTGGAACGAGAGCAAGACAAGGCCGGCAAATTGGGGCCGACGGATGTTTCGATCTCCATTGAAGTGATTGAAAAACATCGACAATGGTCACATGGTCACATGATGCGAGCTCTGTATCGTCTGCAGCTTCAAGGCTTGATGTTGTTTCACGATGAGGGGCGAGCGAGATTTACGGCCAGCGGCTTTAAGGAAGCGGCTCGCTTAACCTATGACCATCGTTTGTGGGAACTCTATTTGATGAAGTACGCGGACGTTGATCCGCTGCGAGTCGACCGATCGGCAGATGACACCGAACATGCGCTCGATCCAGAGATCATGGAATCGCTGAAGGTGATGCTTGATAAAGAATGGAATGGCAAAGTTCCGCCCAGCCCACATCCGTTAGAAAGCGTGCCGTCTGAAGGAGGCAAACGATGAACGAGTCTTTGCCTCCATTTCAATTTTATTGGGAACTCGATGGTTGGATTATTTTGGCGGGCATTCTCTGCGCCGCTTCAGCCTCACTCCTCGGTTCCTTCTTAGTGTTGCGACGGATGAGTATGCTGGGGGACGCCATTTCGCATGCGGTTTTGCCCGGCTTGGCAGCTGCGTTCTTGTTGACCGGCAGTCGTCAAAGCTCGCTGATGTTTATCGGGGCCATCGTGGTCGGTGTGCTTACCAGTTGGTTAACTCAATGGACAAAACAGATCGGGAAAGTCGATGAAGGAGCCGCGATTGGGGTCGTCTTTACGGGGCTATTTGCTCTTGGTTTGGTGATGATTGTACGGAGTGCGGATACCGTCGATTTGGATCCTGGTTGCGTCTTGTATGGTTCCATCGAACTGACTCCTTTAGATCGATATCGAATAGGGAGTTGGGAGATACCAAGAGCAGTACTCACCATGGCCTTTGTTTTGGTCGTTAATGTCGTGTTTGTCGTCACCTGTTATCGCCAACTTAAGATCACCTCATTCGATCCCGCCCTAGCGGATTCTCTTGGCATTTCATCCAAAGTGATGCATTATCTGTTGGCCGCATTGGTGGCAATGACCGCAGTGGCTTCCTTTGAAAGTGTTGGCAACATCTTAGTTGTTGCCATGTTGATCGTCCCACCTGCCGCTGCCGCTTTGCTAACCGAACGACTTTCCAGGATGTTGGTTGTCAGTGTTGTTCTGGGGATCGTTGCGACCATAGCTGGCCATTTCGGTGCGATCACCGTGCCGAGGCTTTGGGGATACTCGAGTGTTAGCACGGCTGGTGGGATGACCATTGCAGCGGGAGCGTTGCTGATACTCACGATACTATTCGCACCCAAAACGGGCCTATTATCGTCAGTCGGCAAGAAATGGTTGTGGGGTGTTCGTGTCACTGGCGAAGACATTTTAGCGTTGCTTTATCGTCAGGAAGAACGAGGAGAAGCGGGCGCGACAGCAGAGAGCTTGTCCAAGCAATTGCTTCTCCCTCGCCGCAATCTTTGGTTCTACCGCTGGTTGTTAGGGATAAGAAATTACGTTCGCGTCGAAAAAAGTGACTGGAAGTTGACCGAGAAAGGGCGGATGGCGGCTCAGGATCTAGTCAGATCGCATCGACTATGGGAAAATTATTTTGCCAGTGAAGTTGGTTTGACCAACGAGCAACTGCATCCGCCTGCCGAACGTTTGGAACATTTTACGGGCAGCCAGATTCGCAAACAACTTTTCGAACATGGACCATCCCAGGAAGTGGATCCGCATGGTAAGCCCATTCCACCTGAGCGAGACAAATCGTCTTAAACATGTGATTCGCAGAATAGTATGGCGACTATTCTCATGCGGTATATTGGCTTGCTGTTTAGGTGGGGCTGTCCATCAGGCTGCGGCACAATCACCACCTATTCCTCCCCCAGTTATTCCTGATGGGCCGGCAGCAGAAACAGTGCTTGAGGCATTGTGGCGCAATAGTCTGTACTCGATCGCTAACGATGCCTGTCGTGCACAGGTTGCTGTGTTACCCACGAATAGCGATGAACGTATTCGTTGGCAATGTTGGTTGATTCGAGGTTTGGCCAGCGAAGCTCTGGATGTCGAAGATCGCTCCCCGCCCGATTTGAAAAAGGTAGCAGAGAATTGGGAGCAAATCGAAGCGATTCATCAAGAGATCACGAATGTTTCGCCACCGCCTTTGAGAGGGTTGTGGATCCGTTGGCAATATCTGCATGCCACACATCTCCGCGCCCAAGGCGCCATGGCTCGTTACTTGGCTAATCCATTGGATAACGAGTCTCGCGAGAAAGCTCTGCAATCGATTCGCGATCTGGATCGTGGGGGAGAGTTGTTGCAAAAGTCGATCGCCGAAATGGTTGTTAGCACTTCGACCTCGACCACCGCTCAGGCGCGTAAACAAATCCGCGAATTGCAAGAATTATCAACCGAAACAGCCTTATTGCGATGTGAAGCTCTGGCTCTTCGCGGGCAGGCTTATCCGCTGCAATCCGCCGACGCCATCGCAGCTGGAACAGAAATGGAACGGTCCGCAATCGAAGCTGCCGGAAAAGTCGCTGCCGATTGGAGCGGCCGTTCCAAATTGGATTTAGCCATAACCGTTTCGAAGTGGCTGCAAGGAAATCGAGCGGAAACCTTAGAACGCTCTCAAACATTATTGCAATCCAACGACAGTCGAGTTCGTTTGCGGGCTCTCGATTTGTTGGTACAGACTGCCTTGCAAGGCGATGATCGCGCTTTAGCCGAGAAAACACTGCAAGACTTTCAGTCGCTCGACGCAACGCCCGAGTTCGCAATGGCACAGTTGAGATTGGCTCTGTTCGATTTACCGAAAGACTCCAACGGTGGCAGCCAAAAGCAACAAGCGATGACTCAATTGCTCGAAGCCCGCGATGCGATAGGGAAACGTTTTGGTGGTTATTGGCAGCGACGCGCGGAAGCATTGTTACTATCGGTCACGTCGTCGAAAACAACCCCCGACATGCGCAATAGCAATGAAGCTACCGAACTGGTTCGTATCGAAGTACGACAACTGCTCGCAGCCAACCGAGTGGATGAGGCAATTGGAAAACTACTTCAACAGGCAGCGCTACTAAAACGCGATCAAGTTCATGACGTCGCACTTCAATTCACATTGCAGGCTGCTGCTATTAAACAGAAAACGAAGAACTGGGAGGGGGCGGGTGATCTATTTCGACAAGCCGCAATCGATTTCCCAGCCGAGAAAGATGCATCAGCTGCCCACTTGATGGCGATTTATTGCGTCACACAAGCAGTGCGTGGCACGCCCAATAGTCAAGAACTATGGAGCAAACTCGATGAACTGTTTGTCGAACAATTGAAGATTTTTCCGGAAGATCCAGCCAGTTTCCAAGCCGCTCTGCAGTTCGCGCAAAGTGCCAATCTGCGGCGAATATGGCTGACTGCTGCCGATAAGCTGCGCCCACATGTAGAGCATGTCCTATTTGCCAATGAGTTAGCTTGGCTCATCGTTGAGCTCGAAATGCGCGGGATCTATTGGCAATATCCTGAGAATGATCCACGTGTTTTGGAACAAGCCAAAAAGTATATCGCAGCTTGGAGCGACTGGGCTGCCGCTTTGTCACCAGAAGCTGCCAATAACCCGCTGAGAAATTTAAGTGCCACGATTCAAATAGTGATGCACGATTTATCGCCCGAAAGCGTCGCCCTTCAATTAGATGACGACCCTAACCTAAATAAAGTGCGTACCGAATGGAGCAAAACCATTCTTCAAAATGATGAAGCGGGATACAGTTGGAAGTTAGCGTGGGAAACGGTGAACCAAGCGAAAAAAGAAATGGACACCAATCATGTGTTAACTGCCAAGACCATAACACCACTGGCCGCATTGTTGCAGCCGCCCAACAACGCCGCTTCAGAAGAATCTGCTGTGGATAACATTGAGATGAAAGGCTTGGCACCTTCGGTTTCACTCTTCTGTGCCAGTGGTGTCTTGTTGGAACAAATCGAATGGCTGAGTCCACCGGACCGTTTCTCTTCCCGTGAAGCGATGGAGGAAATCTCTAGTCTGTTAGCCGACGCGTCTGTTCAACCTACTTGGAAATCGCTCCCACCCGATCAGCTCGATCTTTTGCAATGGCGTTTCAATCCCTTCGGACTCAATCGCCAACAGTACATGGGGCAGATCGAACAAAGGATCAAAAGCCAACCACGAGTCGCCGTGTGGCAACGCGCCAAAGCGGCTCTGCTCGAAACTGGGGATAGCGATGAGCTCGAGCAAGCTCTCGGTATTTATCGAAAGTTAGCCGCTGGGTCCAAAAACGGGAGTGATGATTGGCTCCGTGCGCGATATCGCTCCGCCTTGTGTCTGGTTTGGTTGAAGAAATTCGACGATGCCAAGCAAGCCGTCGAAGTGATCCTGCTGACGCATTCTCCTAAAGGCACCGTTTGGAAAAATCGACTCGATAACGTGAAAAATATGAAATAACCTGGCTAGGCTCATTTCGTTTGGGAATCAACGGCGGTCGTAAGTTGTTATGCGGTTCAGGTTTGCGTCTTTGGGAAAGGTGTCTAGCCGGGCCTGTCTCAAAACGCTTCGACGAGCAAATCGCTATAGGCTAAAGCCTTTGGGTTCGGATAGGATACAGGATACGAAAGTGTGAATCGGTGGAACCGTTCACCTCGACCGTAGATTTATTTGATAGCAAATACTAAGTGGTTCGGACGGACTGAATCGCTGATGAGATCAAGGATGATCGAACATGGCACGTTATGCTGCAAGCCAATTGGCGGGGGCTTCGTCCATATCTTCGCAGGAACAACTCGCGTTTGCGGCGGAAGTCTTGCGCCGCGAGGCAGAGGCGATTAGTTCGTTGATCGAACGTCTAGATGCTCAGTTTCTGGCAGCCGTACAACAAATTTTGCAGTGCGATGGCAGTGTGATCGTGTGCGGGATCGGAAAGGCTGGCTTAGTGGGCCGGAAGCTGTCGGCGACTTTTGCATCGACAGGCACCTGCAGTCATTTCTTGCATCCGGCTGAAGCCATTCATGGCGATTTGGGGATGGTAACAGCTCGCGACGTAATGTTGGTGTTGTCTTACAGCGGCGAAACTGAAGAGTTGGTTCGTGTGCTTCCAAGTTTGCGTCGGCAAAGCGCTTCGTTGATGGCGATTACCAAATCGCGAACCAGCACTTTAGGGCGACAAGCGGATCATGTGTTGGAGTTAGGCGAAATTCGCGAGGCCTGCAGTCTCAAATTGGCACCCAGTTCGAGCACTGCCGCGATGATGGCGATGGGGGATGCTTTGGCGTTATTGGTCAGTCGCATGCGCGGTTTCGCTGCGGAAGATTTTGCTAAGTATCATCCAGGTGGCAATCTCGGACGCATGTTGATGCGAACCGAAGAGGCCATGCGTCCTTTGGCCCAATGTCGTGTTGCCGTTAGCAACCAAACAGTGCGTGAAATATTGGTTACTGCCAGTCGTCCCGGACGTCGCACCGGCGCGATCATGTTGACGGATCATGAGGGTCGTATTTGCGGGATCTTTACCGATAGTGATTTGGCCAAGATGCTCGAACAACGCCGTGAGGCGATTTTGGATGGACCCGTTGCCGATGTGATGACCAAGAAATTTTTGACGGTGCAACGAACGCAAATGCTCAATGATGCTTTGCAGTTGTTGGCACGTTACAAGATTAGTGAGTTGCCTGTTGTCGACGCAGAGAATCGGCCCTGTGGCATCATCGATATTACGGACATGGTGGGGCTGATTACGGATGATAAACAGTCGGCAGAGCCAGAGCCGCCACCTCGCATTCTGAAACTCCATCGTTGTGAAAGTGAATCGAATTCGGCGGGCGAAAAGGAGTGTGACAGTGACTGTTAGTGATCAGCAACTAGCTCGGCCCATTGAAGTGATTTTGAGCGACGTCGATGGTGTGCTGACCGATGGTCGCATCGTCGTGGACAACCATGGCGTCGAGACGAAGCAATTTCATGTTCGCGATGGTTTGGGCATTAAGCTCTGGCAACAAGCCGGTTACCGATTCGGTTTGATCACGGCCCGCAATTCACAAATCGTCAACATGCGTGCAGCCGAATTGAATATCGAAATCGTGCGTCAGGGACAATCCGACAAACGAAAGGCCATGCTGGACATCATGCAGCAATACGGATATCGCCCTGAGCAAATCTGCTATATCGGCGATGACTTACCCGACCTGCCCGTACTTTACGAAGTGGGATTGCCAGTGACGGTGGCTGATGCGGCGATGGAAGTTCGGCAAACGGCTCGTTGGATCACGCAAGCCTCAGGTGGTAATGGAGCCGTTCGCGAATTGATCGAACGTTTGCTGCGTGCTAAGTCGCGATGGGACGATTTTGTTCCTACGCCTCTGCCGCCCATAAGTTCGAACTAATTGATTTCACTGAATCGTTTATTCGTTTTTGGCTTCTCAACGAAGCAACAGAACAAAATGTGGCAGAGACATAGCAACCAATCGCAAGGACAAAACGTATAGGGCAACGCATTCCACAATAACGATCGGGATTTTTCATCGGGCGAGTTTCATTCATAGCAGATAACCGTTTTGAGTAACTTGGGTAAGGAGTAGGGTATGAGCACAATGATCTGGGATTACGGGCGAATGCTCGTCCTGGTCAGTGCTGCTGCTCTGATCTACCAATTTACAGCGGTCCCATTGATTGAGCCCGAAGGAGAAGATGCCACGGTCATCACTGTCAGCAGCTCGCCAACCGATTATGCGTACTGGTGGAATGAGATTTTCGAAAAGGACTCGTGGCAACGAAAAGGTCCAAAGGTCCTCGAGACCGAGCAAGGTATTTTACTTTTCAAGACATGGGAACGCGTTGGGGATAAACGCTGGCGATTGCATCCACTAACGATTTTGCTTCCCTCAGATGATCATGCTAAGGGCAATGCAGGTGACGATCGGCCGATTTTGATAGATGCTCCAGACGGAGCCATTATTCATTTTCGCGACGAGATCGACATTTTCAGTGGCCAAACTCCACCTTTGGATGATGGCCAATTGATGGGCAAGATTCGCATTTACTCTCCAGGCAGAAGCTCAGACCAGAGCGATTCATTGGATATCACAACCGAGTCGGTCCGCATCGAGCATTTGAAGATCTCGACCAGTGAAAACGTCGACATTCGGTTGGGCCGCAGTTTTGCTCGCGGTCGCGACTTGACCATCAACCTGAAGAAACGCCTTTTATCCAGTGATTCAACCGGGAATTCCTCCTGGGATGGTTTGGATAAATTAACGCTGGTCTATGTGGATGAGGTTTACGCTGAAGTGCCCAAGGGAGGGCTATTTGGGGAAACTATTTCTAAAAACGTATCGATTCCCTTCGGGCAAACCCCCATTCTCGAACGCAATGCATTCGTTCAAATCAAATGTTCGGGCGCGTTTACTTTTGATTTCAATGAGTCCAAAGCGCAATTGGAAGGCGATGTCAAAATCGCGCACCAAGTGGATGGTTTGCCAACGGATCGTTTTGAATGTGCGCAGTTGCGGATATATGTCGATCGCGAAGATGAAACAAACAACGCGGCACCACGACCATCAGGTTTTGTACCGGGACAACCGGTTGCGATGGGACCATTGTTGCTCAAGAAACTAGAAGCTCAAGGTGCCTCGATCAACATGACACCGCAGGATCGTTATGTGACCTTCGAGATACCAACGTTGGGAACACGTGGTGTTGGACGCTGGCTCTCGGTCGACTTGATCAAACAACAGATCAGCTGGATCAACCGGCTACCTGCGGAACCTCAACATTCCGAGCCAAGTTATCTCAAGCATATGGATATGGAGTTTTGGGCACCCGAACTCGGTTATCGTTTTGATGGGAATTCGGCGCATCTGGGATGGTTGGCTGCAAGTGGACCTGGCAATGCGGTCTTCAGTGATCCCGATCACGGCAATTGGGAGTTAGGTTGGAACAAAAGTCTGCAAATGGTTCCCGATGGACAAGACTCACGCGTCTATCTGAAAGGGAACGTGATTGTTCGCAATAAAGATCAAGGGCGTTTCGAAGCCTCTA
The DNA here is from genome assembly GCA_017303505.1 of Planctomycetota bacterium. Classification (GTDB taxonomy): domain Bacteria; phylum Planctomycetota; class Planctomycetia; order Pirellulales; family Pirellulaceae; genus JAFLCP01. The sequence goes on along the minus strand of JAFLCP010000028.1, from coordinate 12,528 downwards.
TGATGGATGTTTGGCTGCGACCATTGATCGAAGGTGGGGCAACAGCTCCTCAATCAGGCCTGTTGTCGAAATGGGTTCCGGATCGCATGGAAGCCGTTGGTAACGTATCGATTAACTCACCTCAATTGGTTGGCAAGTTTGCGGAAATGGCACTGTGGTTTGCGTATGTGACAGATCCGCCACCGACCCCGGCGCCGGGCGTTGGAGGTGAAGGCGGATTATCGTTAAACACGCCAAATGGTCAAACAGCCCAGACATGGGTTGGGCCTCCAAACGGCGGTGGTGCGGTTAATAACCCAGTCATTCGCGGATTAGCCCCGCAAGAGAATCAAACCGCTGGTCCGCCCGTTGAAGTGACAGGTCACCGTTTGCATGGTCGTTTATTCCGCACCCATAAGGAGATGTTGATCGATGATTTGACGATCCAAGGTGGTGTTACTCTGCGTCGAGAAGCGATCGATCCTGCTAATCCATTACCATTGACCATCGAAGGTGATCAGCTTCGTCTAAGTACGACCACCGGCAATGTGGCCAATGCGGTGATCGCTGGCAAGCCAGCGCGTATTTTTGTCGGACAAGGATGGCTTGAAGGGCCTGTGGTTCGAATCGATCAGCAGAAACATTTAGTGTGGATTGATGAACCTGGGTCGTTTGGTGTACCCATTGATGCCCTTCAAAAACCCGGCAGTGCCAACCCCGCAACAGCTCCTTCGAATATGCGCTGGATTGATGCACCACGTTGCAGTTGGCGTGGAAGAATGATGTTTGATGGACGTGTGGCTCGCATGGATGGCGGCGTGGACTTTTTCGGACGAGTGCAAACCAACGCCAATACGGTGTGGCATCTGGATGGCAAATCCGAGATGTTGGAGGTGGCTTTGAACCAACCGATCGACCAGCCACGGGCGGGCAGCAAACTAGAAATTCAAACGGTGAATCTCATTCATCAAGTCGAGATCACGGCGGCACAAACCGATGTCTATGGTACGCGACTTTCGCTTGAACAACTGGCTGTTCCGAATCTATCGATTGATTTAACGACTCAACGTATGGTAGGTCAGGGGCCCGGTTCCATTCGTTCGCGCCGTCCCAGCAGCACTCGGTTAGGAGTTCCAACCGGCAGTTTGGCTTCGCAGCGGCCGAGCGAATTATCTTGTTTGCATTTGACCTTCGCGGGTGAACTGGAAGGCTTCTTAGATCGAATGGAGTTCATCTTCAAACGCCAGATCGAAGTTGGCATGGGGCCAATCGCTAACTGGGATGATGCGATTGACGTCGCCCAATTGCAACAACTCACTCCAGGACAAATGTTGTTGAGTTGCGAGCAATTGCGAGTCTATGAAGCGACACAAGTTCCAAGTGCTTCGGTGATAAGTTCGCAGGGGACGCAGAATCTAGGATCGTGGGACTTGGAAGCTGATACGAATGTGGTGTTTGAAGGGCGAACACCGACGGAAGTGTTTGCGGGAACTGCGACCAAGTTAGGATATCAAGCGGTGAAGGACATTGTGCGAATCATCGGTTCGCCGCGCCAAGCGGCTGTACTTCAACGAACTCCGCAGAATGAACCACCGGCTAAGTTGTCGATCCGCGATGCGAGTTTCCGCTTGAAGACGATGGAGATCATCGATATGCAATTGGAGCAATTCCAGCTCGACTTGCAGGGTGGGGGAATTGCCCCCGTCGCTTCGCCACCTAATGGAGCGAACATCAACAACACCAGCCCTCGCGATTCGCTGTTCCAAAGAAGACCGTAGAGCAGGCTGGAGGGGTGAGGTGTGAGGCTTGAGGAAAGCAGGAGCGATGTTCGGTCGGTTGGGTCGTAGCTCTTACTTCGTACTTCGTAATTCGTGATCGTAATTCGCCGCGCTTCGATGGTTGTACCGTTTGACGCGTCGGCTTATGGAACCGCTAAAAGGGCGAAAAACGCGAAAGAGGAAGAGACCGAACCGCAATGAGTTGAGCTGATTTCCATTCCACACGTACAGTTGTACGTGTTCGAAAATACGAGAGTCAAAAGTGTTGGTCCAACGCGTCTGAGAGTCAACCGGTAGTACGCCTAGCCTTCGGCTACGGGCTAAACGATCTCGCCCCCGCGCTTTCCTCAAGTCTCACCCCTCACTCCTCACCCCTCTAGCCACATCGCCACCGGCTAAACGATCTGCGACAAATAGCGTCTTGCTGGAATCATGATCGACTGCCGCTTTGTTCCTATTTCGCGGCTTTCGTGATTTTCGTGGTTCCCTTCCCCATGCAGTTGGAGACCACATAGATTTAGGGAAGTTAGCTTTTTCTTTTCAAGCCCATGTCGGCCATCAAAAGTTGCATATCTTCCCACACGAGTTTTTTCGCATCAGGGTTGCGCAACAAATACGCTGGATGGTAGGTGACCAATACTTTTGCGCCGCGGAAGGCGTGAAATTTGCCTCGCAACATGCCCACTGACTCGCTGCGTTGCAAGATGGCACGCACAGCAACCGCACCTAAGCAAACAATGTACTTCGGTTGCAAAACTTCTAATTGCAATTCAAAGAAGGGACGACAGTTCTCAACTTCTTCAGGCGTAGGCGTTCGATTGCTCGGTGGACGACAACGCAACGAATTGAGAATATAGACATCATCGGGACGCTTTAACGTAGTCGCTTCGATGATCTTGTCCAGCAACTGGCCCGCTTTACCCACAAACGGGATACCTTGTTTGTCTTCATCCGCACCAGGTGCTTCGCCAAAAAAACATACCTTGGGTTGTAATGTTCCATCCCCAAAAACAGTTTGCGTCCTGTACGTCACCAATTCGCGACATTTCGTACAAGCAGCCACACGCTTTTTCAAATCGGCAAAGTTCTGCTCTCGCTGATCCAACGTCAACACAGGCAACTGCCAGTTGGCAAATTGTGGAGCTGGGGCCAGCACAACAGGTTTATTCTCTTTGCTTGTCGGAGGTACAAACGTGGGACGATCACCGGACGCCGGTTTTGGTTGGGGAGTTGGCTCTGGTTTTCGTTCTGCCTCGGAAGACGTCGCAACGGCAGCAGTAGAAGACTCATTGGTCTTTGCAGCGTTTGCCATTTCAACATGTGCGGCAGGTGGAGCGGTTGCAGTTGTCGAACTCGAATCAAAGCGTTGCAGCAAATCGCGCACATTGAGCCTCGTCCCATCGGGCATCAGGTACCAACGCAAGCCGCTCCGTTGGTACATCTCGAGCAATTGCCGCAAGCTACCCGCTGCAACCTCGTGCGAATCGCTGGTTGCGGATCGCGCGCTGACAGCAATTGGGGTTGAGGGATTGGGCTGCGGGGAACGTGTCATAAAGGTGGACCAAACTGGGCGCGAAATCGGCCAAAAACTGCGGGAAATCGGAAGTTTACCAATTTTGGAGCTCAGTTGCTCGATAAGAGCTCGGGAAACGTGTCGAAAACAGCCAAAACGAGGGGGTTTTTGGAGAAGGCCCTCCCGAATTGGGAGTCTTTCGAGTAGTATTTTGTTTCGAATCGTTCGCTGTGTAGGTTTGTGCGCGGCGAGTTAATCCAGCGAACATCTCAACAACGGCAGCGAAGCGATAATGGCGGTATCTAAGGTAGCGATTGTTGGACGCCCCAACGTCGGCAAGTCAAGTATTTTTAATTGGTTAGCGGGTCGTCGATTGGCCATCGTCGACGATATGGCTGGCGTGACGCGCGATCGTTTGATGACGTTGATTGAACACAACGGTCGCTTCTTTGAACTCGTCGACACAGGTGGGATGGGAATCCAAGATGTCGACAATCTTACTTCCGAAGTGGAACGACAGATCGAAGCCGGCATTGAAGAAGCTGACCTCTTGCTCTTTGTGGTAGACACTCGGGCGGGCATGATTGGTTTGGATCAAGTGGTAGCCGAACGCTTGCGCAAAGTCGACAAGCCAGTGTTGTTGATTGCGAACAAGACCGACCATCCTGGACTCGACATTGAAGCGGAAGAGTTTCACAAGTTAGGTCGCGGCTGGTTGTTGCGCGTGAGCGTCTTGCAGAATCGACACAAAGAGGAATTGCTGGATTCGATTTTGGAACGTTTGCCCGATGTGGATCATTCGCCAGAAGCGGCGAAGATGAAGATTGCGATTGTCGGACGTCGCAATGTGGGCAAGAGCACATTCGTGAATACCTTGGCACGGGCCGAACGCTGCATCGTGAGTGAAGTGCCTGGAACAACGCGCGATAGTGTGGACGTACATTTCGAGTTGGATGGCCAAACCTTTATCGCCATTGATACACCTGGTTTGCGCCGCCAGAAGAGTGTGCGAACGGATATCGATTTTTATGGTACGCATCGAGCTCAGCGAAGTATTCGTCGCGCCGATGTGGTGTTGCACTTCCTCGATTGTTCGCAAGGCATTTCGAAAGTTGACAAACAACTTTCGCAATATATCGAAGACAATTACAAACCTTGTATCTTCGTTGTGAACAAGTGGGATTTGTTGAAAGATCAAATGCCAACGGATCGTTGGGTAAGATATCTGCGACAGAATTTTCCCAAGATGAGCTATGCGCCAATTGCTTTTGTGACGGGGCAGTCCGGCAAGAACGTGAAGTCGCTTTTGAACCACGCGCAGATGCTCTACAAGCAAGCTCAAACGCGGGTAACTACGGCCAGTTTGAATCGCTTAGTTCAAGCTGCGATCAAGAAGCATGAACCACCGTTGTATAGCAACAAGCGGCCGCGCATTTATTATGCGACACAAATCACTGCGCCACCTCCGACTATTGTGGCGATGTGCAATATGCCGGAAGGCTTTTCTCCGAGCTATCGCCGCTATTTGATGGGCATCTTGCGAGATTATCTACCCTTCGGCGAAGTTCCAATCAAAGTCTATTTCCAGAAACGCCAAAGTTTGGAAGATGGCCCGAAACGCACTCGCGAAGAGGGCGCGCCGGATATGTCTCAAGTGCAAGTCTATGCCTTCGATGATGATGGCAATCCGATCGATCCCAATGAATTGGCGATGCGGAATGCGAACATTGCCGATCGCGAAGATTATCTGGACGAAGAGTTCGCCGACGAATTTGAAGATGCCGAATTCGATGATGGAGAATTCGACGACGAAGAATTTGCCGAGGATGAGGTCGTCGAAATCAAAGGTTACGACGTGCATCCGGATGCAGCGCAAGACCAGCCCAGCCATGAAGATGTTGATGCCGGCGAAGCTTCTCCTGACGAGCCAACTCGGGAGTAGTCGAGAGCCAACTTGGGCGGGACGCGGTTGGGCGCGTCGTAAGACCGTTACGGCTGCTGCTTCCGCAACGGATTTGTACGATTTGGATACGTGCAGGGAAGAGAAATTGGGCCACACCCAGCGTTGTAGTGTAGATTTCATTGTGTGAACTCTATCTAATGACGCCGACGCTATGTAGCGGATGTAGGGCTTGTATCGGTCGGCAGGGATGTATTGATGGGCAAAACCAACATCGTTGATTTAGAATCAGGTTCTGCGCCATCGATGTTGGCCGACTATCATCCACCACCAGGTGTCTTGGACGAACTGCGTGGCCCCGACGGAACTGTCCGTCCCGCTTGGCAAACATTCATTCAGCGTTTGCAATCGCTGGGGCCAACTCGTATCGAAAAACGCTGGCAAAGGACGCGACGTTTGGTTCGCGATGCTGGTTTGATTTACCGTCCCTATAGCGATTCGGAGAGCGAACCGCGTCCATGGAAACTGGATGCGATTCCGTGGATCATCGATTCGGCTCAATGGAAAATTATTTCGGAAGGTCTGCAACAACGAGCGCGGTTGTTGAATCGTGTTTTGCAAGACATCTATGGTCCGCAGCGGTTGGTCAAATCGGGTGAAGTGCCCGCCGACTTTCTTTTTTCGCATCCCGCATTTCGACGCGACTTCCACGGTCAGAAGTTACCCAATAAGTGCTTTTTACATTTTTACACTGCCGACTTGGCTCGTTCCCCAGATGGACAATGGTGGGTCGTTGCCGATCGAACTGATGCGCCGCTGGGTTTTGGCTATGCGTTGGAAAATCGTTTGGTTCTCTCACGTACCTATCCACGAATTTTTCACGATTGCCAAGTAGAGCGTCTCGCGCCGTTTTTCATCAAGGTCCGCGAGTTGCTACAGCAGCTTGCACCACAAAACAAAGATAATCCACGTACTGTCTTATTGAGCCAAGGGCCGGCAACGCCAGGATATTTCGAAGACGCTTATCTTGCGCGTTACCTCGGTTATACATTGGCTGAAAGCGGTGACCTGTCGGTGCGCAATGGCAAAGTGCTATTGAAGACGCTTGGTGGTTTGGCGCCAGTTGATGTCATTATGCGGCGTTTGAGCGATCAATATGCTGATCCACTAGAGTTGCAAAGCGATGCGGGGTTAGGTGTTGCCGGCTTGCTGACTGCGGTTCGCAGTGGCAACGTGCTGATTGCGAACGCACTGGGGAGTTCGGTCGTTGAATCGTCTGCCATGATGGCTTTTCTTGGGCCGTTATGCGAGCTGATGTTGGGACAAGAGTTGAAGCTACCCTCCGTCGCAACGTGGTGGTGCGGCGAAGAAAAAGAACTGAAGTATGTCAGCGAGCATTGGCGCAATTTGGTGGTCGCTTCGGCATATCGAGTGTCTCGTCAAAAAGCGGTTTCCGATTTGCATGGCAAAGGCTTGACGGGGACCAATGTTGTTGAACAACTGCGTCGAAACCCGACCTCTTACATCGGACAAGAGCAAGTCAATCGTTGTACCGTTCCGGCATGGCAAGACAATCGGTTGGTACCAATGCGGGGTGCATTGCGAGTCTATCTAGTCGGCGATGGAGAGAACTACCATGTTCTTCCAGGTGGTCTAGCTCGTGTTGCTAATGACTCGCAAATGTTGGAATACGATGTGTTGGTTGGTAGCAGCAGCAAAGATGTGTGGGTGTTGGCTGATGAGCCGGTGAAGCCGGTCACGTTGTTGCATCAGCCCGGTGCACCGATCACTCTTCGCCGTATTGGTCCCGAGTTGCCTTCGCGTGTGGCGGATAACTTCTTGTGGCTTGGTCGATATTGTGAGCGTGTTGAGCAATCGGCTCGATTACTGCGGACCGTCTACACGCGCATGGCGGGTGAAGAAGATCAGTGGGAATTGGTTGAGTTCCCGTTATTGCTGCGACAATTGGCCGATCATGGGTTGATCGAACCCGGTTATGTGGTCGAAGGGATTCGCGAGCGGCTCGGTAACTATGAAGATGCTCTGGCCAATACGTTGCTCGATCCGAATCAATCAGGCGGTTTGAAGGCAACGTTAGGTCAAATATTGCGAATCGCAACTCAATTGCGCGATCGATTGTCGCCGGATTCTTGGCAAATCCTATATCATCTCGATCATCAATTGTCTCTGTCTAGACCTACCGATTCCTTGGAACCGAGTGAGGTGCTAACGGTACTTGGACGGCTCATCATGGATCTCAGTGGATTTTCGGGAATGGTCGCCGAGAGCATGACGCGCACGTTCGGTTGGCGATTTCTGGATATCGGTCGACGTTTAGAGCGAAGTACATCGACGATCGGTTTGGTTCGAGGCTTGTGCGAGAAACCCGACGCTGGTCCCTCGGCTTGGGAAGCGTTTTTGGAAGTTGCCGACAGTTCAATGACCTATCGATCGCGTTACCTGGCGCAATGGTCTTTAGCGGCCGTGTTGGATTTGTTACTGACCGACGAAACGAATCCACGCTCGGTGGCTTATCAAATGCAGGCCATCGCCAAGCATGTCGCCGAACTCGCGCGATATGAGAACAGTCCTTTGCCAACCGCTGAAGAACGGCTCATCGAGTCGTTAGAGCATCGCATTCGCACAGCGGATATTGCCATGTTGAGCGGCACGGCGCCTTATAAAGGCTACACGGAGTTGATCGAGCGTTTGGATGAGATGACGCACGAATTGCCTCAGTTCTTCGGCTTGTTGAATGCTCGGTACTTAGTTCACGCTCGCGCGGCCAGGACGATGGGGTAAGTTGCATGACGCGTTACAAGATCAAGCACACCACCGCATATCGATACAGCGAACCGGTAGCGTTGTCGCAGAATCAATTGCGGCTGACACCAAGAAATCGTGGCGGGCAGAAATTGCTGCGCAGAAGATTGCGTATCACTCCCAAGCCAGAAATGATCACGCATCGTCGCGATTATTTTGCGAACCTCGTGAGCCATTTCGATGTTTATGAACCCCATGGGGAATTGGTGATCAGTTCCCATGCTGAGGTTGAAGTGTCGCGTCCGTTGATCGAATTAAAGATGCCCTCCCCTTCTTGGGATTCTCTGGTTCATCAATTAAAAGCAGACATCACTGGCAATGGTTTGCATCGATATCAGTTCTCTTTTGCATCGGCGCTTGCTCCCAAGCTTCCCATTGCCTATGAATATGCCGTCCGAAGTTTTCCCAAAGGTAGACCCATTCTGCCGGCTGCTTTTGAATTGATCGAACGGATTCACAAAGATTTTGTGTACGATCCAACGGCAACCACCGTTACTACGACCGTCCCCGAAGTTTTTCAAAAGAAACGTGGAGTGTGTCAGGATTTGGCGCACGTCGCATTATCCTGCTTCCGCAGTTTGGGACTCGCGGCGAGTTATGTAAGCGGTTATGTCCGCACTTATTCCGACGAAAATCAGGCCGAATTGGTTGGCGCCGATGCAAGTCATGCCTGGGTCAGTTTGTTTGCAGGGCCATTGGGTTGGATCGACTTTGATCCTACCAATAACTTAGTTGTCCAAAATGAACATGTTGTCCTAGCGGTTGGACGCGACTACCGCGACGTATGCCCCGTCAATGGTTTGTTCATTGGTGGAGGACAGCAGACACTAAGCGTGGCTGTGCAATTGAAGCCAGAAACAGTTTAGTGTCCACTTCGCTGCCGCGCTGAGCCAATTTTCTTGCAGTACGCCGCGCTAGTCTTTGATCAGTCGACTCACCACGGTGCTGGCAACCGAGTGGAAGTCTTCGGCATTGAGTGGAGCAGGTGCAAATGCGAGGGGCTGGGCTTCTTCTCGATCGAATGGATAAGCGGTGATTTGTGCATGAGCGACATCGTACACGCTATAGACAACGTTCATGTCTTCACAGATCGAACGGACTTCGCGCTGTAAATCATGAGCGGTCACTGCAGCATTCATGTAAATCGCAGTATCGATCAGGAGTTGTCGATAGTTTGGATGTGAACTCACATCGTCGCCGACAATCCGTTTCAGGGCTCGATCGGCACCACGGACCGTTAGCAATATTCGGTCGACCAAAGAACGCAGAGCGTGGCTGAAGGCGATTCCGGGAAAATCGCTGGGAGTTAAATAAATATCAACGGCAGCCGATACTGCACCGCAGCCCGTATGCCCCATGACAATCACCGTACGCAAACTAGATTTCAGATTGCACACAGCATAGTCAATGCTTCCCAGACATTCGACGCCGAGTACATTGCCGGCGACGCGGACCACAAAGACTTCGTTGGCTGCGCAGTCGAGAACGCTTTCCAGTGGGACACGAGCATCGGAGCAACCCAAGATCAAGGCATAGGGGTTATGGGATGGAGCCACGCCACTAACAAAGGGGACGCCCAGCGAAATCGGGGTCACTGGAATAATGACTTCCGGATGCTTGTCGGAACTCGCAGCTGCTCCTTGGACTTTGCACACAAGCGAATGGAATCTTGCATTGCCGTCCGCTAATTTTTTTAGCGCTTCTTCCGCGGAGTGAATCTGTGGAGTCGCGAGTGGGGCATGCGGATCAACGCGGTAGATGATATCCATAATGGGCCTTTCCGAACTTGTCGTATAAGTTGGGCGAACTTGTAGTATAAGTGTTTACGCAGCGGTATCTGTAGCGATGATTTGCTGAACGCTATTTTGGATGGTATGGCACAGACCGTCTAGGTCGAGATCGTCTTCATCGCGGCCGAACGGTTCCTCTACATGTTCGGCAACCGTTTCGAGTCCGACCATGAAATAGGCAGTCAGCATCGTCAATGGAACAGTCCACCAGCCAAAGTCGTTGGAGATGCCCCAGGGGAAAGTCAACAGAAGCAACATCACGCATTGACGTGTGAAGTAACGGTAAGAACGGACAATGGGCGTGCGTTGGATCCGCTCGCAGGCGCCGCAGATGTCGAGAAAACGTGATAGTTCCATATCGATAACACGCAGTTCATCGCCATCGATCCAGCCCGATGATTTCCACACGGCGACGCGTTCGTACAAGCGAGCAATGATGATGCTGGGGATATGTTTTATGTCCGCTTCATCTTTGATTTCAGGCATGTCGTCAAGGTTTCCTTCGTTGCGCAAATGATCTCGCAATGCGCACGGAAAGTAACATAACAACATCTTGACCTGTTGCCGCTCCTCTTTGGGGAGCTTGACCAAACGAGATAGTTTAACCGACGCATTACGGCTGGCATTTACCAGTGCTCCCCACAATGTTCGCGCTTCCCACCAGCGGGCGTAGGCGGTGTTGGTCCGGAATACTAAAAGCCAACCGACAACTACCGACAATGCGGCATGTAAGCCTGACGGTAGGTCGGCAACTTCGGCATATGGGGAATGGTCTTTCCAGATTGGAAGGAAGCTGTAGAGTCCGAACACGGCAGCAACGGAGGAGACTTCCCACAATGTCTTACTGTGGCTGAAAGGAAGTAGGGTATCGCGAATCGCCATTACTTATGTGCCTTATGAACCGAAATACGTCCGTTGTCGATGAGCGTCGATTCTAGTAGGGGCCTCGAATATGCTCGCGAACTTGGGCTGTATAGTACTGGGCTAACTGTTGGTGCAACTCTGGCGTGAGCCGTGGCAAGCGTGATGCTCTGGTATTGGCAATGACCTGCTCCACGCGTTTGGCACCAGCGATAACTGTCGTAACCGCTTGATGATCGAGTATCCATCGTAGAGCCAAGTCGACCATAGAGAAGCCCTCGGGTAGAAAACCCCGGAGACCTTCTGCGAGTTCGACACCCTTTTCAAAGGGTAGTCCAGCAAAGGTTTCACCCACATTAAAGCACTCGCCGTTGCGATTGTAATGTCGGTGGTCGGTCTCAGCGAATTGTGTTTGAGGGGTAAATTTTCCGCTTAACAGTCCACTGGCAAGTGGCAAGCGAACGATGACACCGACGCCCTTTTTCTGAGCTTGTGGAAAAAGCTCGTGAGCAGGTTTTTGACGCAGAACGTTGAAGATAACCTGCAATGTTGTGAGACCTGGTTGTTCAAGGCAGATGAGGCCTTCTTCGACAGTCTCAATGCTTGCTCCAAAGTGGGCGATGAGCCCTTCTTGTTGCAAGGTCTGCAACCAATCAAAGACTTCACCTTTCCTCAGTATTTCGGTTGGCACGCAGTGGAGTTGAAGTAGATCGATTTGTTCCACTCGCAAGCGTTCGATAGCATCGAGAGTTTGTTGCCGCATACCGGCTAAAGAATATCCGTCGGGATAGATACCTGGTCCGCGTCCATATTTGGTCGCCACAAACACGGTTTCACGCGACTTGCTCAAATAGTTGCCGATCCAAGATTCGCTTTGACCACTTCCATAAACATTAGCGGTATCGAAGAAGTTGATGCCGACTTGAATGGCGGCTTCCATCGTCGCTTCAGCTTCTTCGTTATCGACAGGGCCGAAATCGCCACCGAATTGCCAGCACCCCAAGCCGATTTCGCTGACCCGAATTCCCGTCTGTCCAAATGGTCGATACTTCATGGCTTTGCCTATCTGTCGAAAATGGGACTTGTGCTCCCAGGTTGAAATTGAGTTGTCGTTTTGGTGATTGCCGAATAGTTCTGAGCCACTTTGTACGATTAGCGAATCGGAGTTGCTACCCCAGGTGGACGCTTGGTTACTATGTTCGGCTGGAGATTTCGTTTAACCCGTACGCCGCAGGCTAGGCCGGATAGGACATGCAATGATGGTTTGACTGTTCGGTGCTCCTGACTCGCTATTCGTTTGCGCTGTTGCACAATGGGACCTAGCCTTCGGCGGCATCGTTTAACCCGTACGCCGCAGGCTAGGCCGGATAGGACATGCAATGATGGTTTGACTGTTCGCTACCCCTGACTCGCCATCCGTCCGCGCTCCTGCACAACACGATCTAGTCTTCGGCGGCATCGTTTAACCCGTACGCCGTAGGCTAGGCCGGACAGGACATGCAATGATGGTTTGACGGTTCGCAGTGACGAGCTTTCGATACATCGCGCGTTGGTTTACCCGTCTTGCTTCTTGCATGCACAATGGGACCTAGCCTTCGGCGGCATCGTTTAACCCGTACGCCGTAGGCTAGGCCGGACAGGACGTGCAATGATGGTTTGACTGTTCGCTACCCCTGACTCGCCATCCGCGCTGTTGAACACCCGTCTCACTTCTTGCACGCACAATTCGGCCTAGCCTTCGGCGCATCGTTTAACCCGTACGCCGCAGGTTTTGATGTTGCGCTTTTTGTTTTGCTAGCACGAAAACTGCTATTGAAAGAAAAGCGGATCCAATCCATGAGAAGTGTGCTGTAAAAATCACCAAGCATGGAAGAGGACCCGCCA
>JAFLCP010000279.1 GCA_017303505.1 Planctomycetota bacterium | reverse complement strand
GCTGGATCACCCACAGCCGTTGGCATCATTCGCTGCGAAAGTATCGCCATGCTGTTGGTCTTTAGCACGCCGGCCTGGCGTACGACTTCATCCAGAATGAAGGTGGGTACGAGTTTGTGTTTGATGCAGTCGCGAAGGACGTTACCAGCACCGACAGGTGGAAGCTGATTGTGATCACCGACGAGTATCAACCGCGTCTTGTTGAGATCAATTCGCCGCAGTAGCTCCGCCATCAGAGACACATCTACCATCGAGAATTCATCAATGATGATGACATCGAATCCATCATCTGTGGGTTTCCCTGGAGTCCCGACGCCGTCTGGTGGCGAGAGACTTTGCCTTTCGAACTCCCGGCCGTTGTAACCAAGTAGACGGTGGATCGTTTTGGCTTCGAGATCAAGTCCAAGCGCCCGCAACGATTCTTCGATCCGCTTGGCCGCTTTACCAGTTGGCGAGCAAAGCGCGATTCGAAGATTTGCCTCCTTAAATGTTTGCGCGACGCGCGCTAGCGTATGCGTCTTGCCTGTGCCCGCTCCACCGGAGATTACGACGATGGCATGACGCATCGCGGCCTCATAGGCCGCAAATTGTGCTCGCTTGAGCCCAGTGCCATGTTCGGGTTCGATACCGACCGGATCTACGCCATGTCCATATGCCTCAAAACACTGATAAATCAGCCGCTCCGCGTCAACATAACGAGAAAGCGCAACCGCATCGCCATCAACAACCAGTTCCCCTTGCTCAACGGCTTGCTGAAACGCAGCCTCGATCATCGAGCAGCTATCAAGCGAATCGAGCAACAGCGAATCGATCGCCTTACGAATCAGTTCGTCGTGTGCGATCCATGTGTGACCATCGGAAGCCTCTTCGCGAACCAAGTAACACAGGGCGGCTTCGAGCCGACCGGGGTGCTCTTTCGGAACCCCCATTGATCGGGCGATCTTGTCGACCCGCTTGAAACCATATCCCTTGACGTAACGGATGATGAGATAGGGATTTGCGCGCAGTACACCAACCACTGAGGATCCGAACTCTTCGAGTAGCGTTTCCATTTGGTGGTGAGACAGTCCGAAGCTTGCCAAATACGATCGGACTTCATTTTCAGCACTATTGGCGATCCACGCTTCACGCAGCGACTGAAGTGTCCGTTTGGGAATGCGCAGCGCCCGATGCAGCTCCTCAACGTCCCGGCGTATCAGTCGATCCAAATGTTCTGCGCTGGCAACATAGGAGACGATCTTTCTTGCTGTCGTCTCTCCGATACCAGTAAAAGCTGGGTGCTTGGCTAGATATTGCACCAAACCTTCCGGCGTTTCTGGCAGATCGTAACTCACGCTCTTGGCGTCGAATTGAGGTCCATACTTCGGATCGCTCTTCCACTGCCCTATCAGCGTGACTAATTCGCCCTCACTAACGCAGAATGGCCCACGAAATCGCACGCGTTCGCCATCATCGCGAACCAGTGCGCCCGCAGAGAACTTGGCGCTGGTGAAGTACACTTGAGCGACTGTGCCGCTGATACTATTACTCATGGAGTAAATTCCCGGCGCTGGAGGCTACGCGAACAAAGGATCGCAGGTAGGAATCGGTGAATCGCAGAGCTGCGGGTCGCGATCCGCACCAGTAAACGGGGACTCGATACTGAATGCCAATGTAGGTGGATGCGCCTAGCAATGATTGCGGCGCGACAGCCCTGAGTGCATCTTGGTGCTGGCCACAGAGCACTGCGGTCAAATCGGCCTCAACAACGATACACGCAGATTCCATCGCCGAAAGTTTTGAAAGCTCGCGAGCGAAGCGATCAAAATCGTGAATGACCGTGCCAACAAAATCTCGCAGACTTTTGCGCTCGACGGCCACACGTTGTTCGAATCCGTCAACGGAGTAATCCCCGGCGTCAAGTTGGCGTTTCACTATCTCACATGCGAACGAGTAGGGCGCTTGTTCGCGCGAGTCTATGACGATTCGGAAATCCATGTTTTCCTGACCATCCAATCCATGGGATAAAACAGAAAGAGCCGAGGCAGGCTCGGGGAGTCTGGACAAAGAAGCGCGACATGGACCCGGCAAAAGAACCATACCGCTGAGAGTTGCTTCTCAGTCACGCCATCCCGCCTCGGCCGCACCCGTACACAGAGGGCAACTAGGCCTGGAAGCCAATCAGCGACCTAGAACGGCAAATCCTCGTCGGCCAATCCACCAATCGGAGCGGTTGCGATGTTTAGCCGACGGTTGAAATACACGTTTGTGTATTCGCCTCGTGTACGCTTAGTGACTTCGAGCGTCTTGTCGAGCAATTCTTCAAGCCGCCCTGCCAGTTCGCTGAACTTGCCCAGTTCCAACCCAAGTGTCTTTAGATCGCCTTTAACGTAGGGAAGTGACGCCTGGGTGATGACTGAGTTTTTGAAGATGTGCCGGCCAGCTTGCGAACCGGAAATGATCTCCAGATCGAACTTAATCATCGGGTCACCTTTCTGACTCGATTCAAGCTTTGCGGTCTGGATCTTTACTTGGTATTTGCCGTCGGGCACCTCCTCATAGGTTGGTGCCTCTACCGTCTCGAACTCATCATCAAACGACGATAGGTCCACCTGCGAATCGACGGGTTCGAATGATTCGTAATCACTCATGACTATTTGGCCTTTCCTGAATGGGTGCTTGCCGGCGAGGAACTTTTTGCTGCGCTGCTGGTGCCGGTTTCCGAACCGCGAGCGGGAGAATTGAATGCTTTCATGAACTGTTCGTAGTCGAGAGGAAGCAAGTCTGGCAAACGACCAGTGCGATCGCCAGCTTCGTAGGTTGGATGCGGCTTGGTACGAACAACACGTTCTATGGTTACGTTGCCAGCGGCATCCTTCTTGGCAATCGAGTCGCCGAACAGAATGATGTCCACGAGCCCCAAAACAACATTGCGAGCGCGATCAGGCAGACTGGGAGTCGTCTTCGTGTATTCGCCCGTTCGTGTCTCGATGGTCTTGTCGATGGCGTGCGAGATCATGATCAAGCCGTAAGGCAAGCTGGCCAAACGCGTCAGCACGCGATGCCATTCGTTCTTAACCAGAGCCCAGCCTTTGCCGTGCCCCATGTCCCCTTCGTACTCGATCCCATGTTTGGCACAGACGTAGTCCGAGCACATCTTGAAAGCGTTGTCGATGGTGTCGATTACAATCGTTTTGAAGTTATGATCGCCCTTGGCGACAAGCTTGCACGCTTCGAGGAATGCCTCCCACGAGTAGGCCGGTACTTTGAAAACCTCTAAGTGATTGAGCCCAGGTTCACACTCAAAGAAAAGCGAACCAGGAGCTTTGCTTGCAAACGAACTCTTCCCTAGCTTGGGGCTGCCGTAGAGCAGGATCGTTTGTTTGCCGAGTTCCGTAACCGGTTTGGTTGCTTCGGTTGGTAATGCAATGGACATTGGTTATCATTCCTCTCAGAAAACGGGTGCGTCAGAATCGATTGAATGGAGTTCCTCATGCGGTGGACGGATCTCATAGAGGTTGTCCACTACGTTCGGATTGAAGCCGGATTGGCAGTAAGGCAGGTACTCACACGGTCGCTGGTAAGAGAAGCAACTCGATGTGTTGAGCAGCCATTTGCCGCGACGTCGCGCGTCGAGGTACTGCTGGGTGATCTCCCAGACTTCGTCTTGCAGCATGGCGAGACGGTCTTCGGAGAGATAAATGAACTCGCGATGGAAGGCTTCAGGCTTGGCGTACCACGCTGCCAGCCGTCCCTGAAACTCTTCGGTGGTTTCAGGCAACTGCCGTTTGGCCGTTGACTTGCCGCTCTTGTTCTTGGCTGCGAGTTCCGCATGGCGCGCCTGGAATTCTTCCTCCGTCTCACCTTTACTTTGTTTGAGGCGGCTCTTGAGCAAAACGTTGTAGATGACGCCGACGATCGGATAGCCCAGTTCACGTAAGTAATAGCAGTAAAGTGCGATTTGTGTGTCGGTCCATAGTTTGTCGAGGTAATTCGAATCGATGGCGGCAGCTGTCTTATGCTCCAGCAGATACATGCCGTCAGAGCGCTGA
>JAFLCP010000278.1 GCA_017303505.1 Planctomycetota bacterium | reverse complement strand
TTACACGCCCAAAAAGAAACAGATGTCGGATTGCATGAAGAAACTCGTGGAGAAAGGTGTCATCGCTTACAACTGGTGTTTCAATCGGAATCGATTTAATTGCAACCAGGGAGTACTGGAACAGCCCATGATCAAATAGGAGCTTTAGCTTGTCTCGAATTCTTGCGATTTTATTAGGACTGTGTCTCAGCCAAATTGTGACCGCGCAAGCACCGCAACTTCCCGAAGGTGTGCTCATCCGACTTCGGTTATTGGACCCCCGTTTGGTCACCCTGACCGACACAGTTTTCGATACGAAGTACGCAGGAGACACGACAGATCTGATAGGAACTCGGATGTTGACTCTTGAGGAATCGAAGGAGCTTTGGGGGCTGCTCGAAGAAGAATGCTTACCGCTGGAAGTTGAGCATTTGTGTGGCCACAAGCCCATCTATGCGGTTGAGTATGTTGATGGAAAAACGGTAACGCATCTAATGACGTTCAGTGGGGATTGCAAGACATGGACTAGAGGCGGTGATTTATGGGTTCTTGGAGGTTTTAAGAGCCTAGATTACATGGAAAAGAAGCTTCCCCCACCCACTGTATTTCAATGGGCTTTGCGCCCCCGCGCACGACGAGAATTGCTTTTGGACAAACCATTTTTTGAGCTTAAAAAAACAGCGGCTACAGCGATTCCCGCAAGTCCGTTACCGAATGAATAGTTTCACGGAATGATAGAGTCATCGGACGAGAATACATCGGGACAAAACACAGCACCTTAACGTGTGCCCGATGAAGCGGCATCCGATTGCATACAAGTATTAGAAGCGAGTAAGCGACTAGCTCTACGAAAGTTTCAAACGAGACCTACTTATGCCGAGACGCAACCGACGAACCAAACCAAGCCCCCAAGCGACCAATGACACCTGATGACATTCTTCATCTTAACTTCTTCGAACTCCTTGGATGGCTCCATCGGCAGCTCGGTGTACCATTGGACCCTAATAAACCTTCTCTCATTGACTTTCATTTCCTAAAGTGCGCGGGAAATAAGACAAATTTCAGGGGGGGCGGCCTAAAAACAACTTGGATCTTGATAAATGTGACGATCCCGACATTGGGAAACCATCTAACGAGGAATCTGACTATTTCGGAAAGGATCAACTGATTAGCAAAATGTGTTGTTGCAAAAGCAATCATGGACGTCGCCCAATACTACCACCACGACAGTGAGTCATCCTATGAGTTTTTTTCTTGAAGCTAAATTGCCATGTTGCATAAATGCCATTCTTACATTAACGATCCTAGTCTCTATTTCTTTCCTTGCAGGTTGCAACAAAATGACGAGCAGGAATAGAGCGAGTAAACAACATGACGTAATCCTAAAGGTAGCCGTCAACGATTCAGGTGAGATAAGATTGGACAATAACAAAGTGGATTACCAAACCCTTTCTACAACAGTAACCAAAGGACTAGCAAATGATCTTTGGACAGAAATCCACTATCATTCTGGAGAAAAAGATACGGATCTAGCTCGTATGGTACACAAATTCCTTGAAGAAGTTTCAACGAAGGAAAATGTCAAACTGAAGCACTTTTATGCACAAGGCTTCGACCTAAACTTATTAAAGAACAAAGATCTTCCCGCTGACGGACTTCCCAGAACCACACTCCCGACGGAACCTTGACGGAACGATAGAGCCATCAGCGGAGAAGATGTCGGGACAATGTGATGCTCCCTAGAAAACTTCCTGAATTGCCTGCATTGCAGAGATTGCGAAGATTATGGAGCGTGACCGGCTGAGGTTCGCAAAAGAGGAAATCTAACAGTTACACAAAAAAGTGTCCTTGTACTGCTCGAAACAAGCGTCACAACTTTGGTGACCATTCACGTTCAGAAACGAAGAATGCAAAACGCCCTAAGAGTCGCTCGCATGACCAACTTGGTCGAGCCGAAACGATCCTTTAGGTCTTATGGTGGTTAGTGGTAGACTACAGGGCAATTTGCTCATACATGGTGTCTGATAGGAAATTGCGGTGGTGGATCAGAAATCATTGGAGATTGAGATGTCTGATTCAATAGAATCCGCACGAGTATGGAATAGCATTAAGAAATCCACTCGATTTGCTTGGCCTCTGCCAATTTTTCGTACTGTCTTCGTAGCAACGCATGCAGGCGTGAGAAGCGTCTTTTACGTAACGAAGATTCCAGGACGAGAATATCCTGTTGCTTCGAATAATTGCGGCGAAATAGTGGTTGCGTTGACTCCTTTCGACTTCCGGAACGAGAATGAAGGCTGGATAAACCACGCTGCAAATTGTAGCTTACTCAATACAACTTGCTTCTCGATCTTTTCAGGTAGTAGAAGCTTTGCTGGCGGTTTGATGTTTCGTATTTGCATTACGGATCAAACGAGCAGAACTACACTTGAATTGTCGAGCTGCAATACAAAAGACGGTTGGTTTATGGACCAATCTGCTCGAATCGCGATTCATAACGATTACACTGTACGTTATCGAGACATACCGCTTGAAGTCGCATTAGGCCTGCGACTTTTTTGCTACAAGCACTTCATTGGCCACATTTAGAGCGAAGGGGAAGCTTCGTTCAGTGTCACCCACGAGGATTGATCGGCGCATTTCGCCCTTTGATTCCTTCGATCGGCCTCCGCTGGAGATGGTACGGGGACACACAACAACCGCAGGTGGTTCGACCGTTCCACAAGCTGGGTAGCTTGTAAAGACTTGCGAAGCAATCTTAGCGGCGAGTAGATGATTGTGAGTTGGAGTGATCGTGACCGAGACGCAACCGGCACGGGCCAAATTATCGTCGCACTTTTGGCAGAATTGTAACTGTAAAGATTTCGGCTTGATTTTGGCGATTTGGCAGAATCACCGTGCCCCTGAAGTAACGCTGACAACCAACATTCATTCTCTATATCACCTGCTTCCACACACCAAAACACCGCCTACTCCTAACTGTCCACTCCGCCACAGAATCACCCACAGGTTGGATAACACAGTGGCCAATTAGGCGGATCAATTAGGCCAAAACTGGGTCCGACGCTGCGCGAGTGAGGAGAAATTAGAAAGGTGAGCAGGAGAGCGACGAAAGCACATTCAACCGCTCCTTCTTAAGGCCTGGAAGGCCGACATACCGTTTGCCGTGGGTGGCAACCCACTGTATCTGAGCCTTCCCCAAGACCGTTGCGATTACTGCTTCTCAGCGACGAGCGTTGGATATCACGTCCGCATAGCTTTGCCAAGCCACAAAGAGTTGAGCCAAATGGAAGGATAGGCTAAGACCTGCATAAAACCGTTACGAAATCAAAACGGTCAATCATCGAGTCCGCCACCCGCCCTGTGCGGAATGCCACAAGGTTAAGGATTTGCACGTCACAACCTGGAGCTAGCATTTCCGTTTTTCTTGGGAGATTTCGGATTACGAAATTAGTTCGCGAGCTCCCTCGTGCTTAACCTTGCGACATTCCGCCCTGTGCGGGTGGTTCCCGCGCCTGAGCAGCTACCAAAGCGAACGCCAAACCAAATTCAAACAGCGTTAATTCGAGTTAATCTCCCGGATGGTTGGGCGGCGAGAGGTGGCGTCTCATTGATACGTGCTCGCCGAGCCCCAATGAGCTGAGCCAGCCTCGCATTGACATCTTATCACGTACATTTGTACGCGTCGGCCTATAGAACCATCAACAACCAATTGGGGACCACTCCTACTTGGCGCTGTCGCGTTGCCATCCCCACTTAGCAATCAAGTCACCGTCCCACTGGCACAAGGCCAAGTGGTGACGGAGATTTTGGTATTCGCTCATACGCTTTGGTAGCCGGTAAGTCACGGCTCCACTGGCACGAGGCCAGTTGGAGGCCCAACCGGCAAGCCCTGCGAAGAAGCGGATACTGTCGTTGCATCGAAAAATAATTTGAAGTCCCCCCAGCCTGTCACTTCAATAGGCTTTTATTTCTTTGAATCCCGCATCAAGAGGTGATACCATCCAAATAGACAAACAAGCTCAAGCAAACAGCCCGAATTGAAACCTTTAGCGAGCAGAATGGTTAGCCTCGACGATGCGTCCAACGCAGGGTGTGTTGTGCGG
>JAFLCP010000277.1 GCA_017303505.1 Planctomycetota bacterium | reverse complement strand
ATTCTGGGCTTCATCCAAAATAATGAACGCTTGATTCAACGTTCGACCTCGCATGTAGGCCAACGGAATCACTTCGATCACATCTTGTTCCATGTAGAACTTTACCTGATCGTAATCGACCATCTCGTTAAGAGCGTCCAACAAAGGGCGGAGATATGGATTCAGTTTGGCCTGCAAATCACCTGGGAGAAAACCAAGGCTTTCACCGGCTTCAACGGCTGGGCGGACCAAAACGATTTTGCGGATTTGTCGTGCCTTGAGGGCCTCCACCGCTGCAGCCACCGCCAAGTACGTCTTTCCGCAACCGGCAGGACCGATACAAAACGTCATATCGTGCTGACGGATAGCTGCGACGTAGACCGTTTGCCCCTCCGTTCTCGGACGAATCTTGCGAAGCGGATGAGCGATGGCAAGCTCATCTCGCATGGGCGTAATCTGAACACCAGTTACCGTTGCGATGGCGAGGTTCACATCTTCGCGAGAAATCTGACCCTTGCTCGACAATACTTGAGTGAGCCGTTCCAAAACATCCACGGCTTGCTTCACACCGCTTTCACTCCCAGAGAACTTCAGCTGGCCATCGCGAAATGTTACCGCAACGCCGAGTTGGTTTCTGAGCAATCGCAAATGTTGGTCTTGTGGCCCAAAAAGCTGTGGGGCCACCGATGGATCAGCCAAACTGACCGATGCTTCCGTCGTCATGGTTCCTCGATTCTGGTATTTCAATTCGCCAAGCCATCCTGGGAGTAGCCCCCAACGAGCGCTTGAAGCGAATCGGATTAATGGAATTATTCGAGCCGAAACCGCAATAAGAAAGGAAAATTCGCTGCTCGGCCGCCCGGATTTTGTGAGAAATGAACAATTACGCGGGCTGTGGCACCAATCCTGCCACCACGCCCAAAAATCCAATTACGGCTGCAGGAAGAAGCGAGTCGGTTACATCCCAAACTCCACCCATTCCCGGCAATAATCGACCGCTATCCTTGCTTCCCACATCGCGTTTGATCAGCGACTCAGTGAGGTCGCCCACCAAACCAGTGCACGTTAACAACAGCGCGAACAATATCGGCCCGAATGGCCCAAGTGTCAGCGGCTTTGTCGGAAGCATCCAAGGGATGAACTGGCAAAAGATAATCCAGCTACCTAGCGCGGAAAAAAGAAATCCACCGATCAACCCTTCCCATGTTTTGCCGGGACTAATTTTGGGACACAACTTATTGCATCCCGTCATCTTGCCTGAAATATAAGCCCCAATGTCGGCCAACTTTGTAGCCGCAATGATGCCCACCAATGTCAACAATGACCACTGAGACGGCGATTGAGTTCGCATAATAATCCAAAAACTGCTGCACCCTCCCACATAAAGCAAAACAAAGCCTGCGAGACTGATGCGTTCCAGTGCTTTACCATCCGCGTTGTAATGCATCATTTGATGTGCCGATAAGGCAAACAACAAAATGGGAATTGCCAGCGCGGGCCAGCCCACAATTCCAACAGGACAGTCACTCGGATATGGTTCACCACTAAAACCCCAAAACAATGGGACACTGGCGATTAAGTAGGCTGCCCCTACCGCTATCAAGATGGGCGTTCGCACCAAGGCATGACCACCGCTTTGCGCTAACTTCGTCAATTCACTTGCCGTCGCCACACTTGCATACAAACCAAGTGGCCACATCCATAAACCAGCCACGCCCCATAGCGGATACCAGTAGTCCAGCCATACGACTGCCACAAGAAGACTGATAAGAACCACTGCTGAGATGAGTCGCAGGTGAAACATGCAAACTGTTACCTATGATACATCGTCCAAGGGAGTCGTCGTGACAACCGCTCCGAACCGACGCTGCCGCTGAGAATAATCGCGAATCGCTTGAGCCAACGCGTTCTGCCCAAACTCTGGCCAACAAATGTCGGTCACATACAATTCGCTGTAACTGATCTGCCACAGCAAATAATTGCTGATCCGCATTTCTCCGCTGGTTCGAACCAACAAATCTGGGTCTGGCAAACCCGCGGTATAAAGATGCTTTGCCACCAACTCTTCATCGATCGCTTCCAGTTCCAGTTGCCCGGCAGCCACCTCGCCACTGATCGACTTGATCGCATCCACGAGCTCTGCTCGCGATCCATAATTAATCGCCAAACAGAGCGTCATACCGGTGCATACCGAACACGCTTCAACAGTGCGATCGATTTCATCAAGCACATCTTGAGGGAGCGGCGACCGTCGTCCAATGATCTTCAAACGAACATTCTGCTCGATAATCTTCGGGCATTCGGCGATCAAATATGCCTTGAGTAGCTCCATCAAGAACTCAAGTTCTTCCGCAGGACGGCGCCAATTCTCGCTAGAAAAACAATAGAGAGTGAGGCACTCAATCCCATATTCGCGACAACCATCAAGAACATCGCGCACCGATTCCACACCACGACGATGCCCTTCGATACGAGGCAGCCCCTGCGCTTCGGCCCATCGCCCATTGCCATCCATGATGATCGCGATGTGCTTTGGACGACGTGACATCGGCACGTCTTCAAGAGCGTCAAACAGCGGTTGGTTCTGATTGCCAGCGTCAACTGCCTCGTTCAATCCCTTACGCCTCCAACTTTAACAGGGCTTCGTGAGCGATAACTACCTACCAAGCTCTAGTTACTTACCAGCTTGACCTGCGCGCAGCAATTTCGATAACTTCGTCGAGTTCGCAAAAATCGTCTGAGCGCGATCGGGACCTACCGAAACGACCTCGATCGGAACGCCAATCAACTCACTGATGAAGTCCAGATACTTCAACAACTGCGAGGGCAAATCTCGCCAACGACGAACGCCAGTCACATCCACTTTCCAACCTTCCACCGTTTCATAAATCGGTTGGCAACGACGCAATTCGTCCGCCTCAGCTGGGAAGTTGGTAATACGTTTGCCATCTAACTCATATGCCACACAGACTTCAATCGTGTCAAAATGACTCAACACATCCAACATCATCAACGATAAACCGTGAATGCCGCTCAAGCGAGTCGTGTATCGCACCGCCACGGCATCGAACCAACCGCAGCGTCGCGGACGCCCAGTTGTTGTTCCATACTCTCGCCCAATCTCACGAATCTTATTCCCTTGCTCGTTGTTCAGTTCGGTTGGGAATGGACCACCACCAACTCGCGTCGTATACGCTTTCGCAACCCCAATCACATGCTCAATCCAGCGACCAGGCACACCCGATCCCGCAGATACCCCAACCCCCGAACTATTACTGCTCGTTACAAACGGATAGGTCCCATGGTCAATATCGAGAAGCGACCCCTGAGCCCCTTCGAGCAACAATTTCTTGTTGTCATCCAAAGAGTCCAACAAGAAGTTAGTGGTATCACCAATCAATGGCCCTAAGGTTTCCGACCAGCGGCTGGCCATCGCATAAATACCGTCGGCATCCAGTTGCCCAGCGAGTTCTCCACCGCCCAGTCCGACCAACCAATTTCGTTTTGCGGCCACGATTTCATCGATGCGGTTGCGCAAATTTCCACGCACAAGATCTGTCATCCGCATCGCAAACGTTCGACCTACTTTGTCGCGATAGCAGGGCCCAATACCGCGCAATGTTGTGCCGATGTTCTCCCCTGCCACAACCTGCTTATTGAGAACTTGATCTTCCAAGATATGCCACGGCATTACCATGTGCGCTCGCTCACTGATCATCAAGTTTCGCCGTGGTGCATTGCCACGACTTTCTAAACCAGTGAGTTCACGAATAAGTGTGTCTGGCTCAATCACCACACCCGGCGTAATCACATTCATCACGCCAGGATGCAGGATGCCACTGGGAACGTGATGCAGCTTGTAAACTTGATCTCCAAATACAACCGTGTGCCCGGCATTCGCTCCACCTTGGTAGCGCACCACCACATCGTGCTGCGGCGCCAAAATGTCGACAAGTTTGCCTTTCGCTTCATCTCCCCATTGCAATCCAATAACACAGCTGGCTGGCACGCTCGTTCATCCTTTTCTGCAATCAAGTCTCGCTCGCACATCAACTAACGACCGCCCCCACTCTTTCCGATCGTTTTCGCATCGGTGAAGAGCCAAGGGGGGTTATCGCAAGGGAGGAAGTTTACCAGCAATT
>JAFLCP010000276.1 GCA_017303505.1 Planctomycetota bacterium | reverse complement strand
AATGGGGATTTATCTTCCTGCCGATCTTGTTCCACGGCATCTTCGGCGTGTGGATCATTAAATCAGGCCAGTCGAACCTCAGCCATTATCGCTACAGCAGTAACTTCCGTTATGCCGCTCAGCGATGGACGGGTGTCATCGCCTTCATCTTTATTCTGTTTCACGTCCTTCACCTCCATGGCTGGTTCCACTTTGAAGCTTGGTTACATGCGATTCAACCGTGGGGCTTCGGAGCCTTCAAGCCTTTTAATGCGAGCAGTACCTTAGCTTTGGCGATGAAGGGTGTGGTGTGGCCGCTGTTTTACACCGTGGGTGTTCTGTCTTGCGTCTATCATTTAGCCAACGGCATCTGGACGTTTGGAATCACCTGGGGAATTTGGGTTTCTCCTGCAGCTCAAAAACGAGCTAGCTTGGTTTGCGCCGGCTTTGGTGTCGTCCTCGGCATCATCGGCATGAGCGCCCTTGCAGGAGCCAAGATGATCGATCCAGCTCAAGCTCGAGCGATCGAAGATAAAATCAATCAAGGTCGAATCGAAACTGGCGAGATCTCTCCACAGAGCGAGAAACTCGCGAAATAGTGGGTGATTCCGCTGGCGTTCGTTGAATGGACTTACAGTTACAAACAATAGTTCTTACAGCGTTTGCCCACCGAGGCAAATGAACAAAACGTAGGATCGGAAAAATGGCAAAGCAGCGTGTAGTGGTTGTTGGTGGTGGCTTGGCAGGTCTAGCCGCTACGATGAAGTTGGCCGAACTTGGTATCCCAGTAGACTTGATCAGTCTTACTCCCGTGAAGCGTTCACATAGCGTGTGCGCTCAAGGTGGGATCAACAGTTGCAACGACGCGACCCGTCAACTCGGTGACTCTGAATGGAAACATTTCGATGATACCGTCTATGGTGGCGACTTCTTGCAGCACCAACCACCCGTGAAGGAAATGGCTTACTGGGCGCCAAAGGTCATCGACTTGATGGATCGCCTTGGTGTTACCTTCAACCGAACTACCGAAGGCTTCATCGATCGACGTCGATTCGGCGGAACCCTCTACAAACGAACCGCTTTCGCTGGCGCAACCACCGGCCAACAATTGCTTTATGCACTCGATGAACAAGTCCGTCGTTGGGAAAGCTCTGGTCTGGTCAAAAAGTACGAATTCTGGGATTTCTTAGGTCCAGTTTTGGATGCGGATGGCGTATGCGTTGGCGCTATCGCCCAAGACATGGTCAGCATGCAGATCCGCTCATTCCCAGCTGACTCGGTTGTCATTGCGACCGGTGGCTGCGGTTTGCTTTACGGCCGCTCGACTATGTCTGTCTTCTGCACCGGCAGCGCTGCTTCTCGCTGCGTTCAGGCAGGTGTGAAATACGGCAACGGTGAGTTCATTCAAGTTCACCCAACAGCGATCCCAGGCGCGGACAAACTTCGCTTGATGAGTGAATCAGCTCGCGGTGAAGGTGGTCGAGTATGGGTACCGCGCAAACCACACGACCCACGCCCACCCAAGCAAATTCCGGAAGCCGAACGCTACTACTTCCTCGAACAGCGATATCCGAAATACGGTAATCTCGTTCCCCGCGACATTGCTACGCGCGAGATTTTCAATATCTGCGTCAACGAAGGCTTGAGCGTCGATCCGAACAAGATGTGCGTCTATCTTGATTTGACCCACATTTCGCGAGCGGAACTCGATCGTAAATTGGGCGGTATTCTCGAAATTTACGAGAAGTTCCAAGGCGTTGATCCACGCGAAGTTCCGATGAAGATCTTCCCGGCCGTTCACTATTCCATGGGTGGATTGTGGGCCGATTATCAACGCACTGCCGAAGGTGGCTTGCAACCCGCCTCCCCTCGAAACCAGGTCACCAACATCCCTGGCTTGTACGCCATCGGCGAATGCGATTACCAATATCATGGTGCAAACCGCTTAGGTGCCAACTCGTTGTTGAGCTGCATCTTCAGCGGCCTATTCACCGCTCCTGGTATTCAAACTTTTATTTCCAACAAGAAGATTGCGGCAGCCGATGTAAATCCATCGGTATTCGAGCGAGCCATTGGTAAACAAGAATTGCGACATCGCCAACTCTTGAGTCAAAGCGGCCCAGGTAGCAGCGGTGAAAACCCCTACTTGATCCATCAAGAATTGGGGGACGTGATGACTCGCGCCGCAACTGTGGTCCGCGAGAACACCCAACTCGAAGAAGCCATCAGCAAAGTGCACGAATTGCATGAGCGAGTAAAACGCTGCTCATTGTCAGACACCGGCAGCTGGACCAACCAAAACGTGGTCTTCACCAAAGCCGTTCAAGATATGTTCCCAATCGCATTTGCCGTTTTGCAAGGCGCCTTGCAACGCGATGAATGCCGTGGCGCTCACTTCAAACCAGCTTTTGCTCCGCCAAGTTTGACAGCAACAGAACCTGTCGAACGCCGTCGTCAAGCCGAAGAATGGTGCGATCGATTCGAAGCGAATAACAAACGCTTCTTGAAGTCTTCGGTCGCTACCTGGGATGGAGACAAGATCAAGGTCGATTACGAAGACGTCGACACCTCAATCATCCCACCACGCCCTCGCTTGTATGGCTTGGTTGGCGCAGAACAAATTGAAGAAGTGTGGCGCGAACGCTGCAAAGCCCGCGGAATCGAAAACGTCGGTTCCTCATTGGCTGCCGCGAGCTCCTAGTTTTTTCAACCGAACAGAGGTTATCGCTGGAGTCAGTGAGAAGAGAATCCCCAGAATACCTCGATATGAACAGTTAATGAAAACAGAATGTTCCTGTTAGTTAAGCGGTATAAAAACCGACAACAATAAGAACAAACAAGATCGCGAAATCAAAACCACAGTTTGTCACAACGTCGTTAGTTGAGAATATACAGATGATCGCACCAGAAGCGAGCAAATCGACAAAACGCAAACCTGAGTTGATCAACGTTCGGGTTCTACGCCAAGACGGCCCGAATCTTCCTTCGTATTGGGAACAACATCAAGTTTCCTATGAAGAAGACATGAACGTGATCAGCGTTCTGCAGAAGATCGCTGCCCAAAGCAAGACGGTGGATGGCAAGAAAGTGTCGCCCGTCGCATGGGACTGCGGTTGCCTGGAAGAAGTCTGCGGCTCTTGCACGATGGTCATCAACGGTCGAGTTCGCCAAGCTTGTTCGGCGTTGGTCGATCGCTTGCTCGACGACAATCCGATGGAAATCGAATTGCAACCGATGACCAAGTTCCCAGTTATTCGCGACTTGCTTGTCGATCGTGCTCGCTTGTTCCGATCGTTGCAACGCGTAAAGGCATGGGTACCCGTCGATAGCTACTATGACATGGGACCTGGTCCGAAGATCGACCGCGATAGCCAAGAGCAGAACTATCCACTCAGCCAATGTATGAGTTGCGGATGCTGTTTGGAAGCATGTCCGCAATACACCAAGATCGAATTGCAACGTCGCCCTGGTGAATCGGACGAAGAGTTTCAAAAGCGTAAGGCAGAAGCCTACGACAAGGGATTCCTTGGTGCTGCTCCGATCTCTCAAGCGATGCTCTTTAATGCTCATCCGACCGGCAAGAACATCGCTGGCGAGCGGCTCGATGCGTTGTCGGCAGAAGGTGGTATCCAAGCTTGCGGCAACGCTCAAAACTGCGTTTCCGTGTGCCCCAAGTCGATACCGCTCACCACTTCGATTGCGCGAGCTGGTCGAGCGACCACGATTCATGCGTTGAAGAAGATCTTTGACCGCTAACGGGCTATCCATCGTTTAGCCCGTAGACTAGGCAGGACAGGACGTGCAATGATCGTTTGGCTGTTCGCCACCCCTGATTCGCCATCCGTCCGCGCTGCAAAACACGATCTAGTCTTCGGCGGCATCGTTTAACCCGTACGCCGCAGGCTAGGTCGCACAGGACGTGCAATGATCGTTTTATTATTCGTTGCCCCTGACTCACCATCCGTCCGCGCTGCACAATACGATCTAGTCTTCGGCGGCATCGTTTAACCCGTACGCCGCAGGTTTTGATGTTGCGCTTTTTATGCATGGATCATACGGCTACCCTGTATTCTGTGGGATTTGTGTATGCGAGTAACTTCTTGAGTTTGTTGATGCCTCCGGGGGTTTTTAAGCGATCATGGATGTA
>JAFLCP010000275.1 GCA_017303505.1 Planctomycetota bacterium | reverse complement strand
TCGAAATAGCGAACAAACTCTCGCTGAGAGTTATGGTATCGAGAGTGTCTGAAGAAACAGTTCGTCAGATGGAAGAGAGTTACACTGCATCACGACATTGCAGTGCGGTAAGAGTTTACGGTGCGTCCGAGAGATCGTCACCGTAACATGCAAGAGTGAAGAGAGAATCGGGCATTCGGCATGATGGCAAGTTCATCGACAAGCCATCATGCCGGCAGCAAATCCCAAGCTATTCGGCTTTCTTTTTGGTCGTCTTTTTCTTGGCAGCTTTTTTAGTTTTTTCAGCCGCTGGTTTCGCCGCCGCTTTCTTAGTTGCCCCCTTAGCTCGCTTGCCACGACCAGCAGGTGCACTGGCTGCACGTTCGGCCAACAGTTCAAGCGCTTTCTCAAGCGTTAAGCCATCTACCTCAAGTCCCTTCGGCAACGATGCATTGGTTGCACCATCCGTAACGTACGGGCCATAGCGACCATCGAGCAACTTCACTGCTTCTCCCGTCACAGGCGAAGCACCGAGTTCTTTTAATGGTGCTTTCGGTGTGGCTGCCCCACGCCCACCGCGTGTCTTCGGTGTTGCGAGTAGAGCTAATGCTTGTTCAAGCGTAACATCGATCGGCGAAACGTCGGCGGGTAATGAGCGGGTTTCAACTCCGCATTTTACATAGGGACCATAACGGCCATTGCTGGCGACTACATCTTCGCTTGACTCCGGGTGAGGTCCCAAAGTTCTTGGCAACGAAAGCAGTGCAATCGCTTGTTCCAATGTCACTTGATCAGGAGTCATCCCCTTGAGCAGAGAAGCATTTTTCGGCTTCTCTTCGTCATCATTACTTCCCAATTGAACATACGGCCCGAAGCGGCCATTCTTCATATAAACCGGCTTACCAGTTTCCGGATCATGGCCGAGTGGTTCTTCGTCGACTTTCGCTTGCGATAATAATTGAATCGCTCTTTCAAGAGTCACTTCTTCCGGCGGCATGCCATCGGGCAAACTCGCTTTGCGTTCCCCTTGTTCCAAGAAGGGACCGTAGCGACCAACGCGTACAAAGATCTCTTCGCGATGCTCACCTTCCGTTGGCGCGCCAATCGAAAAGCGGCTTGAAGCGCGTGGATCAATCTCTTGAACTTTGTCCTCCAGCAATCGCTTCAATCCCGGATGCTCACCGAAATAAAAGCCTTGCAAATACTCTTTGTCACCTTTTTCGTTGCGGCTGATGGCGTCTAGGTAGTCTTCCATCTGAGCGGTGAATTCATAATCCACCAACGAACCAAAATGTTCTTCTAACAATCGCACTACCGTGAAGGCCGTCCAACTGGGGACAAGCGCTGTGCCTCGTTTGAAGACATAATCGCGTTGTTGAATCGTATCGATAATCGATGCGTACGTACTCGGACGTCCAATCCCCATCTCTTCCAAAGACCTTGTCAAAGATGCTTCGGTAAACCGGGCTGGTGGTTGTGTTGTATGGGATTTGGAATCGAGACCGTCGCAGTCAACCTGCTCGGCTGGCTTCACTTCTGGAAGCAACGTCTCCGCTTGTGCCAATTCGGCTTCTGGATCATCGCTACCTTCAACATAAGCTCGCAAGAAACCTTCAAACTCGATCGAAGTTCCGGAAGCTTGAAACACTGCCCCATTTGCTTCAATCGTAACGGTGACACGTTTCTTCTGCGCATCGGCCATCTGACTGGCGATTGTTCGCTTCCAAATCATGTCGAACAAACGGAATTGGTCGTGATCCAACTCACCGCGCAATTTTTCGGGAACTTGGAAAGGATGACCGGCTGGGCGAATCGCTTCGTGAGCTTCCTGTGCATTCTTTACTTTCGTCGCATAGGAACGTTCCGAGGGGTGCAAGAAATCGGGTCCATACTGCGAACGCACCAAGTCGCGAGCTGCATCGACAGCCACCTTTGCCAAAGAGGTCGAGTCGGTACGCATGTAAGTGATGTAACCGTTCTCGTATAAGCTTTGAGCGACTTGCATAGTGCGGCGAGCGGTGAACCCCAATTTGCGGTTCGCTTCCTGTTGCAACGTGCTCGTCGTAAAAGGAGCTTTAGGCTTTTCGCTGAACGGCTTTTCTTCGACCGACAGCACTTTGAATTTGGCTTGACGCAAACGAGCGGCCAGGGCATCAGCCCCAGCTTGATCTAGCAACAATAAAGAATTGTCTTTGAGCTTGCCCGTCTTGCCATCAAAATCTTTGCCGCTCGGAATACGCTTCCCATCCACACTAACCAATACAGCTTGGAATTTTTGATTGCGAAGCGTTCGGAATGTTCCCACCAAGTCGAAGTAAGTACCCGAACGGAATTCCATTCGCTCGCGTTCGCGCTGCACAATCAAACGAACTGCCACGCTTTGCACGCGGCCAGCGGATAGCTTGGGACCGACTTTCTTCCACAGCAATTGACTGACGTCAAAGCCATACAAACGGTCAACGATGCGGCGTGTCTCTTGAGCCTTTACCAAACTCTCGTCGATCGTACGCGTGTTTTCTAACGCGTTGGTGATCGCTTCGCGGGTGATTTCATGGAACACCAATCGTTTCACGGGAACCTTGGGATTAAGCACCTCGCGCAAATGCCACGAAATAGCTTCTCCTTCACGGTCTTCGTCCGTCGCCAGATAAAGATCTTTGGCGTTCTTCAATGCGTCCTTCAGTTTCGACACCTGCTTCTTCTTGTCAGGTGGCACTATATAGATAGGCTCGAATTGCTCCGTGACGTTCACACCTAAGTAAGCCCACGGCTCGCGACGAAACTTTTCAGGTATCTCTTTGGCCCCTTGAGGCAGATCGCGAATATGCCCGATACTCGCTTCCACTTGAAAGTTCTTCCCTAAGAACTTCGAGATGGTGCGAGCTTTGGCTGGCGATTCGACAATGACCAAAGATTTCTTTTGCGAGTCACTCATGTGCGTTCACTTCATCGTCCAACGTAGATTGTCAATCCGTAGCATCCGAACTCGGTCAAACTTCACCCTCCAGAATAAAGCCCGATGCATTTCGGTCCATAAGCTGGAAAGTGCCGGCTGCTGATGGGGCCGGCAATGGCAAGCCTTAGCAAACCACTTTACATGTACCACATTCTTTGGGAGGGGAAGGGAAAAATGACATCCCTTCACCACAAAATCAAACAGGAATCAAAAATACAGAACCCAAAGGTACACTGCAACAAAAAAACACCAAAAGTGGCGAATTTATCTTGCGACTTGGTTAGGTAGCTTAGCCCAGACATTCGCACATGCAACCACGTCGGGTCGCCATCGCCTCCTTAATTCCCAAATCGCCACCCACCAGTTACTCAACACCTCTTGGCTCCCCCTCCGAAAACAAGCTCCCCATAAGAACTACATCCCTAGCGATCTTTCCGTTTGAGCCAATTGCATTCGAAAACTCAACTTCGCAAACAGGAGGAGATAGCAAATATAGGAAACCCATTTCCCATGCGAATCGCGTTCCCGAAATGCTCTCCAGTCAAACAACATCGACTTTCCTCGAAAATTACGGTCCCCCAGGGCCTGGAATTGCTCACAATGACGTTGCTTTCCACGGATAGCACCTTACAATCGGCCCCTTTACCCCCAAATCAACCCGACTAGCTATATTTACGGGCAAGTGTTGGACACCCCCCGTAAGGATTCCCTTTAAGGATATCGCCGGATGAGCTTTGATTTCTATCGTCGCAGGCAACGCGAAGTTTTGGCCATCTTGGTTTTGGTGGCTATCTTCTCGTTCATTGTTGTTCCGTCGATGCAGCTTTACATGGGAGATTCCCAGAGCACTGCAAACGAAGGGCCGGTGGTCGTATCGTGGCGCGGTGGCCAGTTGCGACAGTTAGAATTGGTTCGCCTTGCCCAAGCCAAGGGGCAAACCATCAATTTTCTGGCGCAAGTCGGTAATGAGGTCATCAAACGAAATGGCATGCCCAATGTGCCAGGCTTCCGTTACGACTTCCAAAACAACCAAATTCAATCGCTGGGTATCAGCGGCTTCAATAACGAGCTAAGTGTGGCTCGCACCAAGATTTTGTTTGAAAAAGCTCGGGCGATGGGAGTGGTTTTTGATGACGTGGCCATCGACACGTTTGTCAGCGACTTCGTTAACAACAAGCTCAGCAAAAAAGAGCTTTCCGAAATCATGGATAAGGTTTC
>JAFLCP010000274.1 GCA_017303505.1 Planctomycetota bacterium | reverse complement strand
AAGATAAATCCCCATTCGACCACTGGCAGCACAACACCCAATGAATGGATCGTATTCACTGCTTTTTGGAACGTTGGCACGCCGTTGAGCAAACTAGCGTTTGTGACCAAGTGCACCACCATATAGGCGCCGACTGGGACTAATCCGCTGAGTGAGTGTAAGCGGCGGATAAGAAATTCGTTTCTGCCGAAGAAAGATGTCGAGTTGCCGGCAATTTCAGCCATGGGACGGGTCATTTCCATCTCAGAGGGGTCAATAGCATGCGAAATCGGCTGCAGTTTGGGAACCGAAATCGATAGCCATAGATAACAAAGCGAAGTACACCGAAGATACTTACGAGGGATACTTGCTGGTAGTGTATGAAAGAAGCTCCGCAAAGCAACGGTACATGAGGCGATCATCGCGATACAGTACCAGATTTTATTCGAATTCCGGGCAAACGTGCGCAGCCTTTGACGGGTGCGGCTATTTGTGTCACACTTTGGGGGTTAGGTAAGCTATCGGAGTCGAATGGGTTAGGCTGGTAGGAAGCAACTCCTTGCCTGGCAAGAAAGTCGTAGAAGCGTTGTTGGGGTGCCGGTCGGGGGCATAAGTAGCCCGCCCCTCAAGACTTTCTTTGCGATTCGATCGCTTAGGGCTTGTCGCATGTGGGGAGTCTTGGTTACACTCCCGAATTCTCCGTGGTACCTTTCGTGCCACTTGAACTTTGCTGAGACCCCAAGGTAGCACTTTTGGAGGGTTTTCGTCGCTCAGTTCAAGTGCCGGGGGTGGAAAAGGCGATAAAGGCCAGATGCCTTTTGGCTTTTCAGCCATAGAGTGATGAACCAAGAAATTGCCAGAGTGGCGGAATGGCAGACGCGCTGGATTCAAAATCCTGTGTCCGTAAGGACGTGTGGGTTCGACTCCCACCTCTGGTACTAATGGCAAATTTCCAGGTATATTGGTGAATTTCCAGGTAGTGGTGAATTTTCGAGTAGTGGCGAATTTCCCAGTAAAAGTAAAGTTCCGACAGACGTTTTGACATTTGAGATAACATGCCAACGATCAATCAGTTAATCCGACGCGGCCGTCAACTGCAGAAGAAGGCTTCAAAGTCGGCTGTTTTGGAAAAATGTCCTTTCAAGCAAGGTGTTTGCTTGCAAGTGAAGACCATGACCCCGAAGAAGCCTAACTCGGCTCTTCGTAAGATTACCCGCGTTCGCTTGAGCAACGGTAAGGAAGTTACGGTTTACATTCCTGGTGAAGGTCACAATCTTCAGGAACACTCGATCGTTTTGGTCCGTGGTGGTCGTATTCGCGACCTTCCAGGGGTGCGTTATCAAGTGGTTCGCGGAGCACGCGACACATTGGGTGTTAACGGTCGTAAGCAAGCTCGCAGCCGCTACGGTGCTAAGAAGTCATAGTGTTTGTCGCTCTAGCTTAGGCTAGGCCAATCAGAGTTTTCTCCGTTTAATCAGATTCGTTTTCGGTAAGCAAAACCATGGGCAAGATTACTGCCAGCCGCACTCAGTTGCGTCCTGATCCTCGATTCAATTCGCTTTTGGCAGCCAAGTTCATCAACTGCTTGATGTACGATGGCAAGAAGAGCACTGCTCAAGTTGTTTTCTATGACGCCATCGAAGAAATTGGTCGCAAGATCAAAGATCGTCCAGCGATCGAAGTATTCGAGCAGGCTGTAGAGAACGTGAAGCCCTACATCGAAGTTCGCAGCAAGCGTGTCGGTGGTGCTTCTTACCAGGTTCCTATGCAAGTGAATCGCAATCGTCAGCAATCGTTGGCGATTCGCTGGATGCTTGCCGCAGTTCGCGAGAAGAAAGGTCGAGCGACCTACTTGAAGCTGGCTGAAGAAGTAATGGCCGCGTACCGCAAAGAAGGTACAGCAATGGCGAAGCGCGAAGCGACCCATCGTATGGCAGATGCCAACAAGGCGTTCGCTCACTTCGCATGGTAAGCTCGGTTTCGAGCAACATCTACGACTTTCAAATCAAATCGAGTACACTTCAAGCCGCATAGCATCATCCTTTATTGGGTGGACTATCGCGGCTTTTTTCGTCTTAAAATCGTAAAGCGAAAATAACTATGCAACGCACACTGGAATCGCTTCGCAATATTGGGATTATCGCGCATATCGACGCGGGCAAAACGACCGTGACCGAGCAGATGCTCTATTTGAGCGGCGCTAAGCACAAAGCGGGATCGGTGGATTCGGGAACAACCGAAACCGATGATGATCCCGAGGAGCAAGAGCGTGGCATTACGATTTTTGCTGCGTGCGTTACGTTCAATTGGAAGCAGTCGACGGTGAACTTGCTCGATACGCCTGGGCACGTTGATTTCACTGCGGAAGTTGAACGTTGCTTGCGCGTTTTGGATGGCGCTGTCGTTGTTTTCAGCGGCCGCGAAGGGGTTGAGGCGCAAAGCGAAACGGTGTGGCGTCAAGCTGATAAATACAACGTTCCGCGCGTTGTGTTTATCAATAAACTCGATCGCGAGGGGGCGGATTTTTATCGTGTGCTCGAGGAAATTGAGCCGCGGTTAAATGCCAGTCCCGTGGCCATTCAGATCCCAGTTGGGCAAGGGCCATCTCACACCAAAGATCCGTTTCGCGGGGTCATTGATTTGGTCGAAATGCAGATGCTCACCTTCAATCAAGGTGATGATCGCCGAGGCGTAAAGGCTGAGCCGATTCCTGAAGAGTTGCTCGATGATGCCAAGGGGTGGCGAGGTGTAATGCTCGAAGCGCTCTATCCGTTGAGCAACGAGATGATGGAGCTCGCGTTTGAGGAAAAAGAGATTCCGGTTGACATGATTCGGAAGGTGATGCGCGAGGCGTGTATCGCTCGCAAGATTCAGCCTGTTTTGTGTGGTTCTGCATTGCATGGAAGTGGCGTACAGCCTGTGTTGGATGCGGTAACGTATTACTTGCCGAGCCCGTTGGATCGGCCGGCCGTAGAGGGTGTGAATCCGAAGAAAAAGGACAAGGTCGAGAAACGTGCCCCTTCGCCGAAAGATCCCTTTTGTGGTTTGGTGTTCAAGATTCTTCCGGCAAAAACGGGCGACCTCTATTGGATTCGCTGCTATTCGGGAACGCTGAAATCGAACTCGCGCGTTTACTGTCCTAATCGTGATGAAAAAGAAAACATCGCGCAGTTGTGGCAAATTCACGCGACCAAGAAGGATAAACAGGGGCAGATCGATACCGTCTCGGCGGGCGACATTGTGTGCGCAATAGGCCCGCGGCATTCCATCACCGGTGATACTCTCTGCGAAACACAAAATCCGGTAGAGCTCCCATCGATTCAGTTCGCGCAAACGGTGTTGTCGATGGCCATTGAGCCGGAAAATACCACGGAGCGCAAGAAGCTGGCTGAAGTGTTAGAGATGTTGCAGCGGCAAGATCCAACGCTTAAGGCTGCTGAGAATTCGGAGTCTGGGCAGACGTTGATCAGCGGTATGGGTGAGTTGCATTTGGAAGTGATCAAGCATCGCC
The DNA here is from genome assembly GCA_017303505.1 of Planctomycetota bacterium. Lineage (GTDB taxonomy): Bacteria > Planctomycetota > Planctomycetia > Pirellulales > Pirellulaceae > JAFLCP01. Next base: position 672 of record JAFLCP010000274.1, on the reverse strand, counting down.
TCACTCGCGATTTTCGTTTGAACGTTAAGTTCTACAAGCCGCGCGTCAGTTATCGCGAAACGATCGGCAAGGCGGTCGAGGTCGTTGGGAAATGTAATCGTCAAATCGGCGCGCAGCAGATGTTTGCTGAGGTTCGTTTGAAGATGGAGCCTATGCCCAACGCGAGTGCTCCGGTGGTTGTGTTTGATTTGGCCGCTGGTGATGCGACTTTGCCCGACAATTTCCGGTTGGCTGCCATGGAGGAGTTGCGACATCGTGGGCAAGGTGGCGGGATGATCGGTAGTTTTCCTCTCACCGGGATCAAGTTGTCGCTTCTAGGTGGTACGTGCAGTATGGAGGGATCTGATGAGGTCGCGTTCCGCATTGCCGCCAACGATGGGTTTGAAAAGGCCATGGAGGCCGCTGGGCCTGTCTTGTTGGAGCCCGTGATGCATTTGGAGATCACGACACCGGATGATTACATGGGTGAGATCGTGGGTGATTTGCAGCAGCGACGGGCCATGATCGAAAAGACCGAGGCTCGAGGTACTTTAACCGTGGTGACTGCCAAGGCTCCATTGAAGGAATTGTTCGGTTACTCGACTGCCATTCGATCGCTCAGTCAGGGGCGAGCTGGGTGTTCGATGGAGCCGTCCGGTTATCAGCCTGCTCCGGCAGCGGATGCGGAGGAGT
>JAFLCP010000273.1 GCA_017303505.1 Planctomycetota bacterium | reverse complement strand
TACATCCATGATCGCTTAAAAACCCCCGGAGGCATCAACAAACTCAAGAAGTTACTCGCATACACAAATCCCACAGAATACAGGGTAGCCGTATGATCCATGCATAAAAAGCGCAACATCAAAACCTACGGCATACGGGTTAAACGAGGCCGTAGGCTAGGTGCGCTGGACTCGCCATCTTGCAAAAGTCCACACGCCGCCTAATCCACCGCAATGGTACCGCGCACATGATGGGCTCAAACGCTGCAACACATCCAACGCGCCTAGCCTACGCTCTCGTTTAACCCGTACGCCGAAGGCTAGGTGCATTGGACTCGCAATCTTGCAAAAGTCCACACGCCGACTGACACCCCGTCCCACCACGCACATAATGGACCCAAACGCTGCAATACATCCAACGCACCTAGCCTACGGCGTACGGGTTAAACGAGACCGCTGCGCGGTGTTGCGACGATTACGGGAGGGGAAGGGTTGGATCGCCATAACACATGAATTTCATCGCTTGGAAGTAGATACTCGGCGGGTACCAATCGGCATTGGGTTGCAATTCATTGAGCCGCTGCTCGGCATGATAGAAGGTAACAGCCCCCGCCCAACAATCACCCAGACGTGGCTCTTTCGTTTTCGAATAGGCGTCGGCGAATCCAACCAATAACGTCAAGCCACATGGCTGACTCCCCGTATTGCAGCCGATGTATGCAATCGCACCGTTGGGGCCACCACGCAACAATTGCTCCCCTAAACCCGTCGGATTGTATTTTCCTTTTTGGTAACAAGCAGGAGGTGGCGGTGGTTCCTTAAACACTTCACCCAAATTTGTGCCACCGTGCTCTTGGCCCGACACATCTTCGTATGCTTCGTAGGGTGGTAATGTCGCAAATCTGGCTGTCGAGCAACCTGCCGACAACACAATCGGCAGACGATCAGAATTCTGGATGTCTTTCAGTGCGGTCACTGGAAAACATTGCTCCCACCGATCATCTTGTCCATGGCCCGCATGCATTACGACGCCCATTCCCTGGTTGAGCAGTCTCTTAATCTCAATTTCGTTGGGCTCGGCTGTTTGAGCCCCCTTCCAGCGACCGTAATAACGGCGTTCCGGCGACCAAGATTTGCCGAGAAGCTCGGCAGCCCGATCCAGCGTTGGACGACTATCTACCCAACCATCTACGGAGAACAACGCAAGTTTTCTAAGGGCCGCCCGATCCGACGTTTCCAAACGAGCTTCATAGCTCAGGCTTTTGCTCACCAACACACGAACCTCGTCGACGGTACTGACTGGCCAGCGGCCAACGGCAACATCGGGGAGATAATCAATCTTGTCGAAATTGATGGGATCTTTCTTATTGGCCTCGCCACGAACTTCGCCAAAATAGCCCTGATGAAATCCGTCCAATGTGCCATTCCAACTTTCGAAGCTTCCATCATTTTTGGCGAGGTCGCTGTAATACAGATCCGATGGATAAAAAGCATAGTTGAAAGCTGGCTCCGTCACCCGGTCCAACACCATGTAACGCACGGGCATCACATCTGCATCACCCACCAACAAGACATAACCACACTTCTTATTCTGCCAACGCTCAAACAGAAACTTTTTAAGCTTCTCCGCATCATCACAACCTTCGTTTGCGGCTAGAACCTCTTCCAAGATAACCAGCTCTGTTGCGAGTTGCTTGTTTTTGTGAGCCACAAACTTCTCGATCGCGTCTGAAAACTGTTTGGGTACCACGACAACGAAATGTGGTTGCAATTCTGTAGCTGGCAGTTGTGCTACGTTCACGAATAACGCCAAAGTCAAAGCAGTTAACGCACAGCGTACACAACGGGAAATAGTCAGCAGTTTCATAGTCGAAAAGGACCTAATTCGCGGCGGGAAAGAACGAGGTGAGACAAAAATGGAGTGCATTGCTTGTATTGGCGAGTAGCAATGTTATCCTGCGACAAAGCGAAATTTTCCGCTTACGGTTTTACATTGTAACGCAAATAGCGTGCTTTTTGAGGCGAGTTGCCACGATTCTGGCCTGTAAATCCCATGATTACTCATCGCACAGACCGCTTGCTTTTGCGTGAAGCCGAACTTGCGGATGCACCATTTCTGATGGAATTGATGAACCAACCCGATTGGCTGGCGTACATTGGTGATCGCCAGATTTATTCGGTCGAGGCCGCCGAAGAGTACGTTTGGAAAAAACTCAAACCGAGTTATCAACAAAATGGGTTTGGGTTGCTGATGATCGAACGTTTGGACGATCAGCAAAAGCTCGGTTTATGTGGCTTGATCAAGCGACCACAATTCGCTTATCCCGATATTGGCTATGCCTTGCATTCCGATTTCTATGGATTCGGTTATGCGCGAGAGGCCGCCATGGCTGTTATGGCAGATGCGATGCAACTGAAAGTCGACAAACTTTTGGCAATCACCACCCCAACTAATGTGCGGTCCGTGAATCTCTTGAAGAAGCTTGGGATGACATTGGAAGGGAATGTTCAATTAGAAGGCGAAACAGAAGTCTTGTATCTTTTCAGTTGTAAAATGTCGTCGTAGTGGCCTTGTCCCGATACATGCACCTTGCAGCATGCGAACTTAGGCATCGTTCCCGTTGAGATTTTCCATCCGCTCCCAGATATTGCAAAAACGCTGAAAGGGTTCTGACAACCAACGCTGGCGCCAGCCATGGAATGCATTGCTGCCACTGCGTAAATCGCGGTCGATCAGAATTTGCTCTTTGATGTGATCGCATGAAGACCAAGACGGAAAGCAGATATCCGAAGCAATGTTGACGCTGCGACTGATGGCATATCGGACCGTTGGAACAAAAGCATCCCACTGAGAATCATCAAAAGTGTGGTACGGCTTCGGTTCCCTCAAAGGAAAAGCCTCCGGTTTAGCTTCATAGCTCGCTCGTATCAACCGCCCCGTAATTCGATCCCCTTCATCTCTGGCCCAAGCTCGCGGGATTCCCTTGATTGCCGCTAACTCTCGTCCGGATTCTGGCAAGCGTCTCGCGATGTAAAAGAGTAAGTTATGAGTGAGACCTTGTGGGCGATCATGGGGCGACATGGAGTTCCACCAATCGACAAGGTACTGCAACGCGGCGAGTCCCGCGTAATCCAGTTGCCAAGCGTGTCGAAAATCGTCGATCGATAAGGCTGTATTGCGAGTTACCGGCTGTCTTTCGGGCGGAAAACAAAATTCATGCGAGACTTCGTAAATGAGCTCTTCTTTGCCAGTCGCTCGTAATTGCTCCAGCATGATTCGATGCAGTTCAGGCAGCGTTTCGACATCTTCGGCCGCATATTGCAATTGAGAATCAGGTATTGGACGGCGAGCCCATGGATCGACTTGATGTTCTTTCGTTAAGCGTTGGTTGAGTAGCTTATAGTTGAGATAGGCCAGCGCGACTTGGTATTCTGGCCCCAACAATCCCCACGCAATCTGCGTATCAAAAATCTTGGGGAGTTTGTCGATTTGAAATCGGTGCCGCAGAAGTTCCACATCGCTTTTGGCGGCGTGAATCACCCATACCGAATCGGGTCGCGTCAAAACAGCTCGCAGGCTTTCCAACGCGCTCAGTTCGAGCATATCGATGAGATAGATGTTTTTGCCATCAGAGATTTGCAATAAGCAGAAGGTGGCGTTTGGTCCACGTTGTTCGAATTCTGTATCGATGTAAAGACAAGTGGCGAGTGCCAAATCGGTTGCTGCCCTCTCGAGTTTTTTGGTCGAGTCGACAAACTGAAATTTGGCCATACCGAGTCCTTCCTTTCTTAATTCGCAAACCGGCTCATTTTTCCATCGGCACGCATTCGACCTTGGTGGCGTGTCATGAGCGATTCCAATCGCGGCTTAAGAGCCATTGCGATCGGCTCCAAATTGTATCAAATCCTCAACGATTGGTCACGGAGATTGCGGAAAATCCGCAGCGGATCGTTTAACCCGTACGCCGTAGGCTAGGTGCGTTGGACTCGCCATTCTGCGAAAGCCCGCACGCCGTTTGACCCGCCGCAATGGCACCGCGCATGGGATGGGATCAAATGCGCCTAGCCTACGCGCTCGTTTAACCCGTACGCCGCAGGCTAGGTGCGTTGGATTTGCCATTCTGCGAAAGCCCGCAAGCCGTTTGACTTCCGCAATGTCACCGCGCACAGGATGAGCTCAAGCGCTGCAACACATCCAACGCGCCTAGCCTTCGGCGTACGGGTTAAACGCAATACCGTTCAATATTTTCTTAAATCGCGGCTCCTGCTAGAGTTAGGCTGTACCACCAACCACCCCCTAACAAGGAGCCGCGACATGAACGGGCAAGGATGCTCGCGC
>JAFLCP010000272.1 GCA_017303505.1 Planctomycetota bacterium | reverse complement strand
TGTTTGGGGCGATCACTTGCACGATGCGTTGAGTAGCTTGCGAGGAGCGAGGTCAGAGTTGAGTGGCTGGACGGGATGTGCACGGACCTAGCCTCCGCTAGCGCTACGGCTACGGGTTAAACGATCCGACTGCGTCGGAGAGCTTGCTAGAGGCGGCAGTTGGTGATATCGGTTTGAAGGATAGCCGAACAACCGAGCGTTTCGAGTTTTTCCATGACGCTGATCACATCTTGCCGACGAACCATGACACGCACAGCGCACCAAGCAGGATCTTCAAGAGCAGAGATGGTTGGCGATTTGAAGCCAGGTGTTATCGCTTCGGCAGCAGCCAATTGTTCGCGTGGCACATTGTATTCCAACAACGAATAATCGCGTGCAATAACAACACCTTCCAGGCGACGAATGATTCGATCGACCGTAGCGGCCTCTCGCTTTTCTTTGTTCTGAATGAGCACCGTTTCGTAATGCCCGATATCAGTCATGATACGCAAGCGATTGGCGGCGAGTGTTGAACCTGTCTCAACCAAGTCGACAATAGCATCTGCCACTCCAAGCTGAATCATGATCTCAACCGAGCCCGACAAATTCACCATGTGCACTTGCGCATTGTGTTTGGCTAGGTATCGCTCGGTGATATTTGGAAAACTCGTGGCGAGTCTCTTGCCGGAAAGATCTCCCGCGTTTTGCCAAGGCGAAGTATCGGGTACACAGAGTGCCAGCTTACATCGCCCTACACCCAAACTCATACGAACATCCACGTCGGCATTCGACTCTTCGACCAAATCGCTCCCCGTAATCCCTAAGTCGATTGCTCCTTCAGCGCACAGAACGGGAATATCCTCGGTGCGAAGAAAGGTAAGATCGACGGGCAATTGGCTGACACGCGCAAACAAGCTGCGGTCTTGTCGACGAAAGTTGAGACCAGCTTGTGCCAAGAGTTCGGAAGCAAGTTCGCTGAGACGACCTTTGCTAGGGATACCGATGCGAAGATTATGTGTCATGATCGATGGACTTAGCGGTATTAATTTGGAGCGGAGTGATGAAGGTCTAAGACGGGTTGGCTGGCTTGGACCGATTCTGTTTTTCAACTAATCCCGATGTCCCTTCACGACGTGCGAGCTCGGTTTCCAATTCGGACAAAGTTATACCACGGCTCCCTAAAAGCACCCATAGGTGATAGATCAGGTCGCAGGCTTCGTAAACTAAGTGTTTGTGGCCCGCCTCGCCAGGTTCAGCCGCAGCTTCCACCACCTCTCGAGCTTCTTCGGTGATCTTGGCGCCCATTTTGGGAACCCCGCCTTGAATAAGCCGCGTAGTGTAGGAATTTTCAGGCATTTCACGAACGCGCTGATGGATTTGATCCATAAGCCGATGCAATACGGTTAGATCTGCAGCGTTTTCGTCGTTCAATGCCATACTCCTCGGTCTGCTCATGCCCAATGCCCGTTTCGACACTATTCGTCGAATTGGGTTCGTAATATTTCTATTGTCGACTAAAATCTGCGATCTGCCTATTGTCCCCGCACTAGGGTGGGGTAATTTTCAGAAATATTCATCGTGCCCAAGGGGCGGGAAAGGGATTTAAGACGATGCAGGCGTTGGCCGAGTGGGCTCATCCACCAATCTGGGATGCATGGTATTTGACCGGCCCTACCGCCAGTGGGAAGTCGGGGCTAGCGTTAGCCCTTGCGCAGTCTATCGATGCCGAAATCGTCTCGATGGATTCGATGGCTGTCTACAAATGCATGGATGTCGGAACGGCGAAACCGACCGCCGAACAGCGTGCAGCAGTCCCCCACCACCTGATCGATTTAGTTGAACCGAACGAAGATTACAGCTTGTCGTGTTTTGTCCAAGATGCTCAGCGAGTCTATCGAGAGATTCGCGAACGTGGCAAACAAGTTTTGTTTGTTGGGGGAACACCCCTCTATCTCAAATCATTATTGCGAGGCATGTTTCAAGGACCGCCTGCTGATTGGGAGTTCCGCAAACAAGTCGAGGAAGATGTCGACCAATATGGCATCGACGAACTGCGGAAACGTTTGTGGCAAGTCGATCCACTTACGGCTCACAAATTGCATCCGAACGACGTGCGGCGAATGATTCGGGCGCTAGAAGTCGCTAAGATCATGGGACAACCACTTAGCCATTTACAGGCTCAGTTTGAAAATGGATTACCAGCCGAGCGACTGCGTGTGTTTGTGTTGGGGTTAGAACGCTCGTGGTTACATCATCGCATCAATGAACGCGTCGACCAAATGTTTGCCAATGGGTTGGTCAACGAAGTCCAAGGATTGCTGGAGCGATACACGGCATTACAGGGAACCGCGCGTCAAGCGGTTGGTTACAAGGAAGTGATTCAATTTCTGAACAACGAGTTTGATGAAGCTACAGCCATTGAACAGGTGAAAGCTCATACGAGGCAGTTTGCACGCCGGCAAGAAATTTGGTTTCGCTCGTTATCGGAATGTCGCCGTGTTGATGTGTTGCGTGGTGGCGATTTGAATGAAGTGTTGGCGACCATACTAGAGCAAGGACGTGAAGTAGTTGTTTCGAATCCGCGGCGTTCGTAACTAACAAGGACATTGGATGTGGCCAAGAAAAATCGCCTATATGTTGTCGGAATCGATGAGGCGGGTTACGGTCCCAATCTCGGGCCTCTGGTACTTGGGGCATCGATATGGCAAGTTCCGTCCAAGATACAGTTAGAGCTCTTGGCCTCGAAGCTAGAACCCGAGTTTCAAGCGAAACGCTTGCAGGGAAAAGATCTTGAACCCTTTGTGCCGCTGGGTGATTCCAAAGAACTTTATCAATCGGGGATTTCCACCGAGTCGCTTGAAATCGGTGTGCTGAGCCTCTTGCAAAATGCTAAACGGTATCAAAGCGTTGAGCCAAGTAATTTGTGGCCCACGCTGTTGGAGCACGCCGATTGTTTGAAGCTTCAGCCACTTGAGCACAAACAGAGTTTGCCGTGGTATGAACCCATTGGTCGATCACCTTCGATGCCATGGTTGGCGAAGGTGACGGCGTTCTGCTCTTTGGCGGCCAATGGGCTCTCGAAGTTAGAGGTTGACTTCGAAGGATTTCAAGCGCGGTTGGTCGATGAAATGGTGTTCAATCAAGGTCTGAGGGATTATGGGGGGAAGGGAAAGCTGTTGAGTTTCACCTCACTCCATTTGGTGAAGGATATTGTTGAGAGTCTTGATTTAACAACCGTGGATGGAGTGGAAATTTATTGCGACCGGCACGGTGGACGGAGCAAATATCTCGAACTGTTGCAGGCCGTTTTTGAAGAAGTTTTCTTCTGGATCGAAAAAGAAACTCCGCACGAGAGCAGTTATCGAACCGAATGGAATGATTGTCCGTTGAGAATACGTTTTACTGTCGGTGGTGATCGATTTCCTCCGACCTCTGCTGCCTCGATGCTGGCGAAATGGCTTCGCGAAGCAAGCATGGAACATTTCAATCGCTATTGGCAGGGGAAGATGTCTGACTTGAAGCCAACGGCAGGCTATCCCGTAGACGCGAAGCGATTTGTGAATGACTTGAAAGCGTCAGAGATATGGTCGACAGATAACACGGCGCCGAAGTTGGAAACAATTTGGCGTCAAGCGTGATGTCGAAACGCGGTCCGTCCACGGCCGCGTATTCACGTTCGCATGCAGTGCCTAATTGATCCTACGCAACCTCTGTCGTATCAAAGTCAACTTATTAAACCAGAGGTTAGTTTGGTTTCGTTTAACCAGTAGCCGAAGCGCAGGCTAGGCGGCGTTGGGTATAGACGCTGCCTCTGATTCGTTCTCAATTAGAGATGGGTAGGATAACAAAACCAGAGGTTAGTTTGGTTTCGTTTAACCCGTAGCCGAAGCGTAGCGCAGGCTAGGTGGCGTTGGGTACAGACGCTGCCCCTGAATTGCTCTCAATAGAGATGGGTAGGATAACAAAACCAGAGGTTAGTTTGGTTTCGTTTAACCCGTAGCCGAAGCGAAGCGTAGGCTAGGCGTTGTTGGGTACAGACTCTGCCCCTGAATCGCTCTCAATAGAGATGGGTAGGATAACAAAACCAGAGGTTAGTTTGGTTTCGTTTAACCCGTAGCCGAAGCGAAACGCAGGCTAGGTGGTGTTGGGTACAGGCGCTGCCCCTGAATCGCTCTCAATAGAGATGGGTAGGATAACAAAACCAGAGGTTAGATTGGTTTCGTTTAACCCCAATACCGTTCAATTAAGCATAACTACTGATTCGGCAAAGGTTTTGGTCAATTTATCGAGTTTTCGATGTCTCTTTGGGTCGCATTTTAGCCATCTAGACATTTTTTGTTTAATCA
>JAFLCP010000271.1 GCA_017303505.1 Planctomycetota bacterium | reverse complement strand
ACACATGGCATTTGAGCGTCATCAATGCCGGTTATCCGCGCGGCGATCGTCCAGATCACGAAGTTGATTCCGCCATTGTGCAACGCTTTAGTCGCCGGCTTGATTTGCAAACTTGGGCGATCCAAGATGTGCGCGAATCGACATGGATGGTTGCTAGTGTTGATAACAAAGCGGCGGCACCACGTACCAGTTTCGATTTGCTCGAAGCGAAAGTGCTTTCGGGCGATTTCAACGGCGATGGGACAGACGAAATTGCTTTGTTCATCGATGGCGAATGGCTTATCGATACCAACGGTAATGGGCTGTGGGATCGCGGTGACTTGTGGTTGCGACTCGGCGGCAAGGGCGATAAACCCGTCGTCGGAGATTGGGATAACGACGGTAAAGATGACGTCGGTATCTTTGGTCCACAATGGCGCGGTGACCGCCGCGCTTTAGCCGCTGAAGTCGGCTTGCCGACTCACAATAACCCCATTCGCAGTAAACCCCAAAATCCACCCCCTGATTACAACGAAGCGACCGATGGCAAACGCTTGATGCAGCGTACCGCCAACGCAGTACCTCGTGCCGATGCAATCGATCACGTCTTCCGATTTGGTTATGCACCGGACATCGCAGTGGTGGGTGACTGGAACGGCGATGGTATCACCAAGATTGGCGTCTATCGCAACGGCTTATGGATGCTGGATGTGGATGGCGACGGACAATTCACCAAACGTGATGAGTCAGTCGAGTTCGGCGGCCCTGGCGAAAATCCATTTGTCGGTGATTTCGACGGCGATGGCATCGATGAACTTGCTGTGCAACGGGGCAATCAATTGATCGTCGATTCGAATCACAACGGCATGATTGATGCAGCCGATATGGTATTTGAACTCGATGGTGCAGATTCAGTTGGAGCAGCTGTTGTGATTGGTGACTTCAACGGAGATGGCAAAGATGAACCTGCCGTCTATCGACGAGATGCTATTCAATTGCCGCTTGAGACCAAGGCCAAAGCGGGTTAATAGAGGCTCATAAATCGAGGTAGAAAAAGTACTCCCAATATGGCTCCCAAGAGTCATGACATTCTCGGCGCTCCCCATCGGTTTTGAAACCGAACTTAGCGAAGAATCGATGGGCGCGCTGAAATCGTGTATCGCTCCAAAATTCAACTCTTGATGCTCCCTGCTTGCGGGCATAATCGATGGCCCAGTCCATCAACATCTTTCCGACCGGCGTTGTGCCACGATATTGTGGTGCAACGTAAAGTCGTCGAAAAGTGAAGCTACCTGGTTTATCGGTGAGGGGGACCGCTGCATGAACACCAGAAATCTTCCCTGAAGCCTCGCAAGCAACCACGATTGCGCCTCCCTGATCTACATACGGCCTGGGGACTTCCAGTAGATCTGCGTCGTAGTTCTCCAGGCAAATCCGATCGTTGTATTCGTGATAAACACCGTCGATTAAGGCGATGAGATCGGCGGAGTCAGTTGGTACGACCGGTCGAATATAAAACTCACCGTGGTATTCGAGGTTGTTTGAATGACTCATGAATTCTCACCAATATCTTCATTCCAGATTTGGGAATGGTTCGTGATGAAGTCTTTCATCATTTCTACCAATTCACGATCGTTCAAAATGATCAACTCGACTCCCCTGCTCTGCACATAATCCTCCGGGCCACGAAAGTTGACGTTGTCGCCAATAATGATCTTGGGAATCTTGTATAGCAGAGCAGTCCCAGAGCACATGTCACAGGGGGAAAGCGTGCTATAGAGAATGGAACGCCGATAGTCTTGGGCCTTCATCCTGCCAGCATTCTCAAACGCATCCATTTCCGCATGGAGGATCGGACTCCCCTTTTGCCAACGCTGATTGTGTCCCCTGCCTACAATTTCTCCGTCTAATACCAACACCGAGCCAATGGGAATACCTCCGGATCGGAGACCTTTCAACGCTTCTTGCCAAGCTGCCTGCATGAAAACGTCCATGAATTTGGTTCCTTCAATCAGCCAATTAAATCGGGGAATTTACACACGTGCCATCCGTCGTCGTGTCATTTGGCCGCGGTTCGCGGACGGTTAAGCCTACTTGCCAGCGGTTGGATTGTCCATCATTATCAGATCGGAGTCGAGGTGATGGCTCACGTCCAATAAACGAGCCTCATTACCACTCTGTAAAGTCGGTTAACGCTTCTCGTAATAGGATAATCGAATGGGCGCTAAGAAGATTTTGTTTATTGTCGGTGACTTCGTTGAGGACTACGAAGTCATGGTTCCTTTTCAGATGTTGTTGATGGTCGGGCACCACTGCCATGCCGTCTGTCCCGATAAAACAGAGGGCGATTTCGTCGCTACAGCCATTCACGATTTCGAAGGGCATCAAACCTACAGTGAAAAGCCTGGACATCGATTTCGCTTGAACGCAGATTTCTCAAAAGTAGATCCCAATCAATACGATGGGTTGGTGATTCCCGGTGGACGAGCACCGGAGTACCTGCGACTCAACGCAAAAGTGCTCGAGATCGTTCGGCATTTCGCAACTCAAAATAAACCCATTGCCGCCATCTGCCATGGTCCACAGATTTTGGCTGCCGCAGGTGTACTCAAAAATAAATCGTGCAGTAGCTATCCCGCTTGTTGCTACGAAGTCACCTTGGGAGGTGGCAGCTATGTTGAGCCGTCGAGCGGTTTTGATTCGGCACATGTCGATGGTAATTTGGTAACAGCCCCAGCCTGGCCGGCTCATCCCGCCTGGATCGCCGCATTCCTGAAATTGCTTGGCACAAAAATCGAACTCTAATTCAACACTCTTATTCATCGAGGTAATGGCGATGGCTGGCGAAGCGGCTTCTGGAAAAGTTCGGCATCGACATATCAAGTTTTCTACCATTGATGATGTGTTGGCTGAAATTGAAAGAATTCGTCTGGCGGACGAAGAAGGTCGGCTCAGAGTAACGGGAAATTGGACAGCGGGACAAATATTGGCGCACGTCGCTGCTTGGATTGACTACGGTTACATAGGCTATCCTGTCAAAGCCCCACCGTTTCCCTTGAACTATGTGCTGCGTTGGATGGGAAAGAGGATTCTCAAAAATGGGATGAGACCTGGAGTGCGAATTCCGGGCGTCAAAGAAGGGACTTATGGACAAGAATCGATCTCCACCGCAGAAGGTATAGAGCGACTCAAGAAAGCGTTTATGCGATTGAAAACCGGCGAGCCTTGCAAGTTTGATAGTCCAGCTTTCGGGCCCATGTCCCACGAAGATCGTATCCGTTTGAACTTGCGACATTCGGAATTACACTTGGGCTTTATTCAATACTAAGTCGCTTCAATTACAGACTGATCGAGCCCTCTGCAGCCATTACCTAACACAAGAGTTTTTCATCATGAATCGCGTCACCTCAGCGTTGATCCTCGGGAGCATTCTCCTGTTCGGAAGAGCAGTCACTGCCCAAGAATTTCCTTGGATCGCTGACGAGAAAATCACTCGCATCGATGCTCTTTGGACCGATGAGAAAATTGAAATCGATGGGAAGCTCAACGAAAAGTCTTGGGTTGAAGCCAAGCCTTCACCCAGATTTGTTGATCTGATCAGCGGCGAACCGACAGCCTATTCGACCACTGTAAAGCTGCTGTGGGATGATAAGTATCTCTACGTCGGTTACGAAATCGAAGAGCCCAACGTACGCGGCAAATTCACGCAGCGCGACAGTCCCATCTACGAGGACAATGATGTTGAGATTTTCATCGCAGGTGAAAACGCTTATTACGAATTTGAAATCAACTCATTAGGAACCATCTACGAGGGATTGTTCGTCTGGCAAAAGGATTTTGAATCGAGTGGTTTGGCGAAACTAAAAGAACTCGATCGAACCAATCCTGTGCTCCGCTTTCAAGAATTCAATGGCGTTGGCTTTACCAAACACCCCCGAGGAAAACGTTGGGCCTTCTTGGGCTGGGATTTTCCTGAAGCCAAGACCGCTGTTGCCGTCCAAGGTACCCTGAACGATGACAAAGACAAAGATCGAGGCTGGACGGTGGAACTTGCATTTCCATGGGAAGGGATGAAGTTGCTCAACTACAGTAACCCACGTCCTTTGCCTCCCAAGCCAGCGGACCAATGGCGAATGGATTTTTCTCGCTTCAATCAATACAAGGTGCAACCACCCCTAAATGACTCTGGTGGATGGGCATTGAGTTATCACGGCATTTGGGACTCGCATATTCCAGAGTACTTTCCGTATGTGACGTTTAGGAAGTGATTCAGTGATTCAGTGATTCAGTGATTCAGTGATTCAGT
>JAFLCP010000270.1:2007-4425 GCA_017303505.1 Planctomycetota bacterium | reverse complement strand
GCGCCTAGCAAATTACTGCTGGGAACCACGAATGAACATGACACCGTCATCGCGTCACTCTACCAGCGGCGTTTGGTGGCCATTAGCGAGCCTGACGAAGGCTCCAAACTGCGAGAGGCTCGGGTCAAGGAGCTGACCGGCGACGAACAGATCACAGCGAGGCGGATGCGTGAAGATTACTGGAGCTTTCGTCGTACGCATAAGTTCTGGTTGAGTACAAACCATCTGCCGCAAATCAACGGTACCGATGAAGGGATCTGGCGACGTATCAAGCTCATTCCATTCCGCGTTGATCTCCGGAAAGTTACCGAACCCATCCCGGACTATCACAAACTGCTGGTCGGCGAAGAAGGACCTGGCATTCTGAATTGGCTTTTGGATGGCTTCAAAGACTGGCGAGCCAACGGATTTATCGAACCTAAATCGGTCATCGATGAGACCAAATCGTATCGAGGCAGCTCGGATGAACTGGGGCGTTTCATTGCCGACTGCTGTGAGGTTTCCCCCGAACTCGTAGCCTCCTCATCGGAGCTTTTTGAGGCCTATCGCAACTGGGGTGGGCAGCAATCTCAGACCCGGTTTTCGACCTCCATGCAGGCTCGATTTAACTGTGCGACTCGCACCTTCGGACGCTATCGAAACAAGCGTGTTTTTGAGGGCTGCGCACTCTCAAAAGTGGATGAAATGGAGTAACCGAAGCATGTCCAAAAACCCTCAAAAACATTGGGATTTTGCCAAGTGCGCAGGGTTGCGCATAGTTATTTCGTTATCTTCCATGCGCGCACGCGCATGGAAATCAACCAAAATACCCTCCGCAACCCTGCGCACTCGAGCGTTTCATCCGCATTTAGCCGCCCATGGTTCGAGTCTGGTTCGGTCGCCCGAGCAGGTCGCGAACTGTCGAGTTCTCTCTGATGCCCGCCGGCAGGCATCCGTCAGCTGGTGCAGCCCCATACCGAAGCTACTCACGCACAGCGGTTGCCCACGTTTGCGCGTGTCGCAACCGGCGCACCGCGCTCGAATGGAAAGCCCAGCTGATCGTTTTTCGCGTCAGTGGGCCAACGGTGGCCCCACGGTGCGTCTGCCAAAGTGGCACTCAGTCGCAAGTTGCGACGAAATCGCGCCCCCCTGCGAATGGGTCCTCCCAGGAAATTTGACTCGTTATTGGGCGGCGGGAACAGCCGCATTACATAGCTCAGTTTGTTTTTGTCCGGAATTTATGTTGAAAGGAGTTTCGATGAATGAGTTTAACAGCTCAATGGAGCTTTGCTCTGAGCGTTGCGTTGGCAAATGCGAAAACGAAAGCAGCGCAGTCTCGGAAAAGGAACGATCCGTGGAGGCAAACGCTTCTCTGTCTGTGCACCGCGCAGCGAATACGGTCTCTGCGTCCTTTGAAATGCGTGTATTTGAGCAAGTCAAACAACTCGAAATGTTTGACTTGGAAGGATGCACTAATCAAAGCGAGAAAAGACCAAAGAACGAGGGGGCTGAATACGCTCAACAGAGGGACGTGGGAATATGCGCTGAGAATAAGAGTCTCGGGTATTCGACTCAGGGACATTTAGATTGCGGCAGGATTGTACTTCGGCCATCACAATTGAAACGGCTGATCAACGAAGCGGGCCTCGGAAATGTTCTTAACGAACGGCAGCTGCTTCGATATCGCAAAGAAACGCCGCAGATCGAATCCGAAAATGGTGGAATCCATTTGATTCGATTTATTGCTGCACTCTGTCGACGGCGTACGAAGGGGGCTTTGGCGGCACAACGGTCGACGGTATCGCTCCCAGACCTATATGCGCTCCTAGAGAAACAGAACTATCGCTGCGCTTTAACGGGGGACGTGCTTAGTCCTGATGATGTTGCGATTGATCACATCGTTCCAATATCCAGTGGTGGAGACTTTAGTATTGAAAACTCACAACTGGTTTCGAAAGCGGCCAACAGAGCAAAGCATACCTTGTCACAAGCCGCCTTTATAACGCTTTGCAAGCAAGTCGCAGACAACCAAAGCGTGATACGCGCAAACGAGCACTAGCGCAGTTTTCCATCTAGTCAATTGAATCAGTATATCAAATTAAACCCAAAGGATTGCACTATGACCACCACTGCATTGCAGATTGAAATGTGGGCGCTCGATCGCATTCGTCCCTACCCGAACAATCCCCGTGTCAACGATGACGCTGTTGACGCTGTAGCTGCTTCGATCCGTGAGTTTGGTGTTCGCCAAGCAATCGTTGTCGACAGCGAAGGAGTAATCATCTGCGGTCACACTCGCTTTAAAGCGGCTCAGAAGCTTGGGCTCGAAAAACTTCCCGTCCACGTTGCCAAAGATCTCACCCCAGAGCAAATCAAGGCGTACCGGATCGCGGACAACAAGACGGCCGAGATTGCCGATTGGAACTATGATCTGCTCCC
>JAFLCP010000270.1:0-1907 GCA_017303505.1 Planctomycetota bacterium | reverse complement strand
GGGTGCTCGACCCGGGGCGTGGTTTCTACATCTGGGGTGGGTATGCCAATTGCGGTAACTATCCCCCGTTCCTCAAAAAGCATGGTTTGTATTTCAGCCAAGCGATCATCTGGGACAAGATGCATCCGGTGCTCACACGCAAAGATTTTATGGGGGCGCACGAGTGGTGTTTTTATGGTTGGTTGGAAGGGGCAGCCCACGTATACCTCGGCCCCAATAACGCCACGGATTTGTGGCAGATCAAGAAGGTAAATCCGCAATCGATGATTCACCTAACGGAGAAGCCGGTCGAACTGGCGGTGCGTGCGATGCAGTTCTCATCGCGACCAGGTGAGAATGTCCTCGATCTCTTCGGCGGGAGTGGTTCGACCTTGATCGCTGCTGAGCAGACGGGGCGTAATGCGTACCTCATGGAACTCGATCCACTCTATGCCGACGTCATTGTGGATCGCTACCAACGCTTCACAGGCAAGCCGGCGGTGCTTGAAAGAACTGGCACGTCACCGATCCCGATGCGCGCCGCGGATGCCAAGTAGCTTCACCGTTTGTGGCTGAGCCAATTCCCGTTTTCAAAAAAGTGCAGACAGTTCGCTTTGCAAACGCAGGCGAACTTCCCCCTCTTACCGTCGCGCACGAATTTGTCGATGGAGTTATGTCGTTGATTGAGATTCACCCCAGTATGTTCCGGGCAACCATCGAAGTGCAGTTTGGCAGCATGGAAGCCAACGTTGCTATACGCAAATTCGATCGTTACTCACGTCGCCCTGTTTTGGTTGCGTTAGAATTGAATGTCTCCGGAGCTAAGGATTTCAATCTGGTCGTCAGGCAGGGAAAGCATCAATCGTCGGCCGTTGTCCCAATCGACCTCGACCTGCGTCCAGCCGCAATGGCAATGTACCATTTGAACGGTACCGTGGGTGCCGATCGGAATCGGGTCCGGGTCTGCGGGCATGGAGATCAAACGGATCCGATCTCCGACTGCAGGGTCAGTGGTCATCGACGGTTTTCCTTTCTTCTAAAGAATCTTGCCAAGCAGGCTGCTTCGCATCGCGTCAAGTGCTTCGCAGGCGTAGAGGTGTTCGGTCAAAAGCGGGCCTGCGGTCTGTGGCTGCTGTGCATCGGCGATCTCAAGCGTATCCGCCAATGTTCGCAGCCCTTCGATCGCCTTGTAATAGGCCTCGCGGATCTCTTGGGCTTGGTGTGGATCCATCGTGCGAAAAGCGTCGCGAAGAATCTTTTCGTTAGTCTTGTTGTCGTTGTTGGGCATGGGCGTTGCTCCGTATTTAGAAACCTGTATTCGTTTGGCGTACACACACAGTTCGCATGGTGTTGGAAAAACATCAAGCCAATCTCGGAAGTAATGTTTTCGAATTTCGGAGAATGTTTTCGAGCCCCACAAACGCCAACATTTGGCCACCGTCGCGTCGCATTACACGTTGGCCTAACTACGCCAACCGACGACCAAACGCCCACACGTGGCGAACGTGGGGCGCTCGTTCGCGTTGGGCCAGGGTTAGCGCCGGAGCCAATTCCGAATCTTCTTGAGTTCGAATCGATCGAAACCCGAGACCGCATAGTACTCGCCGTTTTGGCCTCGGGCGATCAATCGGTCCCCTCGTCGTTCGACGTACTCGACCGTGGTATCGAGCGATGGATCGTCTTCGGATTGGACCTGGTAAGAGTGGTCAGGTTCGGGATAAGCCCGCTGGCCGTCGGCCAAGTCGGTGACCAAGTGGACTCGTCCAATGTGCATCTTCGTTCCTCGATTCTCTTGGGCTTTTTGTTGTGGATCCAGCGTGCGAAAGGTATTGCTGAAAATCTTTTCGTTGGTCTGGTTGTTGTCGTTCGTCATCGTCGTTGCTCCGTGTTTGGAAACCTGTTGTCGTTTGGCGTTAACACACATGAGC
>JAFLCP010000027.1 GCA_017303505.1 Planctomycetota bacterium | reverse complement strand
CAAGGCTACGTCTGGAATCAAGGTTGCCAACCAAGCTCCAATGGGAGCCCCAATCATGCCTGCAACAGCGAAAATCAAACCTGTTTTTACGTCGACTTCCTTGAGTTGCCATCGATGTAGAAAGCCTACAAACGAAGTCGAGCCAACAGAAATCAACGAGATAACAACCGCATCTTTAGCTGGAATATGCAAACCGTAGACTAGCAACGGAACCGCGAAAATCGCGCCTCCGCCGCCAGTCAGCCCCAATGAGAGACCGACCACTGCTCCAAAAATGAGACTCAGTGGTGACACAGATCCTCTCCTAACCAGGAAAAATCGATTTCGGTCTTATTGAATAATTTGCGGCCAAAAGATCTTTGGCAAAGTTCTTACTTGGAACAACTGGAACCGCAACCGCTACCACATGCCTCTGCAGCCGTCGTTGGTAGCTTCGATGCACTCCAAGCTTTGATCCCCCCTACCATGTCGCTCATGTTGTTTCGTCCAGCATGGGCCAAGATGCTGCATGCGATTGCCGATCGATAACCTCCTTCGCAATGGACTACGACAGGGCTTTCGGCTGGTACTTCATCCAAGCGATTGGCTAATTGTGGCAATGGAATATTGATACTTCCTTCAATATGTCCACCTAACCACTCTTTCTCAGCACGCACGTCGACGACAGCGGGTGGTTGTGCTTCACGCAAAAGTTCGTGTAACGCAGGTGCGGTGACTCTTTCGATCTTATTAACCAATTCCGGGTGACCATTGAGTGCCGCCATTCCACCTTGGAGATAACCGACAACATTATCGAAGCCGATACGGCCTAGTCGCATGATGGCTTCTTCCTCTTCACCTGCTTCGGCAACAACGATCAAAGGCCGATCATGACTGAGGATGGTTCCGCACCAGGTCGCATATTTCCCTTTCAAGCCAACGTTGAGCGAACCGACTAGATGGGCTCCTTCAAAATCGGCAGCTTCACGCACATCGATCACCTGCGCGCCTTCCGTTTGCATCTCGCGAATTTGCGAGACGCTGAGCGCTGTCATCGACTTTTGCATCGTTGATTCTAAATCAGCTCGTTCTTGTCGATTCTTGATCGCATCGTAAACAAAATACTCCGGAGCAGCCGGTTGGTCTGAAGTCACCAACTTCTTGAATTCATCTAAGCCCATTGGTTGCAGGGCATAGTTGAATTTTTTCTGTTCGCCAATGGTCGAAAATGTTTCTTTGCTCAAACCTTTACCGCACAACGAGCCCGCGCCGTGAGCTGGGTAAACCAATGTTTCATCTGGCAGTTCACGCAAGCGATTGACCGATTTGTAGAGCATTTCCGCCAATTCATCGGCCGTGACACCGATCGAGGCCAATAGGTCGGGACGCCCGACGTCGCCAATGAACAAGGTATCGCCCGTCAGTACGGCTTCTGGTTTCGAATCGGACTTCTCCAAGTCATAAACGACAACCGAAATGCCTTCGGGTGTATGACCTGGCGTTTCCAAGAACTTCAAGCGAACTTGACCCATGTCGATGACTTGACCATCGGTGACGCTGAGGACATCGAATTCAGCCTGTGCTTGAGATCCCATGACAATTCGCGCCCCGGCGTGATTACGTAACTCGATATGTCCAGCGAGAAAGTCAGCATGGAAATGAGTCAATATCACATACTTGATGGTGTAACCATTCGCCGATGCATCGCTGAGATATTGTTCGATGTCGCGCTGTGGATCAACGATGGCGGCTTGCTTCGTTGCTTCATCAGCGATTAAGTATGAAGCATGCGCCAAACAACCGAGATAGTATTGTTTTAGTAACATATTGGATCTCTCTTGACGGACTTGAGAATGCGTTGAGTTTCAGAGGTGGAAAGACGGAACGGTGATTGGAGTCGAACCCACCGTTCCGCCAGACAGGAGGAATGCCTGTTGGTCTCGATCCGATTGCGACGGGCTGCTGTGAATTAAGCGACTTTAACAGGAGCAATCTGATTCAATGCGGATCGCAAATCAGCTTCACCCACTAAGCCAGCCGCTTGGCCGATGATCTCACCTTGGGACATAACGACCAAGGTTGGGATGGATTCAACACGATATTGAGATGCTAAAGCAGGCTCTTTATCGACATTGATCTTCACGATTTTGACTCGGCCGGAAAACTCGGTGGCCAAGCGTTCCAAAGTTGGAGCAAGCATTCGGCATGGCCCACACCAATCGGCGTAAAAGTCGATCAGTACGGGTACGTTAGCTTGTTGGACTTCGGTCTTAAATGTGTTGGCAGATATGTGTTGTACATGACTCATGGCAATGTTCCCCTTCGCAAAAGAAACGAAAAGTACTCGGTATTGAACGGTAGTGTCGGTCAGTTGGTAGCGGCCGTCTTGGTGCTACAAGCGACGTTGTTGTTAACTTGATTCCAAGGCATGCGAGCGATCATCATCGCCATAGGACAAATGTCAGTGACTCCGGCAAAAACTAAGCCGAGCCCAACAAATCCCGATAGACCATAGAGATAAGGATGGACGAACGTTCCAAGCATCACTCCGGCAAACACAAGCCCACCGGCGACAATTCGCATCTGTCGTTCCAGCGATAAAACTTTCTTGCCGCGAACAACTTGAAAGCCCGCTTGGTCCCAGGCCAATGTGCCTCCTTCGACATTGACAACATTGGTGCAACCAGCAGCGATCAGTTTGTCACAAGCTTGTTTGGCTCGGCTTCCTGATCGACAAATGACGTACACAGGAGTCTCTTTGCCTGCTCGCTCTTTGGCAATTTGATTAGCGTCGAAACGATCGAGTGGAATGTTCTTGGCAAACGGGACATGCACTTCACCATACTCGGCTGGGGTGCGGACGTCGATCAGATCTACGGAGCAGCCTCCGCAAACGGTGTCGTTGAGGTGTTTCGGTGTGATGGTGGTTACGCTCATAATTTTCTCCTATATGAATCGATATGTCGTGATGTTTCGATTTGAAAGTCGCAAAGTAAGGCGGGGTCATGATTTATGGCTGTTGTTGCCAATTCGATCACCCCACCAGTACATTAAATATATCGGAATATTCCGATGTGTCAATGAGTTAAAGCCTGGAATTCGATTAAAATCGAGTTCTACTCCCTTTGGGGTCCATGGCGGCGACGGTTTTTAGGGTTGGTGGCTAGGGCAAACGGTGCGTCGGGACGGGGCGTCCCGGTCGAAAGCACTGCAGCGAATGGATCTGGGCAGTGGCCGAATAAAGCGTCGCTTCATCCTTCAGAGCGGTTCGAATCCAGTCTTCGAGATTTTCTGGATCGATCGCAACCCGTGCGTTGAGGACCAAATCAAATTCGGTTCCAGACCATTGTGAAGCTAACGAGAGAACCGGTTGTGTTTCGTTGCTGATCAAGTTCGATACCGCATAAACGCCATCGGTCATGCCGATAACTTTTAAGTGCGCTGCTTCGGCATCTTTGTGAATCAAGGTTTGGTGTAAGCGTTGCACAAGTGACAATAAGAATGAGTCGAGTTGGATCGCGTTGGTTGAAGAAATTTGAGCTTGGCAATTGAGCCAACCCAATTCGGCTTCTCCTTCCGCGTAAATGTCGTAGTCAACTTCCATAATGCGTTGTCCAAACGCGCCTCGTTGATCCAAGAACTCACACAGCGCATCAAAACCAGCTCCCGATTTCGCGCTTAAGCGCAAGATCGGAATATGCGGGTATTCTTTTTCAAGCAGGCGGATCAGTTCTTCCACTTGCTCAGCAGCCAGTTCGTCAATGCGGTTGAGAATGATGAAATCGGCTTCTTCAATTTGCTTGCGGAAAATGTATTCGGCTTTTGGTGAAAAGCCACGTTGTCCTTCGCCTCCCAGAATCTTGAAGCCATGCGAAGGTTTGATGATCACACCATAGGGAGCGATGTCGAAGGGTTGTGCGTAGATTTTTTCAAGCGGTCGAATCACGGTTGCCACCAAGTCGGTGCACGACCCAACCGGTTCGGCCAGCACAATATCGGGGCGCTGATCGGAGCTGAGAGATTCGACCGTATTGGTTAGGCCATTGAAGTTGCAGCAAAAACATGAGCCAGCAACTTCGCCAACTTGAAAGCCTTGTGAACGGAGCATTAGGGTATCGACCAGGTCACTCGCTTGGTCGTTGGTAACGATCGCGACATTCTTGCCGAGTTGCCTGAAGTGGGCGGCGAGGCGGGCGATCGTGGTAGTTTTACCCGCTCCCAAAAAGCCACCGATCATGATGAAGCGAGGTGCCGATGCCATAAAGATTTCCAGCTGAGTTCCAGGGCTGCGAGTGAACACTCTGATATTCTTTAGAATGGACGAGTGTTCCGCAAGGACGGGCTAGCTGCGTAAATCAATTTTGCAACAACCAAAATCGAGCGATTTGGCAGCGGCAGAGTTTTTTAGGAACTCTTTGTTCAGGTGATAGTAGATGAATTTGCCATCCCGTTCTGTGCCGACCAAGTCAGCATGATACATGACCCGCAAATGATGGGAAACGTTGGCCATTTCCATATCCAGTAGCATCGACAGATCCGACACGCTCATCGGCCCGCTCTGCAATGCTCGCACAATTTGCAAACGGATAGGATCCGCTAACGCTTTGAGATAATTAGCGCATTCAACCGAATGATCTGTAGGGGAATCGCTTTTGGCCACAACCAAGGGCCTCCATCTTCGACGGCGATGTTACAATACCAACGGTCGGGCTAGCCCAGTCGAGGGTGTCGAGGCATCGTTTCCACAACCGACAAATTTATCTGTCGAACCACGAACTCAACGAACTATGGTATACCTCATAGGGCTACCGCTGAGAATGCTCAGAGGGGAAAAATGAATCAGGAATGGGGTTACTGCAAACCAATTACAGCCTGAATGCTGCTGGGTGGGCGAAAGGTCTTCCTACAGGTGACAAATTCAGTGGACGGGTCATTTCAGAACGCCCATCGCATCTTATTTCAACAAGAAACCTATGAAATCGATCTGCGTTTTTTGTGGCTCACGATTAGGAAGTAAGCCCATCTATCGAGAAACCGCAAAGTCTGTGGGCCAGTTAATCGCTCAGCAGCAATTGCGATTGGTCTACGGAGGCGGCAACATTGGCCTGATGGGAGTCGTGGCAGACGCGGTCCTCGAACATGGTGGCGAAGTGGTTGGTGTCATCCCAGGTCACCTCCAAGAAAAAGAAGTCGGACATGCAGGCCTTACGGAGTTACATGTTGTCAGTACCATGCATGAGCGCAAAGCGCTGATGGCCAATCTCTCCGATGCTTTTATCGCGCTCCCTGGAGGCTTTGGCACCTTCGAAGAGTTCTGCGAAATCCTAACTTGGGCACAGCTCGACTTACATCGCAAACCATGTGGACTCTTGAATGTTGACGGTTTCTATGACCCGCTGTTGACGCTCTTCGATAGAGCTGTCGATGACGGTTTCTTGCGGCCCGAATATCGTTCTATGGTTCTAACGGCGACAGATGCCGACGAACTTTTGATGCGCATGCGAGCGTACAAAATCGATCCACACTTTCCGCCGCTTCGCAAAGAAGGAACCGAGCTCATTTGACTCTTCGCAAAACAGTTCGAGCATCATGGCTTTTCTTGGGGTGCAAGCTTTTGCCAGCCCCAGCGATGTAGGTTGCGACTGTCGGCGTATCGGGCGGGTGATCCCGACGAACCCAAAGTGACCACAATGAGTTCTTTGCCATCGCGAACGCTGCACGAGACTAGGCACGCTCCAGCCGAATCCGTGGTACCCGTTTTGACTCCTATGTAACCTTCAGTTCCCAATAACTCGTTCGTATTCTTCCAAACCAGTTTACGGCGATAACCTTCAGTGCTCTGTGTCTCACATTCGAATTGCCTTGTCGAAACGACGTCTCGCAGCAACGCAGAATCGAGAACCTTGTTGGCTAAGATTGCTAAATCAGTGCAACTTGCAAAGTGTTCTTTGTGAGGCCAGCCATGTGGATTGCGGAACGACGAGTTTTTCATGCCCAAGGATTGTGCTTCTTGGTTCATAACTCGCACAAAGCGATCGTAGCTATTCAAGCTTTTATCTGCACCATCGACGTCAAATCGTTCGCCAAAATGTTCGGCTAAAGCTGTCGCCGCATCGTTGCCGGAAGGAAGCATCAATCCATAAAGCAATTCGCGAACGGTCACCGACTCACCGGCTCGTATCGTTGCCGACGAGCCTGGTGTACTATCCGCTCGAGCTGAAAATGTGACGCGTTCGTTCAAAATCTCAGGGTGTTCAGCAGCCCATTTGGAAATCAACCAAGCTGTCATCATCTTGGTCGTGCTCGCTATTTCCAACGATTTTTGCGACTCATATCCGTCGATGATATTGCCCGATGTTTTATCAACAATCACCCAAGCTTTACAGGAAACAAATGGAGGACCCTGTAATGGGTCTGCTGCCTGCTTCGATGGTAATTCTGTTGGTGCAGCGGTGTCAGTTTCTTCTAATTCAATGGGGCCCAAAGCACTCCATGTCTTTGGATCGGTGACTCCTGAGGCCTCAAGGTTTTTGGAAACTTGAAAGTCTCGCAATGCTTTTTCAGTGGCGGGACCAAAGTCGCCATCAACCGATAGTTCGGGTGACGGTGTCAGTTGTTTGTTGAGGGCTCGTTGAAGGGCTTCCACCAATATCCCGTTTGAGCCGACTTTGAGAACGGAAGAGCCATTTTCGGCCGTGAGCGAGTCTGGGTTGTACCACCGATACACGATGTCCCCTACCTCGGCACACAGCAACTCTGCTTCATTCGATTCCGTCCAACTCGTATCCTTATTGTTGTTGGTCAAAATGGCGATTGCGATCATCCCTTTGGGAGTGGCCATCAAGCCTGCATCTGTGCGGCACTCATTCACGGCGCCGGTCTTGTGAAAGAACTTGACCCCTGGAGGCAATCGCCGAGCGATCTTGCTTTTGTCATCACAAGTCAACAGATGCGCAAGGATAGCGTCACAGGATTCATTCTTCAGTAGAGTTTTGTGATGCAACTTTTCAAGCAGGGCGACCATATCCTTGGCCGTTGTACTACCGAGACCATATTTTTGGCTCCGTTCGATGGCGATGGATGTGTCGCGGCGAAAAACTTTCGAGTGAATTTGAGTCTCAGGAAGCCCCATCTCCGTCATCGTTTTGGCAACACTCCCAATTCCTATTTGATCCAGCACCAAATTCGTTGCAGTGTTGTCCGAGTAGGTGATCATCAGTCGTGCGATGGTGTGCAGCGAAAGCACTGCATCGTTATTGAAATGCTGCGTGAGAATACCAGACCCCGGTACCTTGTCGGTTTCCTTGAGCACGATTTGCTTGTCGAGGCTAAGTGTCCCCTGCTCTGCTTGTCGGTAAAGTTCAATCAGTACCGGAAACTTGATGAGACTTGCGGTCGGCATCACGACATCGCTGTGATGTTGATACGTTTCGCCGGTATCTAAATTTTTGACCATCAGCCCCACATCGCCGCGATGTTTTTCGAGTAGCGGTTGCAAGTCTGCGCCCAGGTCTTGGGCGGATGTCCGCGGAGAACAACAAAGGAAATATGTTAAACCGAGAACTAGGCAGCTTAGGGACTTCGCCAGATTCGAAAAAGACATGAATTCGTCCCGCCAACTTGGGGCAACAAGAAAGAAAATCGTCGATAGCAGTC
The DNA here is from genome assembly GCA_017303505.1 of Planctomycetota bacterium. Taxonomy (GTDB): domain Bacteria; phylum Planctomycetota; class Planctomycetia; order Pirellulales; family Pirellulaceae; genus JAFLCP01. The sequence goes on along the minus strand of JAFLCP010000027.1, from coordinate 56,201 downwards.
TAATCATAGCGTCTCAGACTGCCAACTTCTTGAGTCGAGGTATTTTCACGTGGTATGCTGAGATCTTCCCTTCCACAGGATTACTATCGTGCCTACCTCTCCAACCGCACGGGTTACCGCTTTTCTAACTTTTTTTCTCACGTTTTGGGCGGGCGGGCTCGTCCTCTCAAATGACGACGGGGAAGTTTTGTTTGTACGTCGCATTTTGCCTCTTCTGCAAACAAAGTGTTTGGCTTGCCATGTCGAAAACGGTGTGATGGAAGGTGAGTTGGCTCTGGATTCACATGAGTCGCTTCTTCGGGGCGGCTCGAGTGGCGAGCCTTTGATTGTTTGGGGAAAGCCTGAGCAAAGTCCATTGTTTTTGGCGGTGTTGCGTGAATCGGAGGTGTGGTCCGCCATGCCGCCCAAAGATGCGGAAAAGCTCACGCCTCAGCAAATGAACTGGATCAAACAATGGATTGAAGCCAACGCTCCTTGGCCGGCGGCTGAACGAGTCGAGGAAATACGCCGACAGTATGCCCAAGAGTGGAAAGCAGAGGACGGTGTTCAGGTTGCCACCAGTGGTGGACTTACTCAGGAATGGTCCAATCGCTCTTATGAGCCGAGCGGTCTGTGGGCCTATCAGAAATTAGTAAAGCCGCAAGCGAACAGCGGCAAAAAGTTGGTTGAAGGATCTGCGGCTATTGATTATTGGATCGAGAAACGCCTGCCTCCTGACCTTTCCGTCGCCCCTGCCTGTGATGCGGCAACATTTATTCGCCGCGCATCTTATGACCTGACAGGTTTACCCCCCACGCCCGAAGAGGTGACGCAATTTCAAGATGCGTTTGCACGAGATAGTGAAGTGGCCGTGGCAGACTTGATCGACCGATTATTGGAAAGCCCACATTACGGAGAGCGAATGGCGCAGCATTGGCTGGATGTGGTCCGCTATGCCGATTCATCGGGATTCGCAAATGACTACGAACGCGGTAATGCTTGGCGCTATCGCGATTATGTCATTCGCGCTTTCAATCGAGACTTACCTTACGATCAATTTGTGCGTCAACAGATCGCTGGCGATGAATTAGAACCCGTTGACCACGAGGCTATTATTGCGACGGGCTATTTGCGTATGGGGCCGTGGGAATTAACGGGTATGGAAGTTCCCAAGGTGGCAAGGCAGCGATTTCTAGACGATATCACAAACAGTATTGGCGAATGTTTTTTAGCCCACTCACTTCAGTGCGCGAGATGCCATGATCACAAATTCGATCCCGTTCCGACTCGCGATTACTATTCCATTCAAGCAGCCTTAAGTACAACGCAAATCGCCGAACGTGCCGTACCTTTTCTCGAAACAGAAAATCGCGGCGGGTTCCAGGAAGAATCGTATCTACAACGCAAGCTGCTCGAGTGTCAGGACACGCTCGCACAACTAGATGAACAGTTGCTAACGAACGCAGCAGAATGGTTTCGCAAAAACGAGAAAGACCCATCGTTATGGGAGAGAACGCTGTCTGAACTGCGTGATAAGACGGCGGATAGCGACAGAATATTTCGCGATCTGTTTGGAAAAGCGCGCACTGCATTAGGTCGTTCGGGAGCGGCAGAAGATAGTTATCCGCCGAAGTTGGTCGGCTTTGAGCCTGAGCAGTTTGGACTGGAAAGAGTCGCTCGGAAAGGTATTGAACGTCTTCAATGGGAACTTGACCGGTATCACGAATACGCTCACGCTGTTTATTCAGGTCCGACACCCCGCCTACGAGCCGTAACTGCACCGCTGCGTATGTCGGCGACTGCGTCCAACGACGCGGAGCAAGAACTATCGAAGATTTTGATTGGCGGCGATCCCTTTTCTGAAGGTCCCGCCGTTGTTCCTGGCGTATTAAGTGCTATCGGAATGCTAGGTCGTGAAGCGATTTCCGAATCGGTGAGTGGCCGTAGACTGGCTCTGGCTAATTGGATTGTCGATTCCAAAAATCCACTCACCGCGCGAGTTATGGTAAATCGTGTTTGGATGTGGCACTTTGGACTACCCATTGCCGGTAATCCGAATAACTTTGGTTCCACCGGCAAACACCCCACACATCCAGAGTTATTGGACTGGCTCGCCGTGTCTTTGATCGAGAGTGGATGGTCGGTAAAGCAATTGCATCGTTGGATCATGTGCAGCCAAACATATCGTCGTAGCTGCGTCCATCCCCAATTCGACGAGTTGGTGCGATTGGACCCACTCCAAAACAGCTATGCGGTTTTTCAGCCACGGCGGCTTACGGCAGAAGAGATTCGCGACTCGATGCTGATGCAAAGTGGCGAGCTCAATTTGGAGATAGGGGGAATTCCTTGTCGACCTGAAATTAATTTGGAGGCCGCTTTACAGCCGCGAATGGTGATGGGGACCTTTGCGGCCGCATGGGCACCAAATCCATTGCCCGCTGATAGACATCGCCGCTCGATCTACGTGTTGCGTTTGAGAGGATTGACGGACCCTGCGCTAGAGGTCTTCAATTCACCACCCTTAGATTTCTCTTGTGAACGTCGCGAAGAAAGCACAGTGACTCCGCAGGTTTTTTCATTGCTCAATAGTGAGGCAAGTTACAAACGCTCTTTGGCTTTGGCTAATCGCGTGTTGAAAGAGTTTAAGCCCGAAGGCAAGACGCCTTCTGACGTAGAGCGGAAGCAAATAATTCACCGGCTTTTCAAGATGGTATTAATGAGGCAGCCAAGTGAGTTTGAGGTTGCTCAGTGTGTGATGCATTGGAATAACACGGCGCGAATGTCCAAAGACTCAAAGGTTCATGTGGAGCGTCCTCCTGTACGGGTGCTGCGCGAGGCGATTGAAGAGAATACCGGAGAGCGTTTTTCATTTACCGAGACGATTTATGCGAATGCCGATTTCGTGCCAGACTTGCTTCCCGAAGATTGCGACGAGGAAACTCGCTCGTTAGCGGAGGTGTGTTTAGTGCTTTTTAACAGCAATGAGTTCATCTTCGTGTATTGATGCTATGACATGAAAAAAGGTATTGGGCAAATGAAGAGTGAAGTCTCGATACAACACGAACCTAATGCTTCGACCATGCACCGCCGGCAGGTGCTATACGGATTGGGAGCGTCCATTGGGGCGATTGCGTTAAACGCACTTGTGAATATTGAGGCGTATTCCGGAGACCATAACGCTGTTGATGATGCGGGTGTACTTGCACCACGGAATGGTCATGTGGCAGCTAAAGCGAAGAATTGTATTTTTCTCATGATGGAGGGTGGGCCATCACATATCGATACGTTTGATCCGAAGCCTCATTTGCAAAAGGTACACTTGCAAGAATTTACGCGGGAGGGGAAACAAAAATCGGCGATGGAAAGCGGCAAACGCTACTACGTACAAAGCCCATTTAAGTTCAAGAAAATGGGCCAAAGTGGCGCCGATATGGCTGAAAACTGGGAAAATCTGGCGAGAGTGGCTGATGATTTATGCTTCTTTCGCGGTTGCCAGGTCGATAGCGTGAACCATCCTACCGCCATGTACCAGATGAATTGCGGCAATCGATTTGGAGGAGATCCCGCTATCGGTGCCTGGGTGACCTATGGCCTCGGCTCTGAGAACCAAGACCTCCCCGGTTTTATCGTATTACCCGAAGTAAGCTATCCGCAAGGTGGTGCTGCGAACTGGAGTAATGGGTATTTACCAGCCGCATTTCAGGGAACACCTCTTCGCCCCAAAGGTTCGCCGATTCTTGATCTCGCGCCGCCGAATGGCGTTAGCCGCGAACAACAAAGAGCTAACCTCGATTTGTTGGGAGCGCTCAATCGTGAGCACCATAAACAATTCCCGTGGCATGATGATCTTGAGGTTCGCATACAAAACTATGAATTGGCTTTTCGCATGCAGGCTCAAGTACCCGGCCTCTTGGATGTGAGCCGAGAGGATCAAAATACACAAGCGATGTATGGGCTTGGCGAACCGCTCACCGATTCATTTGGAAAAAAGTGTCTGTTAGCTCGAAAGATGATCGAGTCTGGCGTGAGGTTTGTCCAGCTGTATCACGGAACTTGGGATAGTCATGATTACATCGAACGAGCGCATGGGAATCTTGTGCGCGCCGTGGATAAGCCGATAGCCGCTTTGATTCGTGATCTAAAACAACGGGGCTTGCTCGAAAGCACTTTAGTGGTGTGGTGCGGTGAATTTGGACGAACGCCCGATAATGGAGTGCGTGGAGGTACAGCCTACGGACGCGATCATAATCCAAACGCCATGACCATTTGGTTAGCTGGTGGCGGCTGCAATGCGGGGCACACCATCGGTGCGACGGATGAACTTGGAATGACCGCCGTTGAAGACGTTCATCCCATCCGCGATTTTCACGTAACTCTCTTGCGACTCCTAGGCCTTGATGACAATAAGCTCACCTACTATCACGCGGGCCGTTTCAAGCAGTTGAGTCAATTTGGTGGCAAGGTAATCGATAAACTTATTGCCTGAGTGATTCCGCATTATTTTGAGGTTTCATTCTTGATGAGCCCAATTTTGGGGTGGACCTTCGCCTGTGAGTCAACTCCACGGCGTGTTGCGCGATTCGGGTGATTGGCATTTGATGTTGGGCGAAAATGGGATGTGGTAAGCGACGGGGAAATGAGGCATGAAGGAATCGCTGCACACGCCCTACTTTGTTTCCGCCGCCATTTGTAAGAGAGCATCCATGATTTTGACCGAAGCTTGAGGTTCAAGATAATTGGTGCCGGGCCATGTTTCATAGCCACCTAATTCGAAATGTCGCGGCGCGGGGAGATAGCCATAATAACCATGTGCTAACTCCACCATAAACGAATTCGGATATGGACTTCGCTTGCGGAATTCTATGCCAATTTCGGCGAAGGTCTCGCAGGGCGAACAACCAATCGCGATATCACCAATCACCAAAAGTTGAACAGGAGCCTTTGTCTCGGGACTCGCTTGTGCTAGCTCCATCACCCGTCGCGCATAGATCGCTGGAAGATCCGCACCTTGTAACGAGGTTGACTTGGCAGCTGTTTCTTGTGCCCACTTCATCAACTCGCCATCTACTTCGCGCCATTTCAAATCCAACTCACGATAGCGGGCAGTGAGCTTTTGTTTCTTTTGCCATTGTAAGCTGGGAACAACATCTCGTACTTTGTTAACTAAATCTTCAGCGACATAGGTCATCTGCCCATACGTAGGACGTGTCGCTCGTGGCTTACCAAACGGAATGTTATTGATGTCGCCGCTGGTACCGTTGGCCAGCATCGCCACAAATGGAGGATCTTGGCTCGCAGCCGAAAGATGCTGTTTGAGCCGTTCGGAATAAATGGCAAAATAATCTGCCGAAATATGTCCTGGCCCAACGTCACCCACATAATGAAGCGAGTAGGCCGAATATAGAGAGATCAAATTCCCACCCGGCGCACGCAATGCGATGAACGATAATGTTGGATCGATCGGGCCTGCAGGTTCAACTAGGTCGGGGCTATTCGCCGGTGGATTCATCTTGACCTTGTCGATTTTTCCAAACGGATTCGCCGGCATACTCCCCTCTTTCAGATACCAGCGACGATTGAAAAGGTGCTCGGGAACATCAACGCGACCAAATGCAATTTCTGCAGGCTGCAGATTCTTAACGGCACGTCGCACGCCATCAGCGATACGTCGCGCTACAAATTTCTGGTAGTCATTCAGTGGCATATCCGATTGATAAGATCGAACCACCGACGCATTCGATATCGCGCTGGTAGCAGAATGTGTATGGGTGGCCGAGATCAATACATTCTCAGGTGGAATGCCAGTAGCCTCCTGAATCTGTCGTCGAGCTTCGAGGCTCAAGCTGCGATGAATGCCCAATAGGTCGCAAACTACAAGTGCAAGTTTCGTCTCACCATCATCGAGCACCAAACATCGCGCGTGCAGATCATCATGGATATGTTGCGCGGGAATGGGCAAGAAACCGCCAATGATCTCTCCTCCCAAGTCGGGCGTAATGTTGCTCGTCGCTGCACCCGCTTGCAGATATTCGCTTGGTTGCTGAGCCAGAAGCAGAGGACTGCTTCCCAACACGGCAAGCAAGGAAGACGCGAACCATGCGATACGAGCTAAAAGGGCCGGTGGGAATGGGATGTATTTCATGGCGGGGTCCTGAGGGAGAGGAGGAGGAAATCTCCGGTGCCGACATTCTATACTCTCGTTATTGCCAATGCGACCGAACTCCGTTCTTCGCAATTTATTTGTAGCGATCGAATAGTCATGGTTGGTGCGGCATATCGCATCTAGCCGCTGCAATCTCACGGGCGCATGTGTACAACATACGGCGTGCTTGTAAGACGGTTGCACTCTCTTCTTGTCCGGAAAAATACTATGAAGTCTCAGCCCAAATCCATCGATACAATCGATCAGTACATAGCTCAGTTTTCCGATAGCGAACAAAAGATTTTGCAAGAGGTTCGCAAGTGCATTCAGAGTGCAGCACCGGAAGCGACGGAAGCGATCAAATACCAGATGCCCACCTTCTGCCAACACGGAAATTTGATTCACTTTGCCATGTGCAAAGAACATCTAGGGGTTTATCCGACACCGTCGGCGATCGTAGCTTTTGCTGAAGAGCTTAAAGCATACGTTACTTCAAAAGGTGCTGTCCAAATCCCCTTGTCAAAGAAGATGCCACTGGCTTTGATCAAGAAGATGACCAAATTTCGAGTTGAAGAAATGACTCAGAAAGCGGCGGCCAAGAAGAAACCTAAAACCTCATCCTCTGGCCTCAAGTCACATTCCTCAACCACCACTTCTCACCAAGGAAAGACGGCCCGTCGTACTAAGCCGTCGAAATAGAAATCCTTCGGATGGTTTTGAATGTACTGCATCACCAGCTCGTCAATTCCTTCATCTTCTTCGAGCCGCGAAAACTGCTCGTCCAAGCTGGAAAAGTCCGGTTTGAGTTTGTCGAGTAATTCGCAACGATCGTCGCGAATCAGCGGTGGTTTGTCGCCAAGCATTTCAAGAGAGCGGACAAATAGACCGCGCATGTTGGGAGCATCGATCGCTTCTAGCGCTCGCAACACATCCGGCCAAACACGACCCGTGTTGTTGTAATAGAACTGTTGGTGGCCGCCGTTGCTCACTTCGGAACGATACCATTGAAACGCAAACATAAGACGTTGCGGTAGAGTGAATTGCAGCAAACTCAATTCATAGTCTTCGTTGGTATCGTGGATATCGACTTGCCACCAAATCGGCTCAATGATGGGCCATGGATCATCGCCATTGATCACAGAATAATCGACGGTGAGGTGTACTTGTTCCCACTTCATACAGAAACGTGCTCTGGTTAGCCACTAGTTATCATTTAAGTTCGATGGAAATCGCATTGACGATCGCTTCGTCACAGGCCTTCACGGCTGCATCGGAATAGGCATTGGTCGCTGCGAGGTAGCAGAGGTTCTTCTCCGGTGCTACGAACACGACACAGTACCATGTCGTGTTGCTACCCGCATGCGTGTAAATTCGTCCTCCTGCCCAATCCCTTTCTGACACGATCCAGCCTCCAGCATAACCATCTTTGGATTTGGATTCTAACAGCTTTTTCCAAACATCCGCGGATATCTTTAGGCGTTCGTCTCCCTGCGGGTCTGCAAACAACAGCGTAAGCTTTGCCCAATCGTAAAGTGTGGCGTTTGCACTCCCTGCTGGCCCCATTACGGGGGCATTATCGATTTGGATGGGACTCCAGTTTGGCTTGCTTTTTCCACCTAACATGTTGTTGAGGATACCGCCAAGCGAAGATTGTACTGTATGTCCCGAGGGAACATCGGCATTTCCGCGCCCCTCCGCACTGACGATTGGCCCAAATTGAAGTGTCTCCATGCCAAGCGGTCGAGCGAGTCGTTCGCGCATGCAATCTTCCCAGGGTTTATCTTCGATTTCTTCAATGATATGCCCGAGCAAGGTATAGCCAGTATTGGAGTATAGAAAGTTCGGCTTCTTGGGACGCCGCAGTTTGCAAACCGTTTGTAGTGCGGCATCGCGAGCTACCTGCACGTCACTTGTTCCTTTCATCAGTTTCCACCAATCGAGATTAGCGGGCAGACCGCTCTCATGCTGCAAAAGCTCTTGAACCGTGACTTGACCCCAAGCCGAGTCTGGCGGAATTTTGTTGGCGAAAACGTCCCGTAAATTGCTATCCAACCGCAGTTTACCTTCGCTGCAAAGTTGTCCGATGATCGCCGCTGTCATCGCTTTCGTGCAGGAGCCAAGATGGATAGGGTCGGTGAGTGTCGCGGCGGTTGCATCATTCCATCGGCGTACGCCCGTCACGGCCATTGCGCTGCGACCATCGACATGAAATACACCGCACCACATCGCTGGCATTTGATGCTTCGTCCGAATTTCCTCTAGCTTTTCCTTGAGCGAAGGTAGTTCGGTTGGAATGGGCTTTTTTTCAGCCTTATCTTCTTGCGCAAGAAGGTCCGGTGAAAATACGGATGCTGCAAGACTGAAGCACAACAGAATAGAAATGAGCCAACTTGAATTTGCCATAATCAACATCGCGTTACTTCCTCGCATGTTTTGATTGTTGGTAGGACAACCAGTCGCACCAAGCACTCGCACCTAGAGCTGGTTGCCCTGCGCGCCAACGTTCAATTCCATAAGCTTCTAAACTATTCAAGGCCATATCGATTTGACAATCGCCAAGTTCTGCAAGAATAGCTGGCGGAAGTCGTTGAGCTCGGAGCAAAGCTTCGAGCGCAGAGTCGCCATTGATGATCCCTTTTTTGAAATCGACGTTGCGGGCCTTAAACGCCAAGCGGATCGATTCAATCATTGCTGGTCGGTCGGGGTCGTTCTCGGGTAATACAGCGACTAAAGCGAGCAAAGCGCGAATCATGATGTAATGATAGGCCGGACGAGCGTTGTGCGGATCAAGCCACCGCCCAATATGCGGGCCATTCTTTAATTGGCCCGGCAATACGCTGATCAAGGCACGCGTCTTTGCCTCGTTGCGATACTCTTCTTTGCCTGTGACGCGATAGGTTTCCGCCAAAAGATAAACCGTGAAGCTGTTGTAGTTCCAGTTCACCACCATCGGTTGTTGGCTTGCCCACTCGGCACTCAAGAGAACCGATTCCAGGAGTTGTGGTTGTTGTGTCTTTTCATAGAGATGCAGTAAGGCAACTCCCGCTTCACCATTGTCAAATTGCAAACCACCATCCCCCATGTCGTTGACCAGCCAACCGTTCTTGATAATGGTCTCCAATTGGCCCGCTCGTTCAGCACGACGCATGAAGCTCTCGGCCACTTCGAAAGGTCTTCCTTTTCCATTGCGTATGGCGGGGAACGGATAGAGCCCTAAATCAGCTTGCTTTTGTGCGAGCAGGATAAACTCGCTCGCTTCCAAAGCCATGTCGATCCAATCGGATGCGTGGTCTTGATCGACTTCTGCAGCGGCAACGCAGGCTTCAATGACTGTCGCTACTTCACGCAAAGCATGGTTGCATTGAGTTGGTTCAAGATCGAGTCGCCACCATTTGTTGCGCTGAATGTATGTACGGATCGTAGGCCATGCAGCGCGTGTTTCAGTGGCTGTCCAGGGGCGACTGAGCTCAGGAACTGGCCGCGGCTCGTCGGGTACTTCTGGTACACCGGCTTTCTCAGCTAAAACGCGGCGAAGCTTCTCAGTAACTTCAGCGATTCGTTCGCGATCTCGCTGCTGCAGCGCATCGCGAGCTTCTGTCTGCAGTGATTTCAGTGTCACTGAATCCTGGGCGGGTAGGTTCGAAGGGGCGAACCAAATTGCCAAAAGAGCGAGCAATCGGAGATAGTTGGGAAGTTTTGGGGCCATGGGAAATCCATGATTGCAAGGCAGGTACTTACTTATGATCGTACTGAGTTTTGAACAGGCGGTTTGCAGGGAAATACTCTCTTTAGGTGGTCTGTTCTTCAAAACCGAGCGTTTTTTGCGCGAATTTCCCCGAAAATCGCACGATCCCCCTCGCGGATTTTGCTTGACATGACGATAGTTGATATGTAAAGTAATTACAGAGGAGTTTGGGAATGGCCAAAAGTCGCCTGCAAGATGAACTGAAAAAACGGAATCCGTTTGAGTCACCGCTGCACGAAGCGTTGTTGAACATCTTGCGCACAGCGGACCAGTTTGAGAATCGCGCGGGGCGATTGTTCCGCGAATACGATCTCACTCCCTCTCAGTACAATGTGTTGAGAATTTTGCGGGGTGAAGGCCAGCCCCTCCCCTGCTTAGAGATTGCCAATCGCATGTTGCAAGTGGTTCCGGCGATGACAGGCTTATTGGATCGTTTGGAGAAAATGGAGTTGGTGTCGCGCGAACGTTGCACGCAAGATCGCCGCGTAGTGTATGTCGACTTAACGCCGAAAGGGAAAGAGTTGGTCAATCAACTTGATCAGCCTCTCGCGGCCCTCAATCAAAAACTATTGGGGCATCTCTCGGCGACCGAACTAAAAGAGTTGAGTCGACTGCTCGAAAAAGCGCGAACAAGCCTCGATCACGATACGTAAATTTTTTTATTCAAATACATGATATGTAAACTATCGTCATGTGAAGTATGAATGCGAAAGGCATCGTCCTTAACGATATCGAGTAAGCGAAAGGAGAAGATATGTACCAATTGAGAAAAGCATCAGAGCGAGGTCACGCCAACTACGGTTGGTTAGATACGTACCACACGTTTTCCTTCAGTTCCTATTACGATCCGCAGCACATGCGTTTTCGAAATCTCCGAGTGATGAACGAAGATTTTGTTGCGCCGGGGCAAGGCTTCGGAACCCATCCGCACAACGATATGGAAATTGTCACCTATGTGTTGCAAGGAGCGCTCGAACATCGCGACTCGATGGGAAATGGCGAAGTGCTGCGACCTGGTGAATTTCAGCGAATGAGTGCTGGGACTGGTATCACCCATAGTGAATTCAATCCATCCGCAGCTGAGCCGACGCACCTATATCAAATCTGGTTGTTGCCAGAACGTAAGGGCATTGAACCGAGTTACGAGCAAAAGAAATTTGACTTGGGTGAAAGGACGAATCGCTTGCGTTTAGTCGCATCTCCCAATGGTGAAGATGGGTCTCTTACGATTCACACCCAGGCCAAAATCTATTTGTCGACGGTGCAATCACAGAAATCAGTCTACTTGGCTATTCCTCCGGAGAAGCATATCTGGTTGCAGCAGATGAGAGGAACTGGCGTCGTAGGTGGCCACTCGTTAGCAGCAGGCGACGGATTGGCGATCAGCGATGAGGCAATGATGGAGTATCAAGCGACAAGCGAATCGGAAATCTTAGTGTTCGAATTAGCGTGAACTAAAGACAATTCTATTGGAATAGGAAACGGGTGAATTATGCAAGCTGCGTGGTCGATTGCAGGACGAGTTTTTATCGCGATAATCTTTATCATGAGCGCTGTGGGGAACAAAATTCCGCAGTTCAACAATGTTGTTGAGTATATGCGTTCGGAAGGAGTACCCATTCCCGCAGTGATGTTGGCGGGTGCGATAGTGTTTTTATTGGTGGGTGGCTTGTCGGTTGTTACTGGTTACAAGATTGAAATCGGTGCCGGATTGTTGTTGGTGTTTTTGGTGCTGGCAACCTACTTCTTTCATGACTTTTGGAACTTCGAAGGGGAACAAGCTCAGCAGCAGATGATTCAGTTCATGAAGAATTTATCGTTGATGGGGACGATGATGTTTTTGATCGCCAACGGAGCAGGTGCTGGAGCTTTAGGTGCGAATCCTATCAAGAAAGAAGTTACCACGTAGCTAAGTCGCACTCGTGCTCAGCCGCAGGCTGCTCGCAATCGTATTCGATACACTGGGTTCGTTCGACCAGCCAATAAGTAACGTTTTCCTATTTGCATTTCATTTTGAGGAGATTCACGATGGAGACCATCGACGCCATTTACGCTCGCAGAGCTGTTAAGAAATATGATCCCAATCATCGCCTGAGCGAAGAAGAATTGAACAAGTTGATGAGTGCGGCAATTCAGTCGCCAACCTCGTTCAATATGCAGAACTGGCGATTCGTTGTAGTTCAAGACCCCGATTTGCGGCGTCAGATTCGCGCGGTGGCCAACGATCAGATTCAAGTGACCGATGCCTCACTTTTGATTTTGCTCACCGCTGACTTAAAGGCGTGGAAGAAATCGCCAGAGCGTTATTGGCGAAATGCCCCACCACCGGTTGCAAAAATGTTGGTGGATTGGATGCATCCCTTTTATGACGGGCAAGATCAATTGCAACGCGACGAGGCGATGCGCTCGTGTGGGATTGCGGGCCAAACGATCATGTTAGCTGCCAAAGCGATGGGCTATGACTCCTGTCCAATGATTGGGTTTGATATCGCTGCGGTCGGCAAGTTGATACGGTTGCCTGAAGATCATGTGATCGGCTTTATGATCACTGTAGGGAAAGCACTGGAGCCCGCCTTTCCGAAACCGGGTCAACTTGACTTAAATGAAGTTCTGGTGAAGGATCGTTTTTGACATAAACCGACTATCTGAGTCGGACTCGCGCCGCTCCGAGGCGCGACTAATTGCTTGATTCGTTGCCACGGGGCACGTGTGCACCAAACCACTGCCCCACTGAAAACTGAATCACTGAACCACTGAATCACTGAATCACTGATTTACTGACCCACTACTCCCAAAAATCCTCGATTTAACCCACGCATTCTGAAAATGACCGTCAGGATCAAACTGACGACAGCGTTGTTGAAACTCTTGCAGTTCAGGATAGTTTGCAGCAATCTGCGGATGATGATAGGGAGTGTATTTGCCCCAATGACAACGTGCGTTAAAGCGGTGAAACATCACCATCGATAGCAACTCGGCAAAGCGAAAGAAACCATCGCGTTGGTCGGGTAAATCGTAAGTGATAAAGCTGATGGCATAATAATCTTCGTTGCCACCTCCCGTCATCGATATCAACAAGTTGTCTGGCAATATACGTCGCACACACACGGGATAGTGGTGTGTGTAGCGACCTGCTGCTTTTTCGGCGATTGTCCGCAGGCCATGGCGGTCAAGTATTCGCTCTGTTTGTGGAGGAAGTGGAACGCTCGAATCGGCCCATAATAACAGTTGCCGCGTGATTTCCATCGCTTCCCCCAACTCTGAGCGACGAACGAAAAGTTCAATTTCTAGGTGCCGAAACAGCTCATGCTCCATAATGAGCATCTCTTGGGAATGGTCAATCACTTTCCAACGTCGGGCGACGGTAAATGGGGCAATGGATCGGAAGAATACTTTGGGCAGGCGACGACTCTTGAGGCCCTGAACAATCGCCTTGATGGCCAGGTGCAATCCGACATCGATGACCAAGTACCAGTACCAGCGATAAAGTGGTGCTAGCCAACTACGCGGTCGATCGGTCTCGCGGCGGTGTTGACCCAAATAGCGATCGAGCCACGGCAAGTAATAGAACTGTTGCAGCGGATAATCTGCTTCTTTTTCTACTACCTCCGCAAGCGTAGTGTAAAATCGCAGGAACTCTTCAATTCGGAACGCAGTCCGCGGGCGCAATTCGACGGCGACGATGATTCCCATACAGCCGACAGCGCATTTGGCTGCACGCAATAAATCGGGATCGCGAATCACAGAAACAGTTGGCGACGAAGTGAGCGGATCGTAATGAGCGATATGCAGGGCTGTCAGATAATGTGACAAGCAATGGCGACCTGAGCCATGGGTCGCGGTAGAGGTGGCTCCTGCAATCGTTTGCTCGGAAATCAAGCCCAGCGCTGGCATTGCCAAATCGAGTTTAGCAAGTTCCGCGATCAGTCGCTTGATTTGGCAACCACCACCGATGGTCGCAACCGCTCCTTGTTCGTCGTACTCTACTTTGACACCATCAAGTTTTTCTAAACTGATAATGATCTCACTGCTTTGGGCGATTGGCGACCAGGAATGGCGACTCCCAATGGCTCGCACTTTCTCATTCCTATGGCGTTCCAAGATATCGAGTAACTCTCCAACGTTGCCTGGAGAATAAAAATTCTTGGGAGTGAAAACAACATTCTCACCAAAGTTCTTGATCGAAGTTGTTGCCATCGCTGCTCTTCCTAGTACCCGATCTGCGGTTGTCCGAGTGATGGGTGGAACGACCTGTGTGCTCGTTGGCTCACGTAGCGGAATTTATGTTAATCACTCTGCTTGGGAGCGGGGCCAAGCAATGAGATTGTATCACATACCCTTACCAAGGTCACCTAAACTCCTGGCGAATCGTGCAATCGGGCCTTAAGCGTTGCAGTTCATCCCGGAATTTAGACGTCAGTCGAAATCCGGTGACGAGAACGGCGGCATTCTCGGGAAGAACTTTAGCAAGAGGCTCTGCCACATGGTCGGTGATTCTATCGCTGACGATCGAAATTCGCCTTAAGCGCTTCAAGTCGGAAAACCCTAGGATTCGCGTCAATTCTTCATTGTCGACGTTGGTGCGAATTTTCAAGCCAGTAATTCTCGGAACGGGCCAGGTTACACGCGAGTAGGTCACGCCCGAATTATCACCCACATGCGATGCCAGACGCCAGTCGAGGAGTGAAATGTAAGCTGAAAAGGAAAGGAGAATGGCAACACCGAAGAGTGTTGCCACGGAAATGGTCCAGCCAATGAACCGATTTAACCAAATTGCCTTGACAAAAATCCAGAGTGCGCCGAACACCAGCAGAAGTGCTAGGATGGGGGACGCGATTCCATTGCCGGGAATAAAGACTTCCATAGCAAGTACTGCAGTAAGCCATTTGAGCAGTTTCTTTCGAATCGTGTACAGGCTTGGATCGTGGGGATTGTCTTGGTTTGACATACTGGCACCAATCAGTCACTTCATTCCAAAACTGTCGCGCAGATTGCAAAGACTTGCAGATGCTTACGAGTTCATTCTAAAACAGCGTGTAGATGAAAGGAGCTGCTGCCGTGCTTGAAAGCAGTAACAAGACACCCAACAAAAGCAGCATCAGCACGATGGGAGCCAACCACCACTTTTTATTGGTCATCAAAAACTCCCATAGTTCGCCAATGAGCGATTTGCTTTTGGCGTCTTGGGCGATCTTTTCGAATTCCGATTTATTGTCTTGATTCATAAGCAGGATAGTGTAGATGCGAAGCGGTACGATTCCAATGAAGTATACCTTGTTTCGTTAATATTGCTTCAAATAGCGGCTGGGATCATTATGATTCGAACGAGTTTCCCAATAAGAATCTGTTTTGTGCGAACGCAACTTTAACGGATCGTGCCCCAGCCTTCGCATCGTCCATCCAATCGGGGTGATGATCAAGAAATAGATCGCACCGAGTAAGACGAGCGAAACGGTCCATGCTAATGGAAACGCCAAAATCATCCAGCCAACAAAGATAGGCTTTAGGAGCGTTGGACGCAGCATCCCCAAAATGCCTCCCATCAGCGCAACGGCAAGGAGTGATACTGCTAGCGTCGGGCTGCTATGTCGCCAAAATTGGAGTGCCGCCAATATCGAGAAGGCAATGAGCCAAATTACGGCAAATTGAAAGAGGGTTTTTGAGTCCGGGTTTCTAGGTATATCGGAGAATTTCACAACTAGGTTACTCGATTAGGAATGGGCTGTAGGGACCTACGGCAAAATCTTGGCTTGAGTCGAAGAGGGATTCGTTCAATCCAGTTGGAATTGAGCGAGGTGAGTTTCTTTCTCGATGGTTTTTCGATGGGTATTTTCTTCTTTCAAAATCACGCAATTCTCCATAACCAACGCGTCCATTTCGGTAGCCATGAAACAGCGGAAGGCATCCTCAGGTGTGCAAACGATGGGTTCGCCCCGAACATTAAAACTGGTATTGACCAACACAGGGCAACCTGTCTTCAGAAAGAAATTTGACATGAGAGCGTGAAGTCGCGGATTAGGTTGTTCATCCACAGTTTGGAGTCGTGCGGAATGATCGACGTGGGTTACTGCAGGAATCGTTGAACGCGGAATATTAACTCGCTCACATAGGTCCAACGACGTATGCATTTGGGTTTCTTGTTCGGCGGTGAGCTTCGTCTTATGTTGTTCGGAAACATCCGCTACGATCAGCATGTAGGGACTTTCGTGCTGTTTCTGAATTTCAAACCAAGCCGATGCGTGTTCTCGCAGAACGATGGGGGCAAACGGTCGGAAGCTCTCCCGGTATTTAATCTTGAGGTTCATGATCGACTGCATTTTGGTGGATCGAGCATCACCGATAATGCTTCGAGCACCTAATGCACGAGGTCCGTATTCCATGCGCCCTTGGAACCAACCGATCACTTTCTCTGATAGAAGTAAATTGGTAACTTCCGTCATCAGCGTCTCATCGTTGTATTCGTGGAACACAACCGACTGCTCGCGGAGATACTTTTTGACTTGCTCCTGCGTGAATGCGGGCCCGAGCAGACTGCCCGATTGATGGTCTGGTAGCCTGCTAAGTCGAGGTTTTTCGAGTAGCTGGTGCCAGACAAACATCGCTGCACCGAGAGCTCCACCTGCGTCTCCCGAGGCGGGCTGAACCCATATGTCGTCGAATGGACCTTCACGCAGAAGTTTCCCATTAGCAACACAATTGAGTGCAACTCCGCCAGCTAGTACCAGTTTCCTTTGCTTCGTCGATTTAGAGATATGTGTTGCGATCTTTAGAACGACTTCTTCGGTGATTTGCTGGACGCTGGCTGCCATGTCCATGTGTTTTTGTTCCAGCATCGACTCAGGTTGACGTGGAGGCATGCTGAAGAGTTGGCTGAAGGCTGAATTGGTCATCGTCAAGCCTTCGCAATAATTGAAATATTTCATATTCAGGCGAAAACTGCCGTCGTCTTTGATGTCGATTAGATGGTTTCGCATGAGGTCGGCGTAAATCGGGCGACCATAGGGAGCAAGTCCCATCAATTTGTATTCACCGCTATTTACTTTGAATCCGCAATGGTATGTCACTGCCGAATACAACAATCCAATCGAATGGGGAAAGTTGATTTGTTCGTGCAGCGTTAGCTTGTTCCCTTTGCCCACGCCCCAGGTTGTGGTGCACCACTCCCCTACCCCATCGAGCGTGAGTATGGCGGCTTCTTCAAAGGGCGACGGAAAGAATGCGCTGGCCGCATGGCTTTCATGATGCTCGGTGAAGACAAGTTTCGCGCGACAAGATTTACCCAATTCCTTTTTCATCGCCCGCTTCATGAACAGTTTTTCTTTTAACCAGACCGGCATGGCCATGCGAAAGCTCTGGAAGCCGAATGGCGCATATGCGAGATAGGTTTCTAAGAGTCGTTCGAACTTGGTAAGCGGCTTTTCGTAGAAGGCTACGTAATCACGATCACTAGCGTTCAGGTTGGCTTCGCGTAGACAGTAAGTTACGGCTTGGCTTGGAAACGCGGGGTCATGTTTCTTGCGGGTGAAACGCTCTTCCTGCGCTGCCGCCACGATCTTTCCATTCACGATTAAAGCTGCTGCGCTGTCGTGATAGTATGCGGAAAGACCCAAGATGGCTGTCATGGTCTGTGGCTCAGATGAAGATGGAGTTGTGTGTTAGAAGGCCGACGAACCGGTCATGGACCCGATTGCCACTGTATCTGGGAAGCGTGGGGCCGTCCAGCAGGATATCGGCTGGCATTGCCTCGTCGTCTCAGGCATATTTTGACACAAAAATCGTCGATTTCGTAGCATCCCATCAGCCGTCGCGACTTTCCATTTTGCTCCAAGGAATATGCCTCCGAGTCGTTCGCTTTTTGATGGGGTTCAATGAAGTTAAGCAAGAATTTGAGTACACTGAGATGGCATCAATCTGGGACGAGACGCTTGTTGGAAGTGGCTGGATATATCTGACTCACTATTGGGTTAGCGAAATATGCCTTGGGAGCGATTCATGAAACATTGGCTGGCCTTTCTTGCCTTGTGGATGTGCGCTGATCGTCTGTTCGCTCAGGAACTTTCCTACCAGCGATTCGAAGAAGTCCGGGCGATGTTCTCGGAGCTCGGTGGCAATTACCACGGCCAGTACAGAGAACAGGACCGCAGTAGCTCCATCATCTATCTATACAGTTTACCGAAGGATGCTTCTGAAGAGGTTTTGAAGCGAATCCCCGACTTGCCGTTCGACTTTGGGCTGATCATTTCCAACTCAAGCGATCGTGTAATCGAACTGAACAAACTCGCACATCTCCGAAACTTGGCTTACTTGCATTTGACTGGAGGTGATGTGACCTTCGAAGGTGTCGAAACATCATTGCAGCTACAGCGTTTAGTCTATCTTACGCTTGCCGAAATCGACGTAAATGATGCAGAACTTCAATTTGTGGGCAATCTGAAGACACTTAAGACCCTTAGGCTGTTTTGGAACACGGGCAAGTTCACCGACATCGGTCTCAAGGAAATCAGTCGGCTCGAAAATCTGACAGAACTGGGCTTCTACTATTTTGACCAAGTGAATGATGAAGTTCTCGAGTCGGTAGGGAAGTTGAGCAAGTTGACTTCGTTCGAACTCAATGCGTCCTCCAGTGCCACCAATCAAGGCTTAACTCATTTGTCGAAACTTAAGAATTTGAACAACCTTCTGCTTACATGTTCCGACATGACCTTCGAAGGCGTTGACTCGATCGAGAATCTGAGACAACTTCAACGTTTGCATCTGCCATCTTCGGGCGTAAATGACGCCGGCCTAAGAGAAATCGCAAAGCTTAAGTCGCTCACTAATCTTGATATCACCAGTTCAAAGATCACCGATGTAGGGTTGAAGGAAATGGTGCAGATGCAACAGTTGACCGCGCTGAGTCTTTATTCGGAGGCCGTGACAGATGTTGGGCTCAAGGAGATCGCGAAACTCCAGAGCTTGAACAAGCTATCGCTATCTTGCCAGCAGGAGAGACAATTGAGAATTAGGAATTAGGAATTAGGAATCATTCAGCGGCCACAATTCTTAATTCCTAATTCCTAATTCCTAATTAGTATGCTGTTCGGGTGGTGAAGGCGTATCGTTATCTCGCCGAAGAGAGACGGGAGTATGTACTGAGCAAGCAGCTGCTTCGTGCTGGCACTTCGATTGGAGCCAATGTCGAAGAAGCGATTGGTGGCCAATCGAGTAAAGACTTTTTTGCGAAACTGAGCGTAGCTTACAAGGAAGCCCGCGAAACACACTATTGGATACGCTTGCTAACCGACACCGAGTACTTGACAGCCAGTCAATCGAATTCATTACTTGCGGACAGTGCGGAAGAGAATTAGGAATTAAGAATTAGGAATTTGGAATTGAAAGACGGAAATGTTGTTCGGGATAAGAGCTATGCATTTGCTGTTCGGGTGGTGAAGGCGTATCGTTATCTCGCCGAAGAGAGACGGGAGTATGTACTGAGCAAGCAGCTGCTTCGCGCTGGCACTTCGATTGGAGCCAATGTCGAAGAAGCGATTGGTGGCCAATCGAGTAAAGACTTTTTTGAGAAACTGAGCGTAGCTTACAAGGAAGCCCGCGAAACACACTATTGGATACGCTTGCTAACCGACACCGAGTACTTGACAGCCAGTCAAGCGAATTCATTACTGGCAGACGCCGATGAACTGCTCAAAATCATCGGCCGAATTTTAAAAACACTGCGCGAGAAAAATTCCTAATTCCTAATTCGTAATTCGTAATTAATTAAGGTAGGTTGGTCCATGGAAGAACTGTTCAACATCATTCGTACTCAACTAGCCGAACATTGGATCAAAGTTCTAGTGGCTGCAGGTTTTACGGTACTGGGGTGGTTTGTGGGACGCTGGAGAGCGGCCCGCGAGTGGAAGCGGCGGGAGTTTTTTAACCGCATCAACGTTTCTCTGAACTCCATTGTGCAAGGGAAATTGCTCATTCGCACGGTTCTGGAAAAATCGTGCGAAGAAGTTTTTCTGAACAAAGTTGCTGTCGATCATTTACTGAACGCGGCTGCCAAGACGACCGTCGAAAAGCCCATCATTCCCATCGACAAAGATGACCGATGGTTCTTTTTGAATGCCGTTCTCAATGAGCTGTCCGAAACGTTTGCGGCGGGCTTATTCAAACGCGAAGCAGGTCAAAGCCACGAATCGATCCGGTATCTCATTTGCCTAACCAATGAATGTGATGGTGAAATCAAAACGCGAAAAATCCGGGCCATGGTCATTCGCAAAGATGTGCTTCTCAAATTGGCCGATGAGCCACCAGTGTTCGAAAGTCCCAATCATTCGATCCGCTGGAAGACACTGCACGCGATGAAAAACATGTATACCAGCGACCCATCGTATTTCATCGAAGCTGAAATCATTGTTTAATCGGGAGCGAGCTGGGGGCCGATAACAGCTCCTCTGTCAATACAATTTGAAGTTCTCCGTCGCAACCGACATTGGGTTCGCAGCTTCCAGTGGCAACGACCAAGCGGTTGGAATCGATGCCGCAGATCCCCAATGAGGCATTAAAGGTAACTCGCTTGAGATCTCCGAAGTTCGCATCGGTTGTGATAAGCGATTGTGGATTACCATAACAACCAAACCACCAGCGTTCATGAGCAAATGCAGCGGTTTGGATTCCCATCAGGGTATGGCCTGATGGCAAGGTGTGGCGCTTCTGAAATTGGAAGTTGCGATCATATTCGTAAAGATAGTTTTCGTTGATGTCAGGGGCTAAACCGCCGACGACAATAAACTTACCTGCATGATAGGCAATACCCCCTGCCCCATGCTTTACTTCTGGAATCGGAGTACGACTGATTTCGGCAAAGGTCTCCGAGTCGTACCGAAAGATCCAATTGTCTGCGTTCCCGGCTGGGTCATTGAATTTACCGAGATTAACCGCTACCAGAATTTGTCCATCAACAAAACAAAGGTCGCCATGATGGTCGGCCACCGAGATCTTTTTGAGCACTCGACCACTAAAATCGCTCTTTACTAATTCGGTGGTAAAACTCCAATAGATCGTTTCGTTAGTACCCAAACAGACACCTTGCAAATGCTTAGGATAACGCCCCTCGCAACGCAATTCGTTCAGCCGATTGAAACTCTGAAGGGCTAACAGATCACGAGGCCGGTCCGTGTAAATGCGATCTACTCCAAGCTGTTTTAGGCGATGCAACATCACAAGCTCATTGACCGTCCACGCTCCAACTTCTAAGCCAGCGGCGTGTATCTTTTTAACATTCTCGCCAGTGATGAGCGAATGGTGGAGTACCAACGATTCAAACCCTCGGTCCAACGCTATCTGAATGTCGGATTCGATGTTGGAGCCTGGAGGACGGTCCCAAAAGACGGGCGTGGCAGGTGAAAGTTTTTTAACTTCGGCCATCAGTTCTAATTTGCCATCGTTAAAGCCACACCAAGGCGCCGCTCCTAAGCGTTGAATCAAAGTAATCGCATCGGGAACACATGACATCTTCGGTTGAATCGAAACGCGAGTTTTTGATTGCCGCATCACGCGCTGCAGTACATCTTCTAAGAGCGGGAGTTGTATGGCGGGAACCTCGTTTATAGACAAACCTCTTTCACGGCGGAATTGAGTCGCAAAATCGAGTTGCTTCAGTTCGTCATAAGTCGAAACCAGTACATTCAAATCGCGGTCTGCAACACGGCCCGTTTGTTGATCGTGTAAGACGACCAGCTTGCCATCGGCAGTGCGAAATATGTCCAGTTCAAGCCAGTCAACACCGAGCTCCATCGCGCTCTCAAAGGCCTGTATGCTATTTTCAGGAAACTCATGGGAGTTACCTCGGTGCGCGGTGACCCCGTTTTTTAAGAACGAGAGTTGGGGTGTGAGGTCTTGCGCTGCAGACGTGCTGATGAAGAAGAAAAGCACGCATAGCGGAAGTAGAGAGTAAGCGCATTTCGATTTGAGAGGCATGGTCAACTCCTTGCATGGTAGGCATGCAATTAGTTGTAAGGCCTCTAGGTCGAGCTGCAAGTACTCAAGGCACTATGGCAGTCATTTCAGAGAATTACCATGAAAAATTCATACAAAGTGAATGCAAGAACTACGAAAGCTCTTCAAATGTCGAATCGTCGTCTGTGTATAGCTCTTGCTTCAATTTGTCGGCGAGCGGATCCCACGGAGCAAACCAAGCCCAGTAGCTTGCGTCGAAATCGAAGGGATCAAAGGTAGATTGTTCGATCTCGATCAAGCTTCCCAAAAATTCGTTGACCGAGGCTTCAATAGATTCGGTTGGCAATTCACTTTCGAGGAGGACCATATCCCAGAAGCAAGGTTCGTCAGGAAGCTCGGGATAATCGGTTGTGTCGTCGATCATTTCAAAGGTGGCATGTACCACATTCAGCGAAGCGATCATCATCAACGCATCGCTCGGTAGAATCTTACTGTCGCCGTCGAAATCGAATCGGTCCAATGTATAGGTAGGGACGTTTAGCAGTTCGTCGGTGTCTTCGTCTAAGTAAGCTCGATTGATGTAATTGATCACTTGCAAGATGTCAATCGGCGAAATGGCTCCGTCACCGTTGGTGTCCATCGGGAGATCCACGGGCGGAGTAAGAGTCGTGCTAAAAATCTCTTCCTCGATCTCCCCTCGCAGAGCTTCTTCTTTCTCACCTGGGCTTGGTTCCGAAGGATATTCAATCTTTACCGGCCAAATCGGTGTGAAGTCCACTCGCCAAGTCGGCTGGGCTAGGTCACTCCAATTTCTTTGCTCAAGAGAAAAGTCAGAGAGGATGGTTAATGATTCCCCGTTCGAGATGCTATAGGACCAGTTGGAGCCAAGCTTTAAATCATCAACGATGACAAGTTTGCCAGCTTCATCAATAGTTCCGAGATAAGCAGACTCTTCGAAGGTCCAGTCCTCGAAAGTATAGAAGCCGTGCCAAGCGAAGTGGCCAGGAAGTTCTTTGACGGCAAAAGCCTGATCGAACATCGCGGAAGAAGCGAATATGCGTTCGTCTGTAACTTCTTTCTTAGCCAAATCAAGAATAACGATGGCACCTTGTGCCCGATACGCTTCCACCATGGGAACGATTTCGGGAATCTTCTCCCCATTTTCAGCGACGGGGATAGGCGTTACAGGAGTGAAACCGATGAGAGCAACATGGGTTTCATCAATGGGCACAATATGATTCAATTGCAATCGTTGTGAAAGTGTGAACGTGGAGAGAGTGGGATTGGTCGGATCGCTGATATCGAGAATCTGCGCTTGATCGAGGACATCGTAGGAAAATAACACAATCTGGTCAGGCCCAATCCAGCGAACGGCTCCTATAGGACCTTCGACCGTATAACTGCCGGCTATCGACAGGCCGTTATCATCCAGGCTGAGCCAAGTGAGCGTGTTGCTTTGCAACCAAGTAGAATCCTGGATCCACTTTTGTGATACTTGGCTCAAGAGAAGCTTCGAGCCTGCGGGGCTGGTTTCAAACGATTGAATGTAGTCCCATGTTTCCCTATTGCGAGGAATTTGTACTTGTTCCGCTGGTTGCAATTTCTGCTCGATCACCTGCCAGCGCTGAACGATAAATCTGCTGGCGTCTTCTGTAGCTTCGGCAGACGCAGGAGGAACTTCACCCAGCGTGATCAGTGCATCTTGAAAGAAAGCCAGGGTTGTCATGGCGTCGATCGGCTGCCAGTTAATTCCGACGGATTCGTCCGTGGAATACAAATAGCCGAGTTGATATTCGCCGAACTGCGACGAAGTTGTTACCTCAACAGGTATATCACCTTCACCAACTGTTTCTTCAGTGTTTGAAGTAAGTGGGGCATAATGAATGGTTGAGGTCTCGAAGGCGATACCGCTGGGTAGTTCAACAGCTTGTATAACCGCACCGGATAAACTCGTTTGATATTTGATTTCGCCGGAACTTGGATCGACCACTACCAAGACTGATTCCGGCGACTTGACAAATCGCCATTGCAATGACAAGTCAGAATTATACTTGCTGCCGAATGCGACGATGTCATTTCCGAGGCGGAGCATTCGTTCGAGTTGAAAGTCAAGTTGAACCTTGGAGGTCTCCAGAGCGGTTCCATCTTCTTGTCTTGTAAGAATGTGCAATTCTGTCGAACCGAAACCGTTGCTTGGACGAGCGGCGACAAGGTGATGTTCGGTTTCAATCAGGAATGGGCTACCCATTTGATCGAAACAGCCAACCATCAGCGGAGGAAGACCCATTGTGACAGCATCCTGAGCCTGCACGTCGGCTGTTGCTATCATTACGGGCTCTGGGATGAGAGTCTTGTCGGTTGGCTCTGAGGCAAGTTCAAAGGGGATTGCGTCTTGATTGCTGAGGAGTCTTGGAACCAAGTCCAAATCGGCAGCAAAAAGGCGACGAGCTTCCAGGGATTCGATTCTCAGTTTGCGAGCAACCACAGAGAATTACCTCTTTTACCAGATTCGCTGATCGTTAAAGTCAGTCCCTACTCCTTTTGGATATCGACACTTTAATCAGAAATTTGAAATCTTTTGTAGGGTGTGTGAAGCGAATCCGTCGGTTCCGACTTCACGGTGGCGCACAATTTATGCAAGCATTGTGTCCCACAACCCGATCGACGGCGTAACACACCGTGGAGTTGACTCGTCGTGCGCGGCGTCCACCACCGGCACGTCAACTCCACGGTGTGTTCCGCGAGTTAGATGTTTGACGTGCGAATGTTACGCAAGAGGGCGAATTAGATCCGTCGGTGAATGTTTCATGAAGGACTCGCTTCACACACGCTACATGGCCGTGATTAGCTTACGCGATTGGGATTCCGAACATTCCATTGTTGTTTGAGTTTATCTGCCAGAGGATCTAGCGGGGCAAACCAGTTCCAATATTCTCCGGTGGGGCTTGCTTCAGTAGATTCGAGAACATTGCCGAACAGAGTTTCGATGGAAGCGGCCACCAAGTCTGGTGAGAGATTTTGCGTTTCGGCAAGTTTATCCCAAAAACGTGGCACTTCGGGAAGTTCGGTGGTGCTTGGAGCTTCATCAATGGTATCGAAATTGGCATGCACAACATTGAGTGAGGCAATCATCATCATGACATCGGCCGGCAAGATTTTGTTGTCACCATCAACATCGAAGCGTTTTATCGCGCTGGTAGCGATGTTCAGCAAAGGGTCTGTTTCACCCCGCGAGTAGGCATGATTGATGTGATTGATGACTTGAAGTACATCGATCGGTGAAATGATGCTGTCCCCATTAGTGTCTAGCGGGATATCATTTGGGATGGCGGTTGTACTAACAAGTTCACTTACGGCGCTACGAGAATTCTCTTGGGGAGGAACATATGGCGTTGAGGTGATATCCGTGGTGGAACCAGAATCAAGCGATTCAAAATCGATGCGCCAAAGCTTCTGGCCGATGTTGGACCAAGACCGCACTTCAAGATAATTGTACTCTAAGATCGTTAAAGTAGAACCATTGGACCGTTGTTCGGTCCAGTCAGAGCCAATCTTTGCCTCGTCGACAATAACGAGCTTGCCTTGCTCGTCGACAGTGGCGACGTGCACCGTTTCGTGAGAGCGGTAAACAGGTAGCGATGTAATGGTTCGAAAGGCAAAGTGATTTGGAAGGCTAGATACGGGAAATTCTTGAACGATTCTACTGTGTGGTTCGAGGAGCTTTTCGTCTGTGATCTTATTCTGTTGAAGATCGACAATCACGAGAGCGCCGTGAATGGGGCCGTCGTCATAGCCAGTTGTATGTCCCGAGTGTCCGTTCATCGTATCGCTGATCACATAACCTGTGCCGGGAGTATAACCAAGCAGAACTAGATGGCCACTATCGAGTACCTCATAGCTGTATAAGTACATCGGATTTGTAAGATTGATTGTCGTTAGCGTGGGTCGGCTCATATCACTGTTATTGACGATGTGTACTTCAGACAGATTGTCCGAGACCCGTGCAAAAATTTGATGATCTGAAGGCGTCCCGTTTGTCGGTTGTGAGGGCGAGGGAGTGCTCAATACTGGTCGGCTCAAATCACTGATATCCATGATCTGTGCTTCCGGTTGGTCGCCATTGAGCCAGAATAGAATTTGGTGTTCTGAAATCAAGCTTGCTGTATAAAGATCCGGCGGAGGAGTGATGCTCACCAAAAAGTTCGCACCCCCTTTGCCGAATTCTACGACTACGAGTGACTCTTCACTCACCTCGCGGCTTTCGGCCCAACCAAAAGATTTTCGACTATACAACAATCTTGTTCCATCAGGGCTTCGGCTTAGAAGACGCATGGTCTCGTAGTTATGTGGACTAGCGGCGAAATTTATCGACCCGATTTCGCGGAGCTGGTTATTTGAGATGTCCCAAAATTTCAGGGCGGATAGTGGAGAATTAGGATTGGTTTGCGACTTTCTCGTATAGGAAATCACGATGTCATCGAAGTGCTCAAATGTATGTGCCTCAACAAATGGTTCTCGACGTATTTGAATGCCCTCGTTGGTCTCGCGCAGAAAGACAAGTTCAGGCGTGGCCAAAAGTCCTTCCGCGTTACCTACAGCACTAAAATCGGGAGAATTCTCTGCCCAAGACTTTAGGTTGTAACTCGGTGTTACCTCCAAAACCAGAGAGTTGGCTAATTCAACCGCGTTGGATGTCTTGCCGGAAAACTTGGTCTCGAAAACTATTTTTCGCGACGCGGGATCTACAACGTATATTCTTCTGTTGGACCAACTAATGAATGGAGAATCCGGATCGGGGTTGTTGACGTATTCTGCTGCGGTTAACACAAACTTATCGCCCAGGCGATGCATCGACGAGACAACCCTGTCGATTTTGAGAACGCCTGTCTCCAAAGCCGCTCCATTCGCTTGACGCTTCGTAATGTAGAGATTGGTTGTATGGGTGCTGTAATCTTGCCGAGCTACGACAGTGTACTCGTCTGTGTTACCGGACATTGGTCCAGCTAACCTATCTACCATTATTGGTCCAGCGAGCCTTAAAGCAGATACATCGTATGCTGCCGCTACAGAATCCATCACGCTGTTATTGCTCGTCGTCGTGATGGGTGTTTCATCGGCCACCGCAGAATCCGCTGTTTCGTTTGGGACGGCAGCATTAGATATGTCCGTGTAAGCATCGGTACTCGCAGAGTTGAGATCGATGGCAAATAGACGACGAACTTCGAGAGATTCAATTCGCAACTTACGAGCAACCACGGATATGCCCTTTTGGCTAAGTTCACTGAAAGTCAAGATTTCGCCATTTTTGCTTGATATCGGCGAGTGGTTTTAATTAATAGTAATGGTTTTGGTGGGTGTTACTAGAAAAAAACGTCGAGGGGAAGTGAAGGTTGCAAGATTTTTGGAAGTAAATCCGTACTAAAGAGGGGGTGGTTCTGTTTGGGAGTTAAATTGTAATGCGAATTGTGGTTTTTACTTGCTTGGATGCAACGGCACCGCAATAGTTCCGTTTGATTTAATGAAACAAAACGATAGGTATTAAGTTGTAAGCAGTAGTTATGCTTAATTGAACAGTATTGTGACTAAACCAAAGCCGATTGACGTCGCATGCATGGTGTCACCCAACCCAATCGATGGCGCAACACACGGTGGAGTTGAGGCGTCGTGCGCGGCGCCCACCACCGGTATGTCAAACGCGCGGTGTGTTACGCGAGTTAGATGTTTGACGTGCGTAGGTTACGCAAGAGAGCGAATCAATTCCGTCGAGGAATGGTTCCATGAAGGACTCGCTTCACACACGCTACTTCATCGCACCCACTTCGATCGATGATGGATACTCGGGCGAACGAAGAATACTGATGGTCGCTTTCTCAAAATCTTCGGGCTTTGCGAAATAGATATTCGGAACAAACTTCTGAGGATTGCGATCCACAAGCGGAAACCAAGTACTTTGAATTTGAATCATCAGGCGATGGCCTTTCTTAAAACGATGAAGCACATCGAGCAATTCGATTTCGATTTCAGTAGGTTTTCCTGGGACAAAAGGTTCGGGCTTTTCGAATGAATTGCGGAACCGTCCCCGTAATACTTCGCTGCGAAGCATCCCTTGGAAATTTGGTTGATCAGTGGCATTCGTGGAATCAGGATTCACATCGATGAGTTTGACAACAAAGTCAGCATCGGTATTCGAGTTCGTGACCCACAACTTCGCTTTCAATGGACCGGCGAGGACAACATCTTCTGCAAACGGTTCGGTTTGATAGACGAGCACATCGGGACGTCGCCCAGCGAATCGTTGATCTTCCACCATATATTCGATAGTCATTCGCGAAGTAACTACTTCGGTATAGGGAACGGGTTTCGCTGGATCGCTTACATAGGTATCAGCCCCATCTTTCTGTTGCGGAGGTGATAAGCTGAGTGAACTTTTTTCATTTAAGTACCACACTTGTTTGGCGGTGTCTCGCGGTGGCCAGTGATCAAAAGTTTTCCAAGTATTCGAGCCCGTTTCAAAAACGGTTGCTTCGGCGGGTGCAGGGAGATTGGCATCTTTGAGATATTTCTCGAAGAAAGGCAGTTCAATATGTTCGCGATAATAGGCGCCAGTCTTCGAGCCAAAATTTGCTGGCCCAAGTTTGTCGCCATCGTTGCTTGCCCAACCTCCGTGATGCCAAGGTCCCACCACAAGTACATTGTTGACACTGGGGTTCAGCGATTCGACGGTTTGATAAGTCTTGAAGGAACCATATAAATCTTCAGCGTCGTACCAACCAGTAACCACCATTACGTGCGGAGCAACCTTTTTGAGATGTGGAAGAATGGCGCGTTTTTGCCAGAACTCATCTCGATTAGGATGGGCCATCATATCGTTCCAAAAAGGAACTTGCCCATTGAGAAATTGACGATTGATCTCTTCGATTGTCCCCGCTCGTAGGAAAAGTTCATAGCCATCTAGCGTTGGAAGAACTTTGGGAGGAACACGCTCAATACTTGGCCCTTTGCGTTCTTGCGCATTGTTGTTGAGCCAACGATACGCATGGGCCAAAAAGAACGCACCATTGTGCAAGAAGTCATCAAAGTACCAATCGCCCACAGGAGCTTGGGGCGAAACGGCGATCAAAGCAGGATGAGCGTCGATCATTCCCGCTGAACAATAAAATCCAGGGTACGAGATACCATACATGCCGACTCGACCGTTGTGGTTGGGTACATTCTTCAGTAACCACTCGATCGTATCGTAAGTGTCAGAACTTTCGTCGATGTCTTTGTCTGTGCGTTTATTGGGATTATGCGGAGTGACTTGTTCGAAGTTCCCTTCCGATAAAAATCGACCACGCACATCTTGGTTCACAAAAATATAACCCGCAGCAGGAAACAGATTGCTGGGGCCTAAAGAGTTTGGATATTTGTCTTCGCCGTAGGGTGAGCAGGAATACGGGGTTCGTTTCATCAATATTGGGTAAGTCTTGGATGTGTCGCGAGGAACGAACACGGCTGTATGCAGTTTCACACCATCGCGCATCGGAACCATGTATTCGAACTTTTGGTACGCTTGGCGAATCGCGTTTTCCGGGACAGTAGCCTCTTGCGCGTAAGCACTTCGGCCGATGAGGCCTACCTGCACTGTGGCGACAATCAAAAGCGACCAAGCAATGAAGCGACCCAGGCGATAGAGACTATTCATGTTGATTCTCTCAGCGTTAGGAGTGCGGAAATCGACATAGAATGTAACCGATTCTCTAGCGGTTTCCACACTTTTGAGCCAGGATTTGCCTCCGCCTCGATTTCGATAGTGTCTTCGCCGAGGGTCTATGTTAGAATGAATCTGTTCACTCCTACCTCCGGAATTGCAGTCTCGCAATTCCTCCAACCACCTACTATCCCACCTCAACAGGCAACCTATGGTTCGATGGCAATCGCTATGGACCGAACTTGGCTCGTTCTGTGCCGGATTCGAACTCCACCGCTACCTTAAAAGTTCTCGCATTACAAACGCACTTTGCGTCGTCTCGCTATGGTTGGCTACTGCCACTTTGGGTTTAGGTCAAGAAGATTCGACTCTGCACTTTGAGTCCGACATTCGCCCGATCTTGCGAGAATATTGTCTTGATTGTCACGGCGCCACGAACAAGCTGGAAGGTGGATTAGACCTGCGCTTGGTACGTTTCATGCACATGGGAGGCGATTCCGGACCCTCCCTGGCAGGCAACGATCCCGAACAAAGCTTGCTGTGGCAACGCATTTCAAAAAATGAAATGCCTCCAGGTGAAGCGAAAGTGAGCCCCGAAAAGAAAGAGAAATTGCGACGATGGATCGCTGCTGGTGCTCCTACGCTCCGAGCCGAACCAGAGCAAATTGGACCCGGAGTACCACTTACCGAAGAAGAACGCGCTTATTGGGCTTATCAGCCGATTCGACGCCCCGAGATGACGGTGCGGTCAAACTCGTTAGCGCGCACACAGCTTGATACGTATCTCGAAAACGCGATGCCCAAAGAGTTGAGCTTTTCTCCCGATGCGTCTCGTCTCACGCTCATTCGGCGAGTTTACGTCGATCTGTTGGGGCTGTTGCCAACCGCTGACCAAGTTCGCTATTGGAGTGAAAACGAAAGCGACAATTGGTACGAGCAAATGGTTGAACAAGTTCTCCAGTCGCCTGCGTATGGCGAGCGTTGGGCTCGCCATTGGTTGGATGCGGCCGGGTACGCTGACAGCGATGGCGTTACCCTGGCAGATGCCGAACGCCCCTGGGCATGGCAATATCGTGATTATGTGATTCGGTCGTTCAATTCCGATAAACCGCTAGATCGATTCATTATCGAGCAACTCGCGGGGGATGAGTTAGCTGGTCCTCAACAAGGCGATTGGACTGAATCGCAAATCGAATGTCTGACGGCAACAGGCTTTTTACGCATGGCAGCCGATGGAACGGGTAGCGGCGATAACTCACCCGAGTCGCGCAATCGCACCATCGCGGATACCATGCAAATTATCGGAAGTACATTGCTCAGTTCAAGTTTGAATTGCGCTCAATGCCATGATCATCGTTACGATCCCATTTCGCATCGCGATTATTTTGCGATCCGCGCTGTATTTGAACCAGCCCTCGACTGGCAACAGTGGAAAACACCCAACGAACGCTTGGTTTCTCTGTACACAGCTGCAGATCGGCAACAGGCAGCCATACTTGAAGAAGAAGCGCAGAAGATTGCTCAAGAGAAGAATACCAAGCAGCAAGAGTATATGCGACAAGCTCTAGAGAAGGAGCTTATGAAGTATGAAGAACCCTTGCGGGCTGAATTGAAACTGGCCTATGAAACACCGGCTGATAAACGCAACGAAACTCAGAAGATGCTGTTAGACAAATATCCCAGTGTGAACATTTCACCTGGCGTGCTGTATCAGTATTTACCCGATGCAGCTGAGGATCTCAAAAAATATGATGCGCGGATTGCCGAAGTTCGAGCCAGGAAACCAGCAGAGCGTTACTTACAGGCGCTTATGGAACCGGCAAATCATTCCGTTGTGACAAAGCTGTTTCATCGCGGCGACTTCAATCAGCCCACGGAAGAAGTGAAGCCAGGTAAATTGGCGGTGTTGGTTCCAGAAAGTGAATCAGCTACCTTCCCAGACGATGACACAAGTATTCCGACCACAGGTCGACGACTCGCATTCGCTCGTTGGCTCACCCAGTCGGAGCAACCGAATCCGTTACTGGTCCGATCTCTCGTTAATCGTATTTGGATGCATCACTTTGGACGCGGTATCGTGGCAACACCTGGCGATTTCGGGCGTTTAGGAAATACACCAACACATCCAGATGTTCTGCAGTGGTTAGCGACCGAGTTGATCGACAAGCAATGGAGTTTGAAAGATCTGCAACGAGTTATTTTGACGTCAACGGTGTATCGCCAGAGTTCAGCTAGGAATGCTGTTGGTGATGCTGTCGATCCTGATAACTTGCTCTATTGGCGAAAGCCGATTCAACGCATGGATGCTGAGGTAGTGCGTGATGCGATGTTGCAGACTGCGGGCGATTTAAACCGATCGATGTTTGGTAACCCACTCCCGTTGTTAGAAGATGACGCAGGACAAGTGAGCATCGATCCAGCTCAGCCCCGCCGAAGTGTCTATGCTAAATGGAGACGGACTCAACCGGTCGCTTTGTTGCAAACATTCGATGCGCCGGTGATGGGGGTGAATTGCGATGTGCGTCCTGCTTCCACCGTTCCTACTCAAGCCTTGATGTTGATGAACGGAGACTTCGCGATTGCTCAATCGCAGAAATTGGCGCAGCGGATTGTGCAAGAATCAGCAGCCAAGTCGGTGGATTCAAAATGGCAAGAGCAACTTGGTACCATAGTCCCACCGGCGCCCATGTGGCTTTATGGAACGGGCAAAGTAAATGATGAAATAGGTACGGTCGAGAGTTTCCAGACCTTAGCCCACTTCACCGGTAGTCAATGGCAAGGTGGAGCAACCATACCAGATGCAACAATCGGATGGGTACTGTTGCACGCACAGGGAGGCCATCCTGGTAATAAGAATTTTCCAACGATTCGGCGGTGGATTGCTCCTGCAACTGGTTCGTTGTCGATCGAAGGAAGTTTGGGGCATGGAAGCGAAAACGGAGATGGTGTTGAGGGGATCGTTGTTCAAGCGGGCAGCGCTAAGGGACGCTGGACGGCTCAGCACTCGACCACAGCAACTGTTGTAAATGGTTTGCAGGTGACCGCTGGTGAAGCGATCGATTTTGTAGCTCACTGTCGAGAACACGAAACATCGGATTCATTCACATGGACGGTCCAGTTAAATCTGACGACTCCCGATGGCGTATCACAAAGTTATAAAAGCCAAGAAGGTTTTCGTGGACCTGCAGAAGATTATTCCCAACTAGCAGGGCAACTGCATCGAGCTTGGGAGCGAGTTTATTTCCGCGCGCCGTCGTCCGAAGAAATGGAGTTGTTGATTCAGTTTGCACAGCAGCAAATTCGATTGTTGCAAGCTGAACCACAACGTGTTCCACCTGGTTCCACGGTAGGCCAACAAGTGCTTATCCATGTGTGCCAGACGTTGTTGAACTCGAACGAATTTTTGTATGTGGACTGAGGAATTAAAAATGGATTCGTCACCGTTGGCAAATCGCAGAGATTGGTTGACTCAAACTGGCATGGGGGTCGGCGCGCTCGCATAGAATTGGATGTTAGCAGCCGAACAAGCGCGAGCTACGCCACCGGTATTAAAAGATCGACCCTACAATGATCTCAAACCTCGTCCAACGCATTTTCCCGCCACAGCGAAAGCGATGATTTCGCTCTTTCAGCATGGTGGTCCCTCGCATATGGATTTGACGGATCCGAAGCCGGAGCTGAGCAAAAGAAGCGGGACGGATTACCCTGGCGACATTCATTTTTCGTTTGTCAATCAAGCCAGCAAAAAGCTCTTGGGGACTCCATTCAAATTCTCTCATCATGGTCAATGTGGGATGGAGCTGTCGGAATTGCTCCCACACACCGGATCAATTGCCGATGACATTTGTTTGATCCGCAGTATGCATACGGGGGCGAACGGGCATGAGGTATCAATTCGCTATTTTCACGGTGGTATTCCCGGCATTTTGGGACGCCCCACGTTAGGCTCATGGATGGCTTATGCACTTGGCTCCGAAACGCAAGATCTGCCTGCCTATATGGTGTTGACCGATCCAGGTGGACATCCGGTTGATGGGGTGACCAATTGGTCCAACGGTTTTATGCCCGCGATGTTTCAAGGTACTGTATTGAGGCCCAAAGAACCGCGAATCTTTAATCTCCAACCCCCGCCTGCTTTGGCGGGTGCCTCGCAACGACAAAATCTTGACCTGTTGCAATCGCTCAATCAGCGTCACCTCCAATCGCATCCCGGCGAGAGCGAGTTAGAAGCCCGAATCGCAAGTTATGAACTTGCGGCTCGCATGCAGTTGGCTGCGACCGATGCGCTGGACATCTCGAAAGAGTCCGCAGCGACGTTAGCGATGTATGGAATCGATCAACCGGACACTCGCGAATATGGAACGCGATGTTTGCTCGCTCGCCGGTTAGTGGAGCGTGGTGTGCGCTTCGTGCAACTCTTTCACGCAGGACAACCTTGGGACAATCATAGCGCTTTGAAGCCAGGCCTCACTTCCATTTGCAAGAAGACAGATCAGCCCGTAGCGGCGTTGGTTAAAGATCTCAAGCAACGCGGCCTACTCGATTCCACCTTGGTGCATTGGGGTGGGGAAATCGGACGGCTGCCTGTAACCCAGGAGCACGGTTCTCCCGAACAAGCGGGCCGAGACCATAACGGACAAGGCTTCAGCATTTGGCTTGCAGGAGGTGGTATACGAGGTGGCACGGTTTACGGCGCTACCGATGAATTTGGGCATAAAGCGGTTGAGAATGTGGTAACGCCCAATGATTTTCAAGCCACCATCATGCATCTGTTTGGATTACACTGGGACAAAGTTTTTTATCCTTACAACAACCAAAAGCAAATTATTACCGCTCAAAGAGCAGCTCGAGTGGTTCAAGAAATTGTGACTTGATTCGCTCTTGATTACGAAGTCGCTAAGCGAGGATATAAGCGTGAGCTATCCCTACGAAACATTGGTCTTCGATAAACGATGGACCATTGCGATTATTTCCCTATTTATACTATGGGGTATCGGGTTCGAATCGCGGGGGGAAGAGCGTGAACAATTCTTACAGGACCACTGCTTCGAGTGTCATGGCCGCAAATCAGCGGACGGCGGTCTAAATCTCGAAACGTTTAAGTTCGATCTTAATGACCCGGCTAATTATGAAAAGTGGGTTCGGATCTATGACCGAGTTGTAGCGGGGGAAATGCCGCCGGAAGCAGATAGAAGTTTGACTCAACACAGTTACATTCAATCCTTAGCCTCGGCGCTGCGAACCGCGCATCAATCGCAGAAAGGAACTGTCTTTCGGCGTTTGAATCGACAAGAGTATCAAAACACCATCAACGATCTGTTGGGTACCAATCTCAAATTGGCGGAACGCTTACCCGAAGATACCGAACGACATGAATTCAACAACATCGGTGAGTCGCTCAGTATCTCGATGGTGCAAATGCAACAGTATATCGACTGTGCCACGTTAGCTTTAGAAGAAGTCGATCGGCAAGTGAGTCGAGAACTGGAACCAAGCAAGATCGTGGCGAGTTATGCCAACACGCAAAATGCCGAACAATGGCTAGGGAAGGTTTGGCTGAAACGCGATGATGGAGCGGTCGTCTTTTTCAAAAACTATGGCTATCCCACTGGCATGTTGCGTGAAGCGGGGACACAAAAGGATGGGTACTATCGCGTTCGTGTAAGAGGTTATGCCTATCAAAGCGAAAAACCGATCACTTTTTCAATTGGAGCCACCACCTTTGCTCGCGGATTGGAACAACCCACGTTTGGTTTCTATTCGATGCCACCAGGCGAACCAACAACGATCGAAGTGACCACCTGGATCTCCGCGCGTTACATGATCGAGCTGACGGTTTATGGAATTACAGATCGGTTCGCACTGAAAAATACTCCGGTTGCGGAATACAAAGGGGCAGGCTTGGCTATTTTGGACATCGAACTGGAGGGCCCCCTTCCTCGCGCGACCGAACGCAACTTTCAAGCAGAGATTTACGCAGGCCTTGATCGACAGGAGCTGCCACCCCGCAATGCCCGCGACCGAAATCGGATCGAGTATCTCCCCAAGTACGATTTGAAATTGACCGACGACCGAACTGCTGTTCAGGCGGTGTTGCAGCGTTTTGCGGAACGCGCCTTCCGTCGCCCCGTGAAATTGGATGAACTCGATGCCTACATGGATTTGTTCGAGCAAGAATTGAACAAAAAAGCGACTGCAGATGAAGCGTTGCGGACCGCCCTGGTGGCGATCTTATGTTCTCCCGACTTTCTTTATCTCCGCGAGAAAGGTCCGAAATTAGATGACTTTGAAATCGCGAATCGCTTGTCCTATTTCTTGAATCGCACGACACCTGATTCCGTTCTGATGGAGTTAGCAAGCTCAGGCAAACTGCAGGATGCAGAGCAACTGGTAGCGCAAGCCGAACGATTGCTGAAGAACGAAAAGTTTGAACGCTTTGTCACGGACTTTAGCAACAGTTGGTTGCAGTTAGCCGACATCAACTTCACCAACCCCGATGAGAAGCTCTATCCCGAATACGATCCCTATTTGCAGTGGTCGATGCTTGCCGAGTCACGCACTTATTTGCGACATTTGTTTGAAGCCAATAGGGATGTGCGCGAACTGGTCGAAAGCCCTTATGCCATGTTGAATGAGAGGTTGGCAGAGCACTATGGAATCGATGATGTACGTGGACCTGATGTGCGTCAAACTCAACTGTCGAAGGATTCCGTACGCGGTGGCTTATTATCTCAGGGAGCGATTTTGAAAGTTTCCGCAAATGGGACGAATACATCACCCGTGGTACGCGGAGCTTGGGTTACCGAACGTATCTTGGGATACTCGGTACCTCCACCGCCCCCTGGTGTTCCTGGTGTGGAACCGGATATCCGCGGCGCATCAACATTGCGAGAACTATTGGACAAACATCGAAGTCTAGACACGTGCAATGGTTGTCATCGTATGATTGATCCACCAGGCTTTGCCTTGGAGTCTTTCGATCCGATCGGTGGCTGGCGTGATCAATTTCGTACAACGGACTTGGGGGAACGTGTCAACAAAGAGATCTTAGGGCGACGTGTGCAATACAAACTTGGCCCCAACGTTGATTCGTCGGGTGAATTGATGACGGGGGAAGAGTTTGCGAATTATGTTGAGTTTCGCAAGTTGTTGGCAGAAAATCGGAAGCAATTGGCGCTGGCATTTGCTAAAAAATTGCTCACGTTTGCGACGGGACGTGAGATGGGTTTTTCGGATCGTGAGGAATTGGATCGAATTGCTGAGGCAGCAACACAGCCGGGAAAAGGCATTCGTGACTTGCTGCAGTTAGTGGTTGTCAGTGAGCTTTTCCGAAGCAAATAAAGTATTTCGCAGCGGGTTCGTCGTTGTCGCAAGGCTGGAATGATGTTCTACATAGAATGGGAAACTAGGGGATAACCAATGGGAAATACGAGGCCATCAAATAGGGTTCCCCATATCTCACGTCCGGCATTAACGCGGCGACATTTCTTGAGAGGTGTTGGGGCAACTGTGATCGGCTTGCCTTTACTAGAGGCTATGTGCCCAGCGATGTATCGCCGAGCGGAAGCGGCAGAGGCACAACCACCGAAACGATTTGTGGCGGCCTGTGCGACGTTGGGCTTTCACACACCGTTTCTGAATCCGAGTCAGGTAGGGGCGGACTATGAACTGACACCCTATTTGAAGATTCTTGAAAAACATCGCGATTGTTTTACGGTGTTTTCTGGTCTGTCTCATCCCGAGCAACAAGGCGACAGCGGTCATGCGTCGGAGATGACTTGGCTTACGTCGGCCCAACGACCTGGCCTGGCAGGGTTTCGCAATACGGTTTCGTTGGATCAATTCTTTGCGGAAAAAGTCGGTGCCGAAACCCGTTATCCCAGTTTGGTTCTATCGACTAGTGGACGCTCGATGTCCTGGACAGCCAGCGGCGTAGAGATTCCAGGCGAGATGTCTCCGCTGCGATTGTTTCGTGCGCTTTTTATGACCGGTTCGCCTCAGGAGATCGCGCAAGAGATGCGCAAGTTGGAGCGTGGACGAAGCATTTTGGACACCGTGTTGGGCCAAGCGAAAAAGCTCGAAGGCGAAGTAGGCGCTCGTGACCGAAACAAGTTGGATGAATATTTGTCCGCTGTTCGCGATTTAGAAAGTCGTTTGCAAGTTTCAGAAGGTTGGGTCAATAAGCCTAAGCCGCAAACCGATGCCAAAGAGCCACGTGATATCGCAGACCGCAACGATGCGATTGGCAAGCAACGTATGATGTATGACATGATCGCTCTAGCGTTACAAAGCGATTCCACTCGCAATATCACTTTTCAACTGAGTGGTATGAACGCAGTCCCCACGATTGATGGTGTGAAAAACGATTGGCATAATTTGTCCCATCATGGCAAAGATCCCGAGAAGATTGCCGAGTTACAGGTTATTGAAGCGGCGGAGTTCACTGCCTTTGCAGAGTTTTTGGACAAGATGCGATCCATAGAAGAAAGTGGTCGACCGCTACTAGATCAGACGGCGGTATTGTTTGGTTCGAACTTGGGTAACGCTAGTAGCCATGATTGGCATAACGTGCCCACGCTTGTCGCTGGGGGATCATTCCGACATGGCCAACATTTGGCATTCGACGAGAAGAACAACTTGCCGCTGGCGAACTTGTTTGTATCTCTCGCGCATCACATGGGTATGGAAGTCGATCGATTTGGGACGAGCACCAGTGGTGGAGTGAATGGCTTTGAGGTGCTCGGTTCTTAAGTCGTACTATGGATTGCAAATTGAAACGCTCGCTCGAGCGCAAGGAAAAACATCATGCAAATGCAACTACGCGGCTGTATATTCGTTTTGATGCTGATGTGTTGTGGCCTGACTGCTATGGGGCAGCAAGCCCCTTATGACGTTTTCCCAGATGCAAACCCGCCCTATTATCGCGTCCGATATGAGCCATCGACCGAAGCAGGAAAACTGATCTTTGGAGTCAATTACACCATCTGGATTCCTCCAGATGTCAGTAAGCTGCGCGGAGTCATCGTTCATCAACATGGATGTGGCGAAGGTTCATGTAAATCGGGGCTCACGGGAGCTTACGATCTTCACTGGCAAGCTTTAGCCCTCAAGCATTCTTGCGCTTTGTTGTCTCCCGCTTATGAACAACCCGAAAAGGCCGATTGTCAGATGTGGTGCGATCCGCGGAATGGGTCGGATGGCGCGTTCCAGAGTGCTCTTCGCGATTTGGGAAAGCTCAGCGGGCATCCTGAACTCGTTGAGGTTCCGTGGGCATTGTGGGGACATAGCGGCGGTGGGCATTGGTGTGGCGGCATGGCTTTGATGTACCCAGAGCGGGTCGCGGCAGCTTGGCTGCGATCGGGTGTTCCCTTGCTGGAGGCGGACGAAAAACGTGGCGGCATTAAGGCCCATATGCTGCGCGATGAGGCATTGCAGGTACCGATCATGTGCAACCTGGGAACGAAAGAAGGTGTGTCGGATACGACCAGTCGATTTTCAGGTGTCTGGCCTGCGAATCAAGTGTTTTTTAATGCGATTCGAAGCAAAGGTGGGTTGGTTGCGGTGGCCATTGATCCATTAACAAGTCATGAGTGCGGCAATCAAAGATATTTGGCGATCCCATGGTTGGATGCATGTTTGACGGCTCGACTTGCAACAGATGGATCAGTTGCGCTCAAGAAGATTGCTCTTTCAGGAGCCTACTATAGCGACTTAACAGGTTCATTCACCAAATCGGATGAAGAATTTGCAGGAGACAAGTTGCAAGCGAGTTGGCATATCGATGAGCGGACGGCAAAACTGTGGGAGCAGTATGTGAAGGATACGAATGTCATCGATACAACTCCACCACCAAAAGTGAAGATGGTGGAAGTGAAAGGCAACGAGATTCGATGGCAGGCTGAGGGTGATCTAGAAAGTGGGCTAGCGGCATTTGAAATTTATCGAGACGACAAGCTTGTCGCTACGATTGGCGGCGACGTCAAAAATCCTTTTGGTCGCTCCGTTTTTCAAGGTTTGCAATACAGCGACACTCCGCAGCAGCCGTTGCAGGAGATGGTTTATGTCGACAAAAAGACGGACGAGAAAACGCCATCGAAATATAAAATAGTCTCGATCAACACCGTCGGTCTGAAGTCGGAATGAATTGTGTGGCCACAACGCTTAGGATTTTCGGGCCTAGCTTACTCGCATGATGTTACTACGGAGTTACCGTTTCTAGTTTGGGTAATGGCAAGTAATCAAAGTCCAGTATCATTTTTTCAGCCAAGGCTCTGCGTAGATCTGCCTCTACTTCTGCTACCTCGGCTTTGCCACTCAAATTATTCAACTCCGACGGATCGTTGTCTAAGTCGTAGAGTTCGTACACTGGACGAGGCTTGGTAAAGTAAGTTGAGCTCAAAGCTTTGGGGAGCCCTCCCGAATTGTGGGCGGCTTGAATCTGCTTCCAACTTGGACCAGCTGCAGAGTCGACTGGAGAGTAGGGAATCCAAGGTGTGGCATTATAGATAAACTTGTAACGATCACTGCGGACTGCTCGCGACAAATCGTACGATGAGCTCGTGATGTTGGTGGTTACGGGAGCTGAGCCATGTGGTCCACGTTCGACAAAAACATGTTTGCGCGGTTCATAGGAATCGCCCTTAAGGAGTGGAAGGAAACTCTTGCCGCTCATCCTTTCATGGGGTTTGAGACCCGCTGCATCTAGAAGTGTAGGAGCAAGATCTTCACCACTGATTAACGCGGATGTGTCTCCTTGTGGAGGAATCTCCCCTGGCCACCGAACGAAGAATGGCACGTTTGCCCCCGGATCATAGAGGGAACCTTTGCCATGCGGTAACGCGACACCATTGTCGCCGCAGAATACGAGAAGTGTGTTGTCGAGAAGTTTGCGCTCTTCGAGAATGGCGATGATGCCACCGATCGTTTGGTCGAGTCGATTGACTTCGGCGCAATAGTCGGCTAGCTCATTTCGCATGCCGGCTAGATCTGGCCAATGGGTGGGAAGGGATAGCGTGTTTGGGTCAGGGCGAAACTTTGAATCGGCGTTCCAGGGATGATGTGGATCGCTAAAATTGGCCCACAGAAAAAATGGCTTTCCTTCTGGAACTTTGTCCAGAAAAATCTTCACTTGATTAGCGACTTCTCCGTCACTACAAGTATTGAGATAGTCAACACGTTCAGAGAAACTTCGCATATTGTGTTGTCGCAGCAGTTCACCCATCACGGGATTGCTTTTAACGTTACCATCGAGATGGTAACTTCGTCCGCAAATTCCCGTAAAATATCCCGCTTGGTCGCGCAGGATTTCTGGAAACGTGATTTCATCTTTAGGCAATGGTGACGAAAAGCGAGTCATGCGTGCGGCTACCGGCGACCGTCCGGTCATAAGTGCCGCTCGAGATGGTACGCATTGTGGCGCAGCGGTGAAGAAGCGATGGAACTTCATCCCCTCTGAAGCCAACCGATCGAGATTCGGAGTGCGAACGCATGAGTTCCCGTAGACGCTTAGAAAGGGATACGAGTGATCATCGCTGAGGAGGAAAAGAATGTTGGGAGGAGCGGCTGAAACATTCGAGTGAATGGGGAGACAAAGACAGGCCAATGCAATTAGGAAGCGGTAAAGATTCATATGCAGAACTACCTGTTCAGGATGGGGTTTGCGTTGTATTGGGCTTTCCATTTGGGAATACAAATTCATCAAAACTGAGGTTTGCATTACCATCTTTGTCGAAGTTCTTGAATCGCACTTCGTGATCGGCAGCCTTAACGCCTTGTCGGTACTCGTCAGGATCAAGCTGTTTGTCTTTGTTCTTATCCCAACGCGAGAAGATTGCTGCACGATCTAACTTGGGAGCGTTTCCAGTTTTCGCAGAAGGTCTACTCTGAGACTTGGACTGAGGTTTGTTACGGAGTTCACTCGCGGGTAGAGATTGACTCCATGAAATGGCAGATTCAGATAGTTGTTTTGTAATACTAGGATGCTCCGTTGCAACGTTCTTTTGTTCGCTTGGATCAAGGGTGATGTCGTAGAGTTCCGCTTTGGAACCATCATGATTTACAAAAAGTTTCCAATTCTCTGAACGCACTGCTAAGGATGGTGGCATGTAACCATCGCTCGCCCCTTGGACATTGAAGAGCCATTCCCAATGAAGTGGCTTGCGACGTGCTACATTTTCGCCAAGCCAGGCACGAGACATATCCTCACCATCGCTTTCAAGTGTCGAGGGAAGCGATGTTTGGGTAATGGTACATAGCGTTGGCAGAAAATCGACGGCAGCCACCACTTGGGTCGTATTACGATGGTTGGCTTTTACTTTGCCTGGCCAACGCACGATACCAAAAGTGCGAATACCACCTTCATACATACTCCTTTTGCGAGCTCGCAGGATACCTGTGCTTCCTACGCCCGCATTAGCTGCGTTGCTAACACGATAATCCTCAGCGCCATTGTCGCTCGAAAAGAAAATGATTGTGTCGTTGGTGAGGTTCAGGCGGTCGAGTTCGTCGAGCAAGCGTCCGATTTGCGTATCTAAATCGGTCATGGAAGCAGCATAGACTTGCATCTGGCTCTTGAGATTTTTCGATTTCTGTAAATAAGATTTCATCCAGGGCATGGAGGCAAAGTCGCTGTGCATAGGATTTAGGTCTGCGTATACGGACAGTTGTTCGGGAGTCGGTTTGAGCAAAGCGTGTGGCACCAGTGTCCACAGATTAATGTAGAACGGTTGCGATTGATGATCACGAATAAATTGAATCGATTCATCGATCATCAGCCCCGTTGAGCGGGCGCGGAAGAATGGTTCTTTCGCTTCGTCGCCCAGTTGAGGTCCGTTCGAATTCACGGTTTTAGAGACTTCGAAACCGTAGGCTTCTGGTGGTGGAGCTCCAGGATTATTGCCCAAGTGCCATTTGCCGAAATGAGCAGTTCGGTAACCATTGTTTTTCAATAGAGAGGCGAGGTTCGGAATTTCGGGCGGGAGCCAATCAGGCATGTGTCTAGCGCTGTTCTGATCATGCGTCGAAAAATGACCATGAATATGAAAATGAGCCGGATACCTTCCGGTCATGAAAGCCGCACGACTAGGAGAGCAAACTGTTGCGGCAGTGTAGAATTGCTCGAACCAAGTCCCTTCTTTCGCTAAGCGATCTAGATTGGGTGTTTTGAGATAAGGATGCCCAGCGAAGTGTGCATCTCCCCAACCCTGATCGTCTGTCAAAATGAAAATGATGTTAGGGGGACGATTGTTTTTCTCTTGAGCTATTGTCAGCGAACTGATTAAAACCCAGCCGAACCAAAACAAAGCGATGCGGTGGATCATGGGAAGCTTGTTTATGGGAAAAGAGAATTCGGAGAGATGCTGGGATACGGTTTCGTTGTGCTCAATGTCCCAGCTTGAACGCGATTCTACTCGATGCGTTAAGACTGTGAAAACGTTTGCCCATTTTATCTGTATTGAAATTTAATTCACCCAGGTAGGGAGTCCTCATTTGGAATGAGGGCTGAGGGGCTCGATTTTTGCCAAAAATCG
The DNA here is from genome assembly GCA_017303505.1 of Planctomycetota bacterium. GTDB lineage: Bacteria > Planctomycetota > Planctomycetia > Pirellulales > Pirellulaceae > JAFLCP01. The sequence continues at coordinate 13,176 of JAFLCP010000027.1, read as the reverse complement.
CGTGAAAGGGGACCGTTTTCGTGAACTTTTCACAAGCGAAATGGTCCACAATCTTAATGGTTCGGACGCAATTAGGGAGCGATTGCGCTTACGCCTTCTCAAGGCGACTTCTTTTTATTTGTAAACATCCAGTCGTGAGTTCGTGCGCATTTGATGCATGAATCAAATCGCGACACCAATGGTCTTCGACAGCAGTTGAATCAAATGGGTTAGCCCCTGCGCAAGTGATGACGGGGGTGTCGATATAGGTTCATTCGAATCGATGCGAGGGAGAAAGAGAGCATGAGCCAATTTCATGAGCATTCCGATAATGAGCATTCGAGCCAGGATCAGGCGGGCAATGATCAGTCAGGCAATGATCGATCCAAAGATGGGTATTCCAACGAAAAAAAATCCAACAGAGATCCGTCAAACAAGAATACACAGGATGAAGTAGCACGAGTGGAGCCGGCGAAGGGGAACCCACCTGCTGAGAATCTGAGCAAGGAGTGGGAGACGATTCACTTTCGTTCACCCGAAGAGATGCCCACACCTGGTACGCGCAACATTCCGGATGGCCCCTTTGGCAATGCGCGCTTGGCATCGCGCAAAGAGCTACTCGATTTGTGGGAAGCAGCCGAAAAGAATCCGGAAGAATATGTGCAGTTGTTTGAGACACATGCGATGGCGCATGATCCTCAGGTGAGTGCCCTTAAGTTCGACGGCTTGGCAGTGCCACTTGGTAAGGATTCGCCGAACTTGTTGGTCGTGGGGCGAGCGGGTGCAGGTAAGACACAAAAGGTGATCTTCCCTGCTGCTTGTCATGCGATTCGCGAAGGTTGGTCCATGGTGTATATCAACATCAAGGGGAAGTCGCAAACGCACTTGGTTCGCAAGATGGCCGAGGCCTATAAACGCGACCGCGAGATCACGTTGTTAGCGCCGCTAAAGCCCGATCGAACAGTGGCTTGGACGGCTCTTGAAGGTTGCGAAGATTTGGCTAAGGCAGGTGAAGTAGCTGCGGTGTTGGTGGGCAATGCGGCGGCCACTTCGCGATTTGGTGAAGGAGCTTGGGCGTACAATCAAGCAGAAGAATGGCTCTGTCATGCGATTGCAGCCATTTGTCGCGACAATCCTAAAGAGCAGCGAACGTTGTGGGAAGTTCGCAAAGTGATTTTGACGGGTGAATTTGCGTCCTTTGCTGACGAGCATCCCGACTTTCCTGTCCTCGCAAAGTTCGCACGGTACGTCAACAGCGCGAATAAAAATGCGGACACGATTACTGCGACCATCAGCGAAGCGACTTCATTCATCGATGAGATTGCTCCGTTTCTAGCAAAACCAGAGTTAAACCTCGATAAGTTTGTCGAGCGAGGTGGGCTGTTAGTGGTCGAAATCGATGAGTATTCGATCAAGAAGTTACGGCCTGTAATCGCTTTATTTCTAAGTCGGCTGTTGGCAACGATTCAACGCAAGGCTTGTGATTCGCCGACCGGTCAATTGCCCAATAAGACTGTTATCTTGATCGATGAGTTGGCCGCCTCGGGACCCATTTATGGGTTGGATGTTTCGTTGCATACCTGTCGTGAGCGGCGCTACGCATTTATTGCAGGCGTGCAGTCGATCGCGCAGATTCCCGCGATCTATGACAAAGATGCTGACGTGGTGCTCTCTGGCTTTCAGAGCCAAATCGCGCTGTCAGGTGGTTTAGATATTGGAAGTGCTGAGTATTTTAGTCGGCGGTCAGGGATAACGACCATCGCGATACCATCGACCATCGATGAGCCTGAACCTCAGCACCAAAATTCGATGGTAGCTCATGGTTGGACCTTGGCGGTTCGCCCACTATTGCTGCCGGGCGATATACACTCGGCCAAGAAACATCCATTGTTTGGGTCACCCGCCACGGTGTTTTTGGGTGATGGACAAGTCCCTCCGTTTCAAGCCTACCTAACGTCAGCTCACGAAGTGGGACAAATCGCGTTGATGATGGAAGAGATTTTAGAGCAAAAGAAAGATCCCGATTTGCGGCGACGCAAGTTGAGAACCGACTTGTCGGATTTGGAGAGTGCTGAGCGAAAGGTCAATGGCTTAACGCAAACCCGTGGTTGGTCGGAACAGCGACTGCGACGCAAGATCGAAGCGGTGAAGCAGCGAATGAAATGGGGAAGTGAAGATAAGGTGACCAGCGACTGGTGGTCGCAAGTTGAATTTGCGAATCGCCAGCATCCGCGTGTGTTGTTAGGATACTTGGAAGAGGTAGAGAAGCGTAACGGGACGCTAGATGAACTGATCGATGCTTTTCGCGAGGGTAATGCGAAAACGATGGCAGCTGCGTTTTGTTACATGGACTTTGTGCGAGCCAATGGCCCAGATGTACCGCAAGCCAATCCGGTTCGGCGCGAACCTGTATTGGCAGATCCAACCAAGGTAACCACAGGTTTTAAGGTCTTTCTATTGCGCTATGGGCCTAAGAAGATCGAAGCGGTGAAACTGGTCAAAAACGCATGTGGTTTGCCGTTGATGGATGCAAAGAAATTGGTCGAGCAGGCACCCGTTTTGTTGGGCCGAACACCATCGATGTCTGCTGCAGAAGACATCCTCCGCCAACTCCGCGAAATCGATGCCGAAGGCCATATCGAATAGTGAGGAACGTAGCGTGGTGTGGGTCTCCGACCCGCACTATGTATAAAAACGACCTCATGTAGCGTGGGTCTTCGACCCGCACCATGTATAAAAACAATTTTTCGTAGTGTGGGTCTCCGACCCACACTACGCACGCTTTTTGGGGGCCAAAATAAGCAACGTGCCGATTTGTTGGTAGCCGAGTTTTGGATAGACGTGCGCTCCTGTGTGGCTCGAAAGTAAAATCGAGTGGCTAACACCCTGTCGACGATCATCTCGCAGCATTTGCGCTAGCAGGGCGCTTCCAATTCCTTGGCGACGGTAGGCTTCTCGAACGACAAAATTCGCACACCAAGTTGCTCCGGTGCTAGTTTGAATACTGCTCACCCAGCCTACGATTTGTTCGTCGAGCGTAGCCAAATAATGGCGCCATGTCGAATCGGATTGCAGTACTGAGTTTGGCAGAGGTTTGATGCGTGCCTCTTTGGCATATGCGAGCGATTGCTCCAAGCTCTTCATCCGGGAAATCTTGGCAGGTGATGTTTTGTTGGGAATTCGTTTCAAATCTTGCACAAACAACGGTTCGGTGCTGAGCAGGCGATAACCCAGTTCTTTATAAGCGTCGCGGCCAGCGTCCGGATCTTCGTTATTGGGAATCATTGCACCCAAAAAATGCCAGCCGCGAGTATTTTCCGTAGCAATTCGGACCAACTTCGAGGGTTCAATATCCCATCCAACCCATTCTTCTTTTCGATAATTTTTCGGATTGCTTCTCTCTTTGTCCCTCAGCCCCCAAACGCCATCGATGGAAACCGCCTCATAAGGATGTGTGAGGCTTTTGCTAATCGCATGGCCCAGCACAAACGTCTTCACTGCAAAAGCCATTGGATTTTTCATCGCACATTAGCTCTGGATCACACCCTAGAATTTATCGAGAAATCGTTGGAAATTTACCAGAGAAGGAGTAGCGATGCGAGTAGCCGCAGGGCAAGATCGTAAGGTCTTAATCAAGGCCCAAGGACAAGCGTAGTGTGGGTCTCCGACCCACACTACGTTTAGAGATGACATCGCAGCAGTGACCGTGGTTACATCAATCCTAATGGTGCGTTTTCGAAAATGCGCTCATCTCAAGTACGCGGCTGGCTCACAATTGAGGGCATTCAGCACGAATTAGCCCAAGTGGGTCCCGGCTTCTGTAATGTTCGTGAGCCTCTAACGCTTGAATGGTCCAATTGCAGCGAACAACGGGCAGATGTGACGATCGAAGGCGACGAAACGCAACGCTGCGTCGCGGTTGTGTTGTGCGGTGAATCGCAGTCTCGTCCAAAGTATCTCTATTTCCGAATAGTTAGCCTAGGCTAAGTTAATTCGAGTCCATCGAGCTGTGGGTTGGGCAGAGGTTTGGTTTACGGATGAGAAGCTATTCGCCCGCACTTAGGGCAAACAGTTGTCCCATTCTCGACACGACAACCACAAAACTCGCAAAAGATGCGATGCTCACGAGAAAGTGATTCGCAAACATCTTTGGGCTCCTGCTGTGTGCCATTCGTCGTCGTGTTTTCGCAGATCTTGTAGTCTTCAGAAGGGTGTTTTCAAAGGTCCACCGCAGTCGCGACAAAAGTGAGCATCGCGGTTTCTGATAGGATGCGAGGTTGCCATGAGGGCCTGTTATCGAAGCAGAAGCCAAGGAGTAGTTAATCAAAATGGAAGCGATTGCCCGTTGCCGAAATGCGCGAAAATGATCCGGAGCGTTAATTGCTTGGCTCCACTATGGAGAACTTATCAAGACGGGTTGGGAAATCGATCACATTATCGCAGTCGCCAACGGTGGTAGCGATGATGTCTCTAATCTTCAACCGCTTCAATGGCAAAACAATCGCTCGAAGGGCGATTCCTCGCCGCACCAGTGGTCGTGCTCTGTGACCAAGTAAGCGTTTTCGCTGTGTTCGATCGTGTGGACAGTCGCCCTTTTCGAGGGGTGGCTGTTCACTGTTTTTTTTCTGTTTTTGCTAGCAACAAGTGACCAAAGGTGTCAGTAGGTCTGCTAGATTGCAATCTCCCTTACTCGTACCTATTCGCTTGAGCGTCCAATAAATGGGGGTGTTTCCGATGAAGCTTAAAGAATTGCAAGGTTACATTCAGTCCGCTGCAGCGTTTCGATGTGTGGCCGAATTGCAGCCCGCAGGTGGACCCGGCGATAAGGAGGAGGTGGATTGCGAGAAAACGCGGTTTATTCTCTTAGCAATGCGAATTCGCTAACGCTCAGTAACAAACTCCTTTGGAATGCGGCATGCAACTCATCACAATCTCGGGTGTATTATGCTAATTCAAGACTTGTATAAGATTGCAGCAGGATATGAACCATATCCCTATCAAATTCGATTAGCAAACGCTGCAGACCTACCTGAGCTACTGTCCGTTCCTACCGGTGTTGGTAAAACCGCCGCCACGGTGTTGACATGGCTGTATAGACGTAAGTTTGCCACTGATATCATTCGCAAGAAGACACCCAGACGACTCGTCTACTGCCTCCCAATGAGGACACTCGTCGAACAAACAAGAGATGTAACAGCTAAATGGATCGAGAATATTGAGCAGTCAACTAAGCAAAACTTAGCCGTTGGGGTTCACTTACTATTGGGAGGCGCAGATGCAGGCGACTGGTATGAGCATCCGGAGCGGGATGGAATTCTAATTGGCACTCAGGATATGCTGTTGTCTCGATGCCTGAATCGGGGCTACGGGATGAGTCGCTATTTATGGCCAGTGGACTTCGCACTATTGAATAATGACTGTCTTTGGGTGATGGATGAAACCCAGTTAATGGGAGTAGGGCTTACCACATCCGCTCAACTTGCTGGTCTTCGAAAAAAGCTAAGGACCTTTGGGCAGCATCACACTTTATGGATGTCAGCTACGCTCGATGCTAAGCCAATTACTACCGTCGATCATCCGTTGCCCGAAGGCGGATCATGGAGAAGTGAGACCATCCAGGATGATGATCGCAAACACGAACGTGTCGCAAGGCTCTTAACCGCAGCCAAGCCTTGTGAGCAAGCCGAAGTCAAGCTTACACCAGACAATAAAGCGGGTTATGAAAAACAATTGGCTGAGCTGATTCAGGCCAAACACGTGTCAGGCACTCTTACGTTAGTCGTTATGAATCGGGTGTCGCGAGCCCAGCAAGTATACGCGTTATTGAACAAGATATTTGAAAAATCGAAGAGCGAGAGTCCTGAACTGGAACTCATACATTCACGATTTCGTAAAGCAGATCGAGACTTGATTCAGCAACGAGCCCTTGATGAACGCACTATCAGCAAGGAGGGACCTGGACGAGTTATCATAGCGACGCAGGCTATTGAAGCGGGCATTGATGTCTCCGCTACAACTCTGATCACTGAATTGGCGCCATGGCCATCTCTCGTCCAGCGTTTTGGTCGTTGCAATAGACGAGGAAGTTGTGGCGTGGGTGGAAATGCTCCTGCACAGGTAATTTGGGTTGATATCGACACTTCGGATCCAAAGAAATCAGCAAGCAATGCGTTGCCTTATGAAGTTGCTGACCTCGACTCTGCCAGACAAGCAATAAAGTTGCTAGCAGATGTTGGTCCAGGGGCTATTTCAAATGTTCAAGTGGAAACCGGTGAGGCGATAGTTCATGTCTTGCGCCGAAAGGACCTCATCGAATTATTTGATACGACAGCAGATCTGAGTGGAAACGATCTCGATATCTCGCGATACATCCGTGAAGGGGATCAAAGTGACGTTCTGGTGTACTGGCGTAATTGGGATGCCAAAAGTGGTGGTCCTCCAGATCCGTTTAACAGCAACAGGGAAATTCAATTTCCGGCCCCGAGTCGAGATGAGTTGTGCGCGGTAGCGGTGGCGAGCCTACGCGGCAATACCGGTTTCATTAAGAAGGCTAAAGAAAAAGATTGTTCAGCATACCGTTGGAACTCACTTGAAAAGGAGTGGGGCGTCGTTGCAGCAAATTCTGTGCGTCCCGGTATGACTTTGTTGTTTCACTCGAAAGCAGGAGGTTACACTCCGAATCTTGGTTGGACAGGGGAAGTGAAAGATGGACCTGTTCGCGAAATCCTAGTAGGCGATCGTTACGTCGATGATGCCGTAGACCTGGAAAACACAAGTACCTCCCCGCTAACGATCGAAGAGCACCTCCGGTTTGTCGGAGCAAATGCTGACTTACTTCGAGGCAGTTTGCAGATGGATTTTCCGGATATCCCTTGGGCAGCAGTTGTGCGGGCCGCATGGTGGCATGATGTAGGTAAAGCACATCCAGCCTTTCAAGGAGCGATGTTGTCAGTGAATGACTCGCTTTCCTCCTCAGAGCTTTGGGCGAAATCAGGGAAGCAAGGATATCTCAGGTACCAGATCCCCCTGGGAGCGGAGGCTGGGGAGTCGGATGAGACGACATTGGTGAAAGCCTTTAATCGACCAGGACTTCGGCACGAATTGGCAAGTGCCTTAGCGTGGCTACAGCAGTATCCAGCCGACGAGAATGCTGACCTCATTGCTTATTTGATTGCCGCCCACCATGGCAAAGTCCGTATGAGCATTCGGAGTATGCCAAACGAAGAACGCCCCGATGATTGCAGCAAACTATTCGCTCGAGGAATTTGGGAAGGCGATCGACTGCCTCCCATAAAAATTGGGAATCCCGAGGGTGACTTCTCGCATGAGATCGAGTTGTCGTTGGAATTGATGAAACTTGGCGAGTCTAAGAAAGGGCCCAGTTGGCTCGCTCGAAGTATTGTTTTGCGAGATCAATTTGGTCCATTTCGTTTAGCATTTCTTGAAACGCTGGTTCGCGTTGCCGATTGGCGTGGCTCTGCTCAAGGAGATCGGTCATGAATGGCAATCGCTTTCAAGTGAATTTGGTCGGTTGTTCACCAACACCGCTTGCTCATTATCTCAAGGCTCTTGGAGTTCTTCGTCTTGTTTCAGAGCAGGCAGACCATACGGCTACGGGATGGTGGAAGAATGATTCATTTTGGCTGGAATCAAATTTGGATGAAGCAGGAATTATCGAGTTCTTCAGGAATTCTTATAGTCCTACTCCAATCGTCGCGCCGTGGAATGGCGGAAGTGGGTTTTACGCGAAGGACAATCGAGTTGCGATTGATGCGATAAGTGGTTCGAGTTCTAAACGCCTAAGTGTTTATAGAGCGGTTATTAAGGAATGCCAGAAAATCCTCTCGGATTTTGGCGATGATCCAGAGAAGGAACGAATCTTGCAGGCATGTCGCAATCGTTTGCCTGATGAAGGTATTGACTGGCTCGATGCTGCCTACGTCCTAACAGCAGATGGTCCCAAGTACCCTCCGTTGCTCGGAACGGGTGGAAACGATGGTCGGTTGGAATTTACGAATAACTTCATGCAACACTTGCTAACATTGGTCGATTCAGATGGAGGCTCTTTGCCAACTTCCGAAGGCCTGCTCAGGGAATGTTTGTTTAGCGATTTGAGCAATTGTCGGCATCGCGGGACAATTGGCCAATTCGATCCAGGAAATCTAGGCGGTTCAAATAACGGCGCCGGATTCGATGGTTATAGCACAGTTAATTCCTGGGACTTTGTTCTAATGCTTGAAGGGTCCTTATTATTTGCAGCGGCATCTGCAAAGAAATTGGAATCAGGCGAAGGAGGAACTCTTTCTTATCCGTTTTGCGTTCGAACAGCAGGCGCAGGTTACGGAAGTTCGTCGGCATCTGACGAGGAATCGTCACGGGCAGAAATGTGGCTACCACTTTGGACAATCCCAGCCAATTGCAAAACGATATCCGTATTGTTTTCGGAAGGACGTGTTGAGACTCGAACGAGAAAAGCCAGGAATGGAGTTGATTTTGCACGGGCGGTTGTTTCACTCGGGACCGACAGAGGAATCGACGAATTTCAGCGGATTGGTTTTCAACAACGCAACGGTCTGGCGTATCTGGCTATTCCGCTCGGTCGATTCCGCGTGAAGTCAACGCCCGGCGTTGAGGAACTTTTAGCACCTATCGATACTTGGTTGGAAAGATTTCGTAGAGCGGCCACAGGAAAGAATGCGCCTGCACGTGCTGGTCGCGCGTTAAGGCAACTTGAATCTTCAATCCTAGACCTTTGCCAAAAAGCCGACACAAACTCTGTGCAGAGCACGCTGATTGCCTTAGGTGAAGCTGAGGCAAGCGTTGCAATTTCAAAAGAGCTTCGTAACGGTAATATGGGTAGTGGGCTTAGCCCGCTTCCCTTGCTAGATATCGCCTGGTTACTGAAATCGAATGACGGTTCTCCCGAGTATCGATTGGCTGCAGCACTTGGAAGTGTCACTCACGGAGAAGTAGGGCCGATTCGATGCCACTTGGAACCTATTCGCAGAGATGCGCAAAATTTGCGTTCGAAATATCCGAGATGGGCAGATGAAGCTAGCGACCCTGGGTTGGTTTGGGAAAGTGGTTCACTGGTAAAAAATCTTAACAATGTTCTACTTCGTCGATTGATGGAGGCATCACGTGGTGAGAACGGCGCGGCTTCGCGAATGGCCCCACTTCGCGGATACGTTTCAGCTTCACTTAGTGACGTTTCGGCATTCATAGATGACTTGGTGGACGAGCAGCGAATCGAAGCCCTATTTAAGGCGTTTTGCTTGTTGGAGCCCCCGAAGAACAAAGAACAACGAATGGAGATTTCACGATCCGTACATTCAAATGTTGGCAAATCCCAGTTCAACAACTTTCCTAGCTCGGCATATGCCCTACTAAAACTCTGCTTTCTTCCCCATCTCTTGTACGATGAGCAGGTAGTGCTAACCCCACAAATAGCTCGAAGAGCCGCTGGCGGAGATGGACTGGAGGCCACACGATTAGCTGCGCGTCGCCTGCGGTCTGATGGATTCAAGTCCGCCATTAATCAGGTTGCGGTAAGTTCTCTCGACTCAAAGAGAATTGCTGCTGCTCTCATGTTTCCCATAGGTAGAAAAAATGCCGAGTATCTAGCGAGTATTGTCTTGCGTCCAGGTTCGAACGCTCATGCTCATCGACAACAGATCGATGCTGACCTTAATGCAAACGAGGTCAATCCGATCGAACTGGTAATCGACGTTGAGTGAGTTGTTAGTTCGTAATTGCATTTAGAAAGCTGAAAACGACGCTCCGCCGTCGTTTCCCGTACTACAACTCGGCGGCGGAGCGCCAAAAAAACATCAGGAGATAATGAGAAATGACGATCGACTTTAAGGAACTTAAGGATCATCCCAGGCTTTTACTAGAAGTTGCTTTGAAGCCTGTACAAGGTTCACGATTTCAACCAACGGGGTTCCCTGACCTTGGCGCCGCGACGTTCAAGGGATTTGATGGCGAGGGCAACACTGTTGATTGCCTTATTGTTGAATCCGCCCAGTCAATGGCAAATCGCCTTGAAGCAGTTTGCTGGGATGAAAGCGAGTCGAAATTGGTCATGTCGTTAGCCGGATTGCCCTATGTCGAATCGACCTTACCAGATGGTACGGTCACAGACTCAATTCGAGAAGCCCATCGACTAAACTCCCCTTACATTGCGTCGTCGAAATCAAAGGAATTCGAGGAAATAAAAACAGAGATTGGATTTGAAGCAAACAAGCCTTTTGATCGCCGCAAACTCGCCAAGGCTCTGTTTAAGTTCGATCCTTGTAGTTTAATTCATGGAACGTTTCTGGAAAAAATTGGTGGTGTGGTTCGCTTGCCTCGTGTGCTGTCGGCATTCATAGAAGCCAGTGGTATCGAAGTGGCCAGCGCGGGAGGTGTCAAGATCGACAGAGTTCAGCCAGCATCAGGCGAAAGTACTCCCTACGGTAAGGCCGCGGAAGGCTATGGGAATGTGCCATATCATCGAGACGAATATACGGCACGAGCAATAACGGCGTACTTTAATGTAGATCTAGCCCAAGTACGAGGTTATGGCCTTGGAGATGAAGCAGAGAATCTTTTGATTGGATTGTCTTTGTTTAAGATTCAAAAATTCTTGTCGGAAGGACTCAGGTTAAGAACTGCATGCGACCTCGAAGTAACCGAAGGTCTTAAAGTGAAACGCCCTATCGGTTATATCGTTCCCGATCTAAGTGTTCTCGAAAAATCCATACCACCGCTTATTCAAGCTTCGAAGAAGTTATTTGCAAATCCCGCAGTTACGAAGCTGAAATATTCGAAGTAGGTGAATTATGCTTGCCCTAGAACTGAAGTTTTTAACAGGAAAATACCATGCGACGCCGTGGGGACGTCAGGTAAATGAAGGTGCCGTTGAATGGCCCCCATCTCCTTGGCGTATCCTCCGGACCTTGATTGCAACTTGGTACCACAAGTTTCCAGACGTTCCGGAAGCGGAGATGCAAGCGTTGATCGATACTTTATCCTCGCCTCCATCGTATCAACTGCCGCCGACCCTCGATGGACACACTCGACATTACATGCCTGCGGCAGGCGATGCGAAGACCAAGATTTTCGACACGTTTGTAACAGTCAATCCTAAGGATCGTTTAATCATTTGTTGGCCAAAAGCAAATCCTTCCCCTGAGCAAGTTTCACTTTTTAAGCAGCTTGCTCGATCGATTAACTATTTCGGTCGAGCAGAATCATGGGTTGAAGCAGACGTGACAGAAGTTGCAAACTTGATTTGTGATACCGTACCGTTGGACGAAAATGGTGTCGCTGAAGACCAGGAGCTTGTACGACTCCTGGGATTGACTGATAGCAACTCGTTCGGGCGTTGGCGGGAAGCAGCTACTCAAGCTTTGGCTCTCCAGCGATTGAAAGAAGAGCAAGGGAAGGCGATTGCGAAAGGAAAGTCTGCTGACAAAATCAAACTTACTCCGAAGATGATTTCAGCGATCGAATCTTCAATCCCACAGGCAACATTCGAAGCACTTCAATGTGATACAAGCGAGTTGAGGAAAGCAGGATGGAATCGACCTCCCGGTAGCGAGTGGGCTAGCTATGTTCGAACTTGGAAAAAAACTTCTGTATCAAAACGTTACATCAAACCAACTAATTCTTTTCCAACAGTTGCTCGATATGCGGTTGCAGGCACCGTTCTGCCGCGATTGACGGACGCGGTTTTGCTGGGCGAACGATTACGTTGCTATTTGATGGGAATATCGGGTAAACGTAATGATGGTCAGTGTTCCGCAGTATTTTCAGGGAAAGCTAATGATGGCAATCCATTGGCAGAACACGGCACGCGTCATGGTCACGCTCACTTCCTTTGCGAATCGTATGGACCGAACAACCCTGGGCGAATCACACACGTAATGGTCTATGCGCCTGCAGGATTCAATTTCGAAGACCAATCGGTACTCACCTCATTACGCGGGATCTACGGAAGCGACGGACATGATTTACAACTAATTCTACTTGGCATCGGAATGCCATGGGATTTTGGTGGAACGAACGTAAAAATCGGGCAATCTCCGACTTTGGCAGAATCCTGTGTTTGGTTATCACGCACCCCAATGGTTCCAACGGACCATCTGAGGATCCGCAAATCCGAACGTCGAGATCCGGAGTCCTACGCCGCCGCAACCAAACGAGAACTTGATCGTCTTGTGCGTCGTGAGTTGGCTCGCCGTTCTTGGTTGGCTCACCTAGCTGATCAAGTTCAGATTGAGGCTCTCGATCACACCGTGCTTGGTGGAATAGAAACGAAATGGCTTAAGTTTCGACGCCAGCGAACGAAAGGAGGGGGCGAGTGCTCATCCAATAATGGCTTCGGCTTTCGGTTAACATTCGCAAAACCAGTTATCGGGCCAATAGCGCTCGGGTATGGAAGCCATTACGGATTGGGGTTGTTTGAAGCGGAACCTAAGTACTAGGCTTGTAAAGTGGCTTGCAATTCGCTTGATAGTTTTGAGCTGCGTGTTCCATTGCTTTAAGTGAAGCACTTCGTCAAAACAACTTGTTACTTGTTTGTCGGTAACTCTTACCGTTGATGTTTCTCAGTGTCAAAGTAAACGCAGCATCAACAGTGAGGTTTACGGCGAAAAAGGTAGCATCGGTTAATCGATGTTTTGCATGCGAACTCTCTCCACGATCCTGTTGGTTACCAAGCAACCGTAATAAGGCGTGAAAACGACTTAGTTGGAAACCCGAACGAGCGATTGCTAAGTTATCCGCTTCAATGACGCCGCGATCTTTCAATCGCGGAAATACGTCGTCGAAGTACGTAAAAAACGATTTGCCGATCTTGCTTCAATGAGGCCGCGATATGGAAGTCGCGGAAATAAAACGAAGGCACGCTGGTTATCAACCTGTACGAAAAGCTTCAATGAGGCTGGGATATGGAAGTCGCGGAAATATTTGAAATGAACGAAATCGGATCATGGGGATTACAGCTTCAATGAGGCCGCGATATGGAAGTCGCGGAAATCATCCGCCGGCAAAACGATATGTCCCCGCGATGTCATGCTTCAATGAGGCCGCGATATGGAAGTCGCGGAAATCCCTCTCGATTTGACTGAGCTTTTCCCAATGGTGGGGCTTCAATGAGGCCGCGATATGGAAGTCGCGGAAATATTAATCACTGGAAAAGTATGTACGAAA
>JAFLCP010000269.1 GCA_017303505.1 Planctomycetota bacterium | reverse complement strand
TTTGCGCGAGCATCCTTGCCCGTTCATGTCGCGGCTCCTTGTTAGGGGGTGGTTGGTGGTACAGCCTAACTCTAGCAGGAGCCGCGATTTAAGAAAATATTGAACGGTATTGCGTTTAACCCGTAGCAGCAGAGCGGAGGCTAGGGAGACTTCCGTTTGATTCTCTTGTACCAAATGCCTCATCTACAGATAGCGTTTTCTAGGGGCCTTTAACGCCAAATTTGAGTTGATGGATTTGGTTTTCCTGATCGACAGCGATGATACTCTTTTGACTATCACAAAAGCCTGCGGAAACGCATTTCCATGATAGGATCGATGTTTCATTGCGAAGTCCCGCTGCGTTATTGCCAAGTTCGATGATCTCGATGACCATGCAATTGGATTCGTTCTTCTCGCGGTCGGAACTTATGACAAGTAAGTGGTCACCAACGAATCCCAAAAACTGACCATGATGATTTGGAGGTAGGTAAAGCATGTCAATGAGCAAATCATTTTTCCACACGAAAACGCAAGGCTCGGAAAACGCCCTATAGATAATTGCCCCACTAATTTTCGCGTCCGAGTTGATTGCTGCCAGTTCTGCATGTCCTTGCGGAGGTGCATACAACTTTGGGATTCGATTATCTCCCTCTTGGACGATCTTGTCCTCGGAGTAGGCCGCAAAACCTGGCAGAACAAAGAGTGGTGTAAGTTCATTTTTGAAGGAGAACGCAAATCCTGCGTGGCTACTGTTGGAAGGGAAGTAGAGAATAGCCGCCTCGCGCGGATCGATTGCAATAGTATCTGTGACTTGTGTGTTATGCAAAAGTTTGCGAAGTGTTCCCTCCTTCCCAGAAAATCCAAACACCTCTTTTTCGGTTTTGATAATGGCAACATTTGATGCTGTGACACCCTCAAGTACGGCACTGTTGCTTACCAAGTCAAGTGCGTAAGAGTTCGTGGCAACCCCCTCACTTGTTTCCTTGAGAGTGAATCCCATTTCAGGCGAGTTTTTTTGCAAATCAAATTCTCTTCCGTTTGGATCTTTCGAGAAAGCAATCCTCCATGGGTATGTTGATGTAAGTTTGAACGAACTTTTCTCTGATACATCAGTCACTGGGTATATCGTCGTTTCTACGTCGTTTTTCCCATCGATGACCTGTTCAGTGTTCCAAGAGATTACGTGACTTCCTTTGGGTTCGATGAAAACTACTTTATTGGGCGCTATTTGGGCGATAACGGCATCATCTACTTTTGGCAACTCCGTTTGCCCTACGGAGATGCTTGAACTGAATACAGCAAGCGACATGGCATAGACGAAATAGAAGTTGTAACTGCTGGTCATTTCACGCCCCTCATGATTCACTACGGTCGATTTTCAACTGTTTTCGCTAGCTGCTTTCGTACAACATGCCCCACAGGATTTTTTCATGGGGCATCACCGCTGTTCTGGGGCTTCCTCGGCGGGACTTGCAGCTTTCCTTTTCCGTTCTTGACTTTTCTCGTCTTCGGAAATCACAAACAAAGCCGTTTTCGAATCGGACCCGGACAGTTCAAAGACCCCGTAACAATCGCGTGATTTTGTTCGATAAACGCTCAGCCCGCCTTGCTCCGTCTTTTTCGCGAAAATGAGGTAAAGCTTTTTCTCTTCCGGTATGAGTTTATCGCCTTCTGGCTTTAGGCCTATGTTCCATTCGACCTTTTGCAAGTCATTTCCTGCTCGTATTATTTCAAAGCCAGGAAGTCGCTTCGCGTAAATGAGATGCTCAAGATCGACTTCGTCCTCGCACTTCCCTTTCAGCACCATATGCACCTTGAGTCGTGCAATTGCTTCGACGGCATTACCATGCCTCACTAAAGTAGGGCGAACGCTCTGTAACGCTGCTGCCATAACGATATCACTTTCGGAGTGCAGTTCCGATAGACTAGGAATGATAAAGACTCTCGCTTGGATAGCTGGAGAAAAAAACAACAAACAGCTCGAAATAAGAAGATAAACAACAAGTTTTATTAGGAGTCTCTCCATTCGAAGGGCACGGATAAAAGATGAGGCAGCAAAATTGCGACGCGCGATTATTGTTGCTTTTCCGGGAGTTGATCAAAACGCCCCAGTAATCCTTGGATGGAATATCTTTCGTGACTTCGCGTAACAGCTTTGTAGCGCTCGCCATCTCGTCGCAAAAAGACTAGAGCTAAGTAGGCACCCTCTTTTACTTTGGCGGTTTCACCTATTTCCAAAGAATCGAGTTGCGTCAGCAGTTCTGGTTGCAATTCGGCAAACGAGGGGTTCGCTAGGACTTTCGTGTTCTCTTTGGCCCACCGGAAGTGTTCCAGCTTAATAGTCTTCGCTTGTTCTGTTGACTTAAAGGCCTGAATGATCTCGACAGTGCTTTCAAATCGGGAATAGTGCTCAGAGGTATTGGGAGCGAGCGGCGTTCGAGTGACTTCTTCAAAGCGGACAATCGCTACCAGATCGCTATTTTTCATCAACCACTCCGCTGTGTACGGAGGGTGAGAATCGGCTAAGAGACTATCCAGTCCAGAAGCACTCAAGATGAATAGAACGGCAATTTGGATTGGTCGAAACATGGTGGAGAACTTTCAGAGGAAAACTATGTGATGGTAATCGTCGCTGGCAATTGAAGCAGAAGATTCCTTTCTGATGTGCGATTCCAACCATTTGCCCGCTACATGTGCGAGGTAATTTGCTGCGTCTTGCGATCGTCGGCAAGCGATTCGAGTTTGTGATGCTGTCCGGATTGCGAACCCAGTAGTGAAGTTACTGTTCGAACGCGCTCAACGCCAGAAGCAGAGTTCCTTTCTTCCAATTTTGAATCGCACATTTTGCGGAGATGTCGATAGGCTCCGTATCGCACCCAGGGTATTCGTTAGGCACTCGAATTGACAGAATTCGCCGTCACGAAATTTGTCGAAGAGTTTAGGCTCCAGGGTCACGACGGTTGTAAAGTCGAGTGGTGGAATGTGGTCGAGAACGGAACTTAACAGCGACTGCAGCCTAACGAGCAACAGAATTTCTGGGAGCCATGGAAAAGCTGCACAAACACTTCCGATAACATTTGCGACAACAATGGTCTTGCGGTTTTGGAGGCTCTTGAGAAGTAGATAATCAAGTGTGGATGCGGAGAGTTTGTTTTCGTCGATGTAACTTGGCAGACATGTGGTAAATAGGGTTTCGAATTCACCCAAGATAGAAGTTGTGTGAACTTCTTCTGCGATTAACTCTGATAAAGCTTCGATGTGACCGCAACTGTATAGTTCCCAGGTTTTCGTTAACGTTTCCCTCTCATGCACAGCAATGGTTTTGAACCGTCTGCGATCCAGTGCGATGCGGAGGTCGCAATCGGTGCTAATGGATGCGCACAGAAGTGCTGTTACTAGTAACGAACTTGGGTTGGAGGGGGCATCGAGTAAATCGAGTTGATTAGCATTCTCGACAAAAGTATGCAACACTTTAAGCGACGGATTGCTGGGGAGGTCGCGATTGATTTGAGCGTAAGCCGAAATCATAAAGGACTCTTGCAGTTCAAGTGTCTCCTTAATGCGTCGGCTTGTTGGACCAAATACCAAGCTGAACGGAAAATATACGGATTTTGTACTGCTTGGATTCGTGAGAATCATCGTTCAGCCGCTCGATAACTTTCCATGGTTTAACCGCGAATCATCCGCCGCGATCGGTATGATGTCGCGAATGTTTTGCACAATACCGGTCTGCAGAATTGCGGCTGGCTTGCTTGTGATTGCTTCAGGTTATTGTAGTAGGTCTTTTTTGAAGCTACAAAGAAAAAAGTCTTAGCGAGTTGGATAAGCAGGGCTGCATTAGCCTCACCCTAAACTGCAACAAGTGAAGAGATCACTTAAGCCGAGTTTTCGCCGGACCTCTCTGGCCTCCACTTGGCCTCGTGCCAGTGGAGCCGCGACTTACCGGCTACCAAAGCGTATGAGCGAAGAACATAATCTCCGTCGCCACTTGGCCTTGTGCCAGTGGGACGATGACTTGATGGCTAAGTGGGGATCGCAACGCGACATCACCGAGTGGGAGTCGTTCCCAATTGTTTGTCGGTGGTTCCTTGTAGCAACACGTACAAATGTACGTGAGAAGATGTCAAAGTGAAGCTGTCTCAACTCATTGCGGCCCGGGCAGCCGGTATCGAAATGATGTCAAGCTCTCGCCGCCCAGATCGTCGCGATGGTATTTCGGTGGCAGTGTTCATGACTAGCCACACCATAACTTGCGAAGAAACGGCATAAGGCCATTACTTCGCTGCCCCTTGTAGGCGGTGCTGGTCGAAAGCGAACTCTTTCCTATTTCGCGATTTTCGTGCTTTTCGCGGTTTATGTTTTTCTCGGTCGATCATTGGGGCGCGGCGAGCACGTATCAATGAGACGCCAACCTCTCGCCGCCCAGCCACCCGTGAGATTAACTCGAAGCAACGCTTTTTTTATATTGGTTTGGCGTTCGCATTGGTAGCTGCTCAGGCGCGGGAACCACCCGCACAGGGCGGGTGGCGGACCCGATGATTGACCGTTTCGATTTCGTCACGGTTTTATTTTTCTCGCAAACACGGGTACTGAACGCGGTAGCTCTCTACGAAGTGATGCAGATCTGC
>JAFLCP010000268.1 GCA_017303505.1 Planctomycetota bacterium | reverse complement strand
TCGCAAAAAACGTCGAGCTGCGTTCAAGGCTTTGGGAATAAATATCCACACTACAAAGTCAATATACGACACAAAAAAACGACGCTCGAAGCCGCGGAAGTTGGCGCTGTCCAACTAGCCTTCGGCATACGGGCTAAACGATCAACCACTACTTCCATAGCTGCAGGCTGTAAACGGAATGAAAATGTTAGGGAGATAACCAACCGAGGGAAACTAGAAATTTGTCCGTCTCTTGAAGAGTGACTTCTTTGAATTTTCCATTATTAAAGAAGCCATGCTTTTGCCCTTCATACCCATTGAGCTCACATCGATTGCCAAGTGCTTTCATTTTTTTCGCGAAGGCTTCCGCAGAGGCATAGGGAACTGTCGTATCTTCTTTTCCGTGGAAGATGATGGTAGGTGGTGCATTTGCGGCGATGTGATGGGCAGGCGAAATTTCGAACGGCTTAGTTCCCAGCCTTGCTTCGGGTACACGAGTCCCAAATCCATCTGCATCAAACCCATCAATGGGCGCCAACACCAAGGCTGGGTTAAAGAGAACCAATGCATTCGGAATTGCACTCACCTTATTGTCCTCTCCCTGCGTATCAAACTTGTCGATGAAGGCAGTGCAAGCCGCAATATGCCCGCCAGCAGAACCACCCGCTGCTGCGATTCGATTTGGATCGATTCCCAACCTTTCGCTGTTAGCCCGCATCCAGCGGACCGCAGATCTTGCATCAGCAACACAGTCGATAGGTTTTACTTGATGACGACTGGCAACTCGATAGTCGGCTGCAATCGCCACCATCCCGCGTTTGGCGAGATGTCGACATTGCTCTTCAAATTGTTGGGGAGTACCGCTTTGCCAGCCTCCGCCAAAAAAGAACACGATGGCAGGAGCCGGTTCCTTTTTCTCAGGGCGAAAAATCCATAACTTCAGTGCGACATCGCCGACCGTCTTGTACGTTTCCTCCGTAGCTCCGTCCAATTTGGGTGGATAGCTTCGAGCCGCTTTTCCATTTCTGGTGTCTTGGGCCTGCAGGTTGAAGGAGCCCAAAAACACCAACGCCAAGATAATATATAGTCTCACGCTGAATGTCCTCTTGAGGGGATTTTAGTGACTCGCAACCCAACCGAAACCAACACTCGCTGGCCCATTTTTAAACACAACGAATCCCCATGATCCACCTTCGGGGATCATGGAATCTCGCTTGTCATTTGTCTCTCTTCCAATCCAATTCGTCTTGCGATCTGTATCTTCCTCGCCCCCACGGAAGACTCCTTGAAAGCCCACAATCTGCTCTTTCTCAAACGACAGCTGAAGTCCAATCAATTGCTCTCCCACTTTAGGACGCAATGCGTGCGAAAACTGTGTTTCCGTGAGCTCAATCGGTATTAGATCGAGATAACCAATGGGAGCAAAACCGCAGAGCGCTTTAACCTCGACGTCATCGTATAGCAAGCCTGCTCCAGTTTCGTATCCAACCAAATTTTTAACATCGATTTCTTTCTTATCCATTCCAGGTATATCAGATTGACGTTCAAATGCGGCGATCGCTTTAGCCATCTTAGCCAACAATTCCAAACTTTCATCATTGCCTTGTTTCAATTCAATACCCGGATTATCTGGATAGTTCTTCCCCTCTGCCAATTTGAACTGTGTTTCCGGCTGTCCCTCTTCTTTCTTCGGTTTGGAATTGTCGGAGTTGGGAACGGTCGCCATTGGATTGGACTGACTAGAACCATCGAGAGGTGAAAGAGTCGGAGGACCAAAACTGCGATTGGAATCGATCTCTGTTCCTGGTGGGCGATAGCCGGGAATATTTGCATTGGGATCGCGGTTACCTGAAACGCTATTGTTTCCATTGTTGAGGCTGGTATCGGTGCCACTATGCGTATTGAGCCCATCGATACCGGGAAAGCTAGCATCAGCCACATCACGATCATGAGCTTGATTCTCCCAACCGAGATTTAGACCATTGGGATTCAAAGCAAATCCAACAAAACAGCCGATCACTCCGAAACCGACCGTCAATAAAGCAGATGAAACCCCCATTGAGATCTGATCTCCTACTCGATGGCGCGCTAAGACAATCATCACTGCCCCAACGATTCCAAAGATAATGCCGAACAGGGGAGCCAATATGCCGAACGCAACTAAAACTTTTAGCTGTAGATTAATCAAAGGCAACACGGTCGCGATCAAGGGCACAAACAATAACATGACGCCCGTATTGAACAGGTTCTCTTCCTGGGAAGTCATCCCAGATGGTTTCTTTTTCGGTTCTGGCGTCTTTACTGCCTTATAGCCGGTGGAATCGTTGTCATCTATCCAACGATCCTTCGTCGCGCTGGCACCAGCATTTGTTATTGGGGCTTGTGGTTTGTCATTACTCGCGGGTTGAGGTTGTGACGGGGCATTGGAAGACAAGATGATCTTTGCCTTCGGGGCAGGCTCGTCCACCGCGTGTGCCATCGGTACCACTGGAGCAGCGAACGGAACCGCTTCATGGACTTCATCGATTGGCGCCGCAATCGGAACGATTGGTTGAGCCATAGGAACTGCTTTCCGAGTATCTTCGATCGGCTGCGCTAAGGGGACATCATCCAACGCAGCTGCAGGGACTCGAAATTTTTTCTGGCATTTTGGACAGGCAATTTCGCGACCACGCGTGTCCTGCGACAGCTGCAGCAAAGTCTGACAACCTGGACAACGAATTCGGACCTTGTTAACCATATCCTCACTCTCTAAACTCTATCTCGTTGAGCCGCCTGCATTTGTTGCCTTCTGTATATGCCGCCGTCTGTCATTATCACTGCAAAACTGATTCAGCCTACCGCAAATCCGGCTACAAAAAACATCGAACCGCCTCTTTATTCAATTCGAACTTCCAGACTTACGAATATCGCTCGCCGATTCAAAAGAGAGGTCATCGCAAAGCCTCCCTAACCGCCCCCTTTTTCAATGGCAATAATATAATCTACCGCAAGGAGCTAAATACATGTTCGGTTGGGGAAAAAAATCGGTTTCCAAGACACTATCCAATAGCTATAAGTCCCGCATCCATGAATTCTGGGAGTGGTTCTCCGAAAATGCGTCCCGATTTCACGCCGTGATTTCGCGAAACGAGAGTACGGATTTGGTCGGTGATGTCGAATCCAAACTGGATGTTCTTCTGCCCGGATTTGCTTGGGCGTTCGGCCCCGGTGATGGTGAGAACAAGCATGCATTTACGCTCACCGGCGAAGGCAACATGCCCAAACAACTTCTTGCTCAATTCTGGTATCAAATTGCACCGGATTTAGAGGGCTGGACATTTTATCCCGCCAAACAACCAACACCTCCCGAGAGCTTAGCTGGTGCAGCAATCCAATTGCAAAATGGAGCTCAAGTCGACGCTGAGAATTTGACGATCGCTTCGATTTTTGACAGCGAAGAAAACGTTTTTCACATTACTTGTGCGCACCCAGCGTTTCCCAACCTGCCAGAAAGCGAACGAGACTTTTTATTGATGCTCTTGTTGGACGAAGCTTTAGGGGAATTTGGCGTCGCTCAGTTCATTGGCACCATTGAATTCGGCCCGCCTCCACCCAATTCCAAAAGCATGAAACTCGTCGAGTTCCCCACGTACTTAGAACATGCTCGTCGATACCATGGCTGGGAACCTCGCTCCATCCTCAATTCGTATTCTCTCTATGAGCTCCCGACACAAAATACAAAGCGGCCTCGAGCCGATTCGATTGGCGGTACCACACTTATCTCCAACGTCGTGGCTGAGTACATTGAACGCGGCAAACCTCTCAAAGATGATTCGCTGAAGAAACTTGGGGCTGAAATCGCCTATTTGAAATTTCCAACTTCAAATTTGGATGCTGACAATCTCGTTGATTCGCGTTCGCGAATTGAAGATGCCATTCAAGACGCCCTCGAAAGCAACTTCAGTGGCCGTACCGTTGGTGGCGCTATCGGAACGCAAAATAGTTACATCGACCTTTTGCTTATCGACGGTGAAAACAGTCGTGAATTGGTTCTGCAGACAGTTAAGCAATTCGCGCTGCATGGAACGGTTTCCATTGAAACGATGCTGTGAAAATTGGCAGACTTCAGGAGTCAGGCTTCAGACTTCAGACTTCAGACTTCAGACTTCAGACTTCAGACTTCAGACTTCAGACTTCAGGGTTCAGGGTTCAGGGTTCAGGGTTCAGGGTTCAGGGTTCAGGGTTCAGGAGGCAGGAGGCAGGAGGCAGGCATATTGGAACAATCAGGACATGGGTGGCGCTTTAGGTTCAGGACATGGGTGGCGCGGTTCTTTGGATTTGGTTTGATTCACGATGAACCAAACTGCTAGGTTTGGGACAAATCAAAAGCAGGTAACCCATCGTGAGCGCAGCGAACGATGGGTTACCTGCTTTTTGTTTCTTCGGCTTGAAGCTTGCACTGTGCGAGAACTACTTAGCGGTATCGATTGTTACAGCGGGCTGCATGAGGTTTTCTTGGTGGGTTCCTATTTGGCAACCTAACACCGGTGAGTTCTTTACTCATCGGCTCAAGCAGTCGCTAGAAACTTCTCCGATTTTAGATCGATTTTGCCTAGTCGCATGCGACTAAACCAGAGCCCATACTGGCCGTCTGATTCGAGCTTGAGCCCCACATGCCAACCCCTTAGTGCAACCGAGACGCAGATCCTACAGTTCTCGATTTTGA
>JAFLCP010000267.1 GCA_017303505.1 Planctomycetota bacterium | reverse complement strand
TCCGCGCCTGTCCGCGCCTGTCCGCGCCTGTCCGCGCCTGTCCGCGCCTGTCCGCGCCTGTCCGCGCCTGTCCGCGCCTGTCCGCGCCTGTCCGCGCCTGTCCGCGCCTGTCCGCGCCTGTCCGCGCCTGTCCGCGCGCGACCTATTTCAATTTGCGCACGCATAGACCCTATTGAACAGAGATAAAGCCCTAGTGGTTTTATGAACTCTCAACAGAAAATCGAGCTCACAGCTTCTTACGACAAAGAAATGCGTAAGACAGAGAATGCACCTACGAATGTGCAATAGGTAACTTTCCCTCAGGAAAATGATGATCGAGCGTGACTGGCAACTAGCCGCTCTTTGTTTTCCGCTCAAGGACGGGCATCGGCGTTTTTCTCTAGCATGGACTACCGTTTAAGTTAACCACGCACCGCTTCCCCTCTCGCTCAGCAACGCGTCTCAAGACCTCTCTATCTGTTGCATAATAGTGCCCACGCATCGGGACTAAGCCCAACTTGAGTTGCTGCTTACGCCATTTCGAATGTTCGATCCCCATTCTGCGGAGGATCTCTGTCGCCTCACTCGAAATTGAAGCTTTGCCTTCTCGAGGTAACCTACCAGCTTCGTCAACTAAAATCATGTATTGAATCAACGAAAGGCCGTCGAACATTCCATCACATGAACCGTCTTCTGATCGGTTCTCGATAGAAATCAACCACAAGGATGATTCGGCTTTGAAACAGCCTATTCCATCGACTAAACATCTATTGAACCGATCAGCCATTTCGGGAAAAAGATTTGACCGTACGGCATTTTCGAAACGCAAGCGAAACGAAGTAAACTCGGCCTTTTCAGGCAAATCAACTATTCCAGCAGCAACAGGGTTGAGATCAATATAAATTGCGACATTCAATAACGCCTGAAATCCAAGAACTGCGATCGACTTATATCGACCTTGAAATAGAGTTCCAGTGCAGGCATCCAATTTGTTTACGAAAGCAGAAAGGGGTTGCTTTAGGAAACGGTGAAACCACCCCATATCCGTCAATCGACTGCGTCGCTCTTCCACAAAAGCAAGATCTTTTGCTTTCTCGTCTATCCAAAAGTCAAGTTCATGTCCCTTCAGTGTCTCTCGCTTCTTGTTCTTTGGTGGACACAATTGAGCCCATCTTGAGACAACCTCATGTGCTGACCACGCTTGGGCTTTTTCCAAATCAACTCGCAACAAAAAATGGAAATGATTTCCTAGAATTGCATGGCCACCAACACCGATTGCGAAAATCTTTGACAGCCTGCGTGTCTCTGATTCGATCCTCTTTTTCAACTGTTTCTCATAACGATCCAAAATCGTAAGACCCCGAGCAATCTTACTTATGCAATGAAACCAATGCGTATCATTATAGTTCACTGTTTTTCTTCTTGCTGTCGTCATACTTCAACTCCAAGAATACACACAAGAGATACTTGATACCATGATCACTTTACAAAAAAACACATACACTACCAAACGAACAGTATTACACAAAAGACCACATCAAGTCAACATCCTTACACCTAAGATCGTTGCTTTTTGAAAGAATTCTCTTGATACGAATATGCGCAAACAGTTTCTTTCTTTGTAAACGAGACTTAGGTTCCTCATCATTTGGGCCAAAGCCCCCTCGCAATTCCAATTCCATCACCGAAACGACTACTGCGATCGCACGTCGGACGCACTCTAGCATTCCGCGTTCCAGCAGAAACGCTGAGTTCTTTGGGATTCAATCGAAGAACTGCTATCATTCCTATTCCGCTTCTCTCCTCTAACCCCTCCCAAATGATGATGAACTCGCAAAACCTGTCCCCGCACGTCAGTACCTTAGACATGCCTGTCCCCGTGAGGGTCCTCGCGCAATGCCTGTCCTTGTGTTTGTTGGGGGCGTGGTGGGTTGTGGCGGGACAGGCTTGGTTGATGGGGCAGGACGAGGGGGGATTGGAACTGGTTTCGGCTCGTCGAATCTGGGATGAAGCCAAGCACAATGCATTTACCGATCTTATTTTTTTTCGAGATCGATGGTTCTGCGCTTTCAGGGAAGGTTCGCAACACGTGTCCCCGGATGGGGCGATCCGCGTTATCTCTTCCATAGACGGTGAACAGTGGGAGTCCGCCGCTTTCATTTCCTCACCGAACTCAGACCTCCGTGATGCCAAACTCTCCATCACACCAGATAACCGTCTTATGCTCAGCGGCGCAGAAGCACTCCATACAGGCAGCCTGACTCATCAATCCGTCGCGTGGTTCTCGAAGAATGGATTCGAATGGTCCGAGAAGATAACCATCGGCGATCCAAACTACTGGTTGTGGAGCATAGCCTGGAAAGACAACATCGCGTACAGCATTGGCTATAGTTGCTCAGACCAAAAGAACATCCGCCTCTATTCGAGCACCGACGGCAACAAGTTTACTTCCATCGTGCCAAACCTCTTCTCCACTGGCTACCCCAACGAATCCTCCATCGTTTTCAACAATGATCAAGCCGTTTGCCTTCTGCGACGTGATGCGCCCCCAAATTCCGCACTACTTGGGATCTCCTCTCCTCCCTATCTGAATTGGGAATGGAAGGAGCTAAACAAGAGAATCGGCGGTCCAAAGCTCTTACAGCTCAGTGACGGCCGCCTTCTGGCTGCGGTCCGCCTTCACGATCCAAAGATACGCACCGCACTGTGTTGGCTCGACCCCAGCAATGCCAGCCTTCACGAAGCCCTTACACTTCCCTCTGGTGGCGACACATCCTATGCAGGCTTAGTTGTAAAAGATGATTTACTGTGGATCAGTTATTACTCGTCTCATGAGGAAAAAACCGCTATCTATCTCGCCAAAGTGCGCATTACACCCGCCCGAATTCAACTTGGCTCCAAACGGGAACTCTTCGTCGACGATTATCTTATCGACCATCTCACCAACAGCTCACTCCAACTTCATCGACCTCAACTTGCTGCGTCAATGTCAGAACCCGCCAATTCACTTGAATATGGCACCGTCATAAAGGATGGTGAACTCTATCGACTGTACACTCGCGAAGGTCGTGGAGCAAAATTCGATGGTGATTCAACGGAAGTTACTCGCTACTGCGAGAGCTCCGACGGAATTCATTGGAAACATCCACAACTCGGCTTGATCGATATTGATGGCAATAAGAACAACAATGTCATCTTGAATGAACCTCCCTTTTGTCATAACTTCGCCCCATTTCTAGATCGCAATCCCAATCGCCAACCGTCACAAAAATTCAAGGCCATCGCAGGTACCGTAAAATCTGGACTCTTTGCCTTCGTTTCCGAAGATGGAATTCACTGGAACAAACTTCAAAACTCTCCAGTCATCCAGTACACGAAAGAATATGCATTCGATTCTCAAAACGTCTCCTTCTGGTCAGAAGCAGAACAAAAATACGTCTGCTATTTTCGCCACTTTCTAAACAATAAACTGCGGAGCGTCTGCCGCACTGAGTCCAACGACTTCATTCATTGGAGTCCCCCTATACCACTGCAACCCAATCTACCTGGCGAGCATATCTATACCACTTTAACGCAACCCTATTTTCGCGCTCCTCACATTTACATTGCGACTCCAACTCGGTTTCATCCCGAGCGAGGTGAAAGCACCGACATTCTATTTATGTCTGCGCGTGGTCCAGCCCGGTTTGATCGCACATTTCGTGAAGCATGGATCCGCCCCGGACTCGACCCGAATCGATGGGGCAACCGATCAAATTATGCAGCTTGGAATATTGTCCAAACCTCTGAAACCGAAATGTCACTCTACACCACTCCCTTTCGCCGCTATGTAATGCGACTGGATGGTATCGCTTCGCTGCATGCTGGTTTCGATCCTGGTGAAATGCTCACCAAACCGATTCAGTTCTCTGGCTCACACTTGGAACTCAACTACTCAACCAGCGCCGGCGGCAACATCCGCATCGAAATCCAAGATGAATTTGGTAACGTCATACCAGGTTTCTCAATCGACGATGCTCTGCCCCTTGTTGGCGATTCAATTGCTTCGAACTACCAATGGAAAGACAATCCCTCACTCAAAACGCTTGAACAAAAAAACGTCCGTCTCCGCTTCGTCATGCAGCAAGCAGATATCTTCTCAATTCGCTTCCATGATCTCTCCAAATAGTTGAGCGAACATGAATCAACCTCTCCCCAATTATCTACATCCATTCATCACATATCTCGTATGTTGGTCTTGTCTTGGCCAAGTCGTGTTAGCCGCTCCGCCAGAGTCGACATTCAATAGCACCATTCGGCCTCTATTCAAAGAACGTTGCTTTGCCTGCCATGGCTCTCTCAAGCAAGAAGCGAATTTGCGCGTCGATACAGCCGCTTATATTCTCCGCGGTGGTGACAGCGGCAACACAATCCAGCCAGGCGATCCCGCAAACAGTCTCCTTATTTCCCGAATTACCTCGACCGATCTTTCGATTCGCATGCCTCCCGAAGGTCATGCTCTCACCTCTTCACAAATCGATACCGTAAAGCAATGGATTCTCGACGGTGCCCCCATTCCTGAAAACGACCACCCCGAACCCTCCCCGATAGATCATTGGGCTTTTCGACCAATCGCTCGTCCAGAAATCCAACTTCCGCAAAACTCCGCAAACTCCTTCGCGAATCCGATCGACTCCTTTCTCTCTATCGAACTCGCTAAACAAAACCTATCGCCCCACCCCTCAGCCACTCCATCGCAACGTATCCGTCGTCTCTATCTCGATCTCATCGGTCTTCCGCCAAGCCCAACACAACTTAACGCGTTTCTTAACGACAATGCCCCCGATGCCT
>JAFLCP010000266.1 GCA_017303505.1 Planctomycetota bacterium | reverse complement strand
CATTTTACTTGTAATCGATAGTTTGGCGTCCTTCTGTTGGAATACTCGGAAAACGACCCAAACGACGGGGGAAAGTTCAAAAATCGCCGAATTGTTTTTGCTAGCAGATGAAGTGAGAATTTTTTTGTTTCCCGAAAGATGTGACCAAACGTGTCACTGCACAGTAGATGCTAGCATTCGTGATTGACAGTGGATTAGCCCGGATGGAGCCACTCAGGTAAACGGTCATGGACTGGTGGATGGGATACCCACGCTAGGAGTCTGCATGGTGGAAGCCAAGGCCTTCCACTGCCAATCGCATTTTGTAGCGTCAGTCGTTTGGATCGCTTGACGTTTTGATCAATGAAGGATTCGTATGGCTAATTAATTTTCAAGGTTTGCAACATGACCGCTGTTCGAATTTCGCGCCTATCGCGCCCCGGTGTTTTGGAATCGATCGATCCAGAGCGATTGTTCGCATTGCTCCAACCCTATTCCGATTTCTTTGCTAATCGGTCTGTCCAGATTGAAGCCCCAGACTCGATCGATTGCCAAGCGGTCATTCGCGAGATTGCGAAAGCTGACCGAGAAACGCCAGCAGACTTGCTAGACGCGATCTCTTTGATTGATGAACTAGCCAACACTGTTTCCGTTGATTTGCTGCTCGACCGAGTTCCAGCTCAAGCCCTCGGAATCACTCCTTGTGGGAAGCACTCTTCAGCCGATATCATCACTGCTGCGTGGTTATCAAATCCAGAGAAACTTGTTCAAACACATGCCCTTTCTCGAATCAAGCGGGTTCGTTCGTACGATTATTTCCAAGCGAGCCAGACAACAGCTCCGAAGTTTGTGACTCCCGCTAAGGAAACAATTCAGCAACTGGAAAGCGACATTGACTCATGGCATGTGGAACGTTTCCGCGCCCAAGGCACCAGGGTTGAAGTCTTTGAGAATGCCGATGAAGTCGAATTCTCGATAATGCATGGTAGCCTCTTTCGACGCCAGAGAATCGTGGAGAACGGACGATTCGGATTTCATTCGTTCTGGCCTGTGCAAAGCGCATCGGCGATCTACAACCGCGAGTTTGGAGAGTTGCGGATCAATGCTAAGTCCAGCAAGGAAAAAGCGTTGTATTGCCGGCTTCTGGGCAAGCACATATTTGGTAACGAGAACCTTTTTCCTACTGGCATCAAATACACGCTTGATCCGCTACGGGAGTTAGAAATAGATGCGCTAGCACCTGGTGGCATCGAGGGCATCAGCGATGTTCGAATGATCGAATTGTGGCTGGGTGAACCCGATGATCGTTACGGCGTGACTACGATTCGCAAGGGGGACGATTTGCTGGATTGGGCGAACGCGAAAAAGAAGAACATTCGTAGGGAGCGGCGTTTAATCTCCGCGACTTTCAAGATGGAGCTTGATGGAAGAAAGGGCGAATTAGCGATCACAATCCGTCCACCCAATGTTGCAATCTACAGTCGTGGACGGGTGGCATCGACAATCGAAGCATGGCTAACCCAGCGTGGATTCATCATCTCGAATCAGTCAGCAAGGAGAACTCGCCATGAACCGGCTTTGGCAGGCGCTTGAGCAGCTTAACGATGTGGCGACATCACATTTTAGCTGGCGGCTGATGCTTGGCGATGCTTTTGATTCACACTGTGATCTCCTCGTTCCGATTAAAGGCCTCGCTGCAGCCTTGCCTGTCCCAAATCGTGCGCATGAGTGGCTGGAAATCGTTGAGGTCGATGTAGGTGTATTCGAAGGCTACAACGAAAAGACTGAAGTGTATGCGCCTGTTGATCGTCGCGATATCGTTTGCTATGAGTTCAGCTTCAGCAAGCTGGCCACGGAACTCGCTTCGCTAGTCGGCTTCGAAGTGGCATTCGAAAGACTCGGAGGCCCGATGTATCGATATAGGCTCGGACACTACGGGAATCCTAATGGATCTGGGTTCTCGTTTTTCCTCGCCAAAGTTAGCGATCCATGCCGGCTAGATTGGTGCATTGATGCATTTCTGGCTGAGTTTCAGCGACCGTTCGTTTTGTTTATCACATCCAAACGGATGCTTAGCAGCCGCAACGAAGCGTTGTTAGACTCGAGAGGCTCTCTTGTGATTCCTCTCGATCAATCCCTATTGCTGAGCGACGATGGCGAATGGTATTTGTCGCCATGGTCGCGTCAGCAATTGGTCGCGTTTCGTGACCGACTGATGCCACCCGCGAAAACCGTGGCTGGTCGATTCCCAACTCCCACGGGAAGTCGCTGGAGTGATGTGGAAATGCGATTTAGCGACACCGAAAAGATCAGCGTGACCATTCGCGACCAACGCCAAGTGTTGACCTACGCTCAACTCGGGCTGATTGATTCGCGAAGCGGTAAACCCAGCAAACAATGGGAACTGCTTCTAAAATTTGCGAGAGGACATGGCATCATGACATGGCTCTCTCCTGGCGCCTGCAGAAAGAATCGTAAGCAGCGGGAGTTGCTTAACAGGTCGCTACAGCAGTTTTTTGATATCGAGGGCGAGCCCATCGAGCTCACCGACGATAGGAACGGTTGGAGATGTATTTTCAAATTGCATCCCGAGGATTGGGAACGCTCGTTTTCTTCAGCGAATCAACCAGATCGTCAACAGGACGAGTGGTAATATCGTCGCTAGGCCGGTAGTCATCAACAATATCAAGCAGCCGCGTGTCGTTCTGCTGTACACGCGGTTGTAGAGGGCTTTCTTTGGGTTGGTAAGCCAGCCCAATCCTCTTGGCGCCTTGATTCCCAAGCGATGGCGAATCGCTCGCTTTACGGACGTGCGCGCCGCAATTCTTTTTTTCAGGGATGTTCTGCGGAATCCGAACTTCATGCGGTTTTCTACTCCCAATCGATCGGGGATTTTGGGAATTTCCCAAAACCCCACTCATGGAATTTTACCAAATATCTAGCCCGATTTAGGCCGCAATTTCCTAGGTTTCTTGAGGCGACGATTGGGAATTTTCTTTTTTCGCGGGCCGTTTTGGGAATTTTCGCCAGTAGACGACGACAGGTCTGATTCACATCAGGAAACAGCCCGCAAATGAGTGGGCAAGCCTCACAGGCTTTAACACTTGGACCTGTCGCCTGTGAGGCCTCAATCAGGAGGTCCGTTCGTGACTGACAACCATTCCATCAATCTTGCTGATGACAATTTCATTCGCAGCGTCATCAACCGGCAAGTTGGCAAGCTGATTGCCAAATCCGACTTCACTCAACAGGATCGCAGCGATCTGGTCCAGGAAGTCTTTGTCCGAGCGACGAAGAGCCTGCGGCTCTACGACCCGTCAATTGGCCATCTTTATCCTTACGTTTGCACGGTGGTGCAACGTCATTTAGCCAATGTTGCTCGCGATCGTTCGGTTGTTAAGCGCAAAACAACTGGTCGCGTTAGTCTGAGCAAAACTGTCCGTGGTGATGACGGTGGCCAGGTCGAAATGTCCCAAGCACTTCACGATCAGGATCAAGATCGCCGATTGGGACGTGAGCGTCGGCTGGGTGAGCAAGACCTCAATGACCTACGTATGGACCTGGCTGCATTCATGTCGAAATTGCCAGACAAGTTCCAAGATCTTCTCCGTCGCCGTCAAACCCAGTCGATCACCGAAATTTCTCGAGATCTCGGTATTCCTCGCACCACGTTAAATGACTGGATGCTGCAAATCCGCAAGCTCTTTGAGGAAGCCGGATTCGAAAGATATCTGGAGGCGTAACCGTCAATCTACCCCAGTACCGGGTATTCCAACAGATAGCGAGTGCAACTTTTCAATCCATACCAGACTCCAGTAACAGAAGAAAAACAACACATGAGCGCACCCCCGATGGACGCCGAACAATGCGTCACCATCTCCCTCGCCTTGCAGCGGTACCTTCGAGCTGTCGAACGCTTCGAGGCCGCATCCAAAGACTTCAACGAATCCTGCCAGACGATTCGACAGACACTTCCTCGTGAATGCCGCTTCGTCGCCAACATCATGCACCAGCACTACCTAGTGACAAGCGATATCGAAGGAAACTTCGAAGTCGAGTCTGTCGACACGATTTGATTCACAACCTGTCATCCCCATTTCGACCACCTCGATGAAAGATCCGCAGTCGATGTCCAGACGACTCTTACCTCATGAACCGGGAAACCGGAAGTGCCTGAAGTGCAGTGAAATGTTTCGATCCAACGGCGCTGCTAATCGCATTTGCCAGAAGTGTTCGCACGCCAATGCATCGCTGAAGGTTAGTGAAGCCCAGTTGGCTCGACAGCGAGGCGCAAAACGCCTCAATGGCATTTTGATTGAAGAACAAGATACATACGAGATGAACGTTTCGTAAGCGTCAAGGAAACAGAGAAAACGCAACCATTTTGAGTTCGAAAGTTTTATGTCTCAAGTAACACTTACCCAGAATACCAGCGACAAGAACGTGCTGACCTACTCGGCACTCAACACGTTCCGCAATTGTCCTCGAAAATATAAACATCGATACGTCGACAACCTGCGCCCTCGGATGAAGGTGGAGTCGCTTTCCTTTGGAAGCATCATCCACAGCGCCATCGAGATCTGGTATCGCTCAGTTGATAACGCGAATCGACTGTGGGGCGTACTGGACTTTATTGATCGCAGTTTCGCAGAGCGAACAACCAACGAGAACCAACAAGCGAACTGGCACCTAGCTCGCGCTATTATGACTGGCTACGCCTCGCGCTACGCCACCGAGGACTTCACCGTCATTGAGATTGAGAAGTCATTCATCGGCAACATTCGCAATCCCGAAACCGGCCGCTGCAGCCAAACGTTTGTGATGGCCGGCAAGGCCGATGCGATCGTTCAGCGCTCTGACGGCATGTATCTGCTGGAGCATAAGACAGCTGCTTCGATCGATTCGAATTACCTTGACAAA
The DNA here is from genome assembly GCA_017303505.1 of Planctomycetota bacterium. Taxonomy (GTDB): domain Bacteria; phylum Planctomycetota; class Planctomycetia; order Pirellulales; family Pirellulaceae; genus JAFLCP01. Next base: position 327 of record JAFLCP010000266.1, on the reverse strand, counting down.
CTGTGGACCGACACACAGATCGCACTGTACTGCTATTACCTGCGTGAACTGGGCTATCCGATCGTCGGCGTGATTTACAACGTTCTGCTCAAGAGCCGCCTCAAACAAAGCAAAGGTGAGACGGAGGAAGAGTTCCAGACGCGTCACGCAGAACTTGCCGCCAAGAACAAAAGCGGCAAGTCGACTGCCAAACGACAGTTACCTGAAACCACCGAAGAGTTTCAGGGACGGCTGGCAGCGTGGTACGCCAAGCCTGAAGCCTTCCATCGCGAGTTCATTTATCTCTCCGAAGACCGTCTCGCCATGCTGCAAGACGAAGTCTGGGAG
>JAFLCP010000265.1 GCA_017303505.1 Planctomycetota bacterium | reverse complement strand
ATGCAGCGCGGCGCGAGATAGTAAGACATTTGTACGTCTCAGCCTGTCCTTCCAACTGCCTCAACTCATTGCGGCTTGGCGAGGTTACGTGGACGTGATATCCAACTCTCGTCGCTGAGAAGCAGTGATCGCAAAGGTTTTGGGGAAGGCTCAGATTCCGTGGGTTGCGATTCAACTAAGAGGGGGGCGGTCCTTAAGAGAGAGCGTTTGAATGTGCTTTCGTCGCTCTCCTGCTCACCTTTCTAATTTCTCCTCTCTCGCGCAGCGTCGGACCTAGTTTTGGCCTAATTGGTCCGCCTAATTGGCCGCCGAAGTATCCAGCCTGCAGGTGATTCTGAGGCTGAGTGGACAGTTGGGGAGATCGAAGTGTTTTTGGTCCGTGGAATCAGGTGATAGAGAATGATTGTTGGTTGTCAGCGTTACTTCAGGGGCACGGTGATTCTGCCAATCTGCCCAAATCAGGCCGAAATCTCTACAGTTACAAATCCACCAAAAGTACGATGGTAATTCGGCTGGTAACACTTGTAAGCATGCTGGCTTTCATGATTGTCTGCAAGCGAGGAAGAGCTCAAACCAAAGAACCTCCTACAAGCTTATTTGCTAATGTGCATTGATTGCCGAAATACATCGCTCAAAATGGCCAATTGCTTGTAAGTTACCATCGAAGGTTTCTCTAATTTGTTCGATCAATGGAATTAGTGGTTTCGAATATGATGGAACCGAAAATCTGATCGCTGTCAGCGCTGCGGATATCGGCAAATCATCGCTGCTACGCAAATATTCCTCTAGCAAACGTAAAAGTGTCTGAAGGTGTACTTGATCCGACTGATGCGGCCCGCTTTTGGAGAAAAGGTTTGCAAAAGCCAGTATTCCGTGATGCAGAAACAAGCTATGTAACTCGTTTTTCCTGTCATAATCCCGCAATTGCAGAAGTAAGCAACTTGCGATCTCGTCAAGGCATTCGCCAATTTCAACTTCCTCCTCATATGAAAGCGACTGCAGGGCTTTTATACGGCCTAGATATGAACTACCACGCAGAGCTCGGAAGTGAATTCGACGATTTGAAACTTCGTCAGGCATTTTTTTCGCCTTACAGTGCTGTTATTTTGTCCAAACATCCTCGGGAAATTGCGGATCTCGTTTCGCAGGACCATCTTGCCTGTTCTTAGTAGCTGGATCTACACATCCGGAAAAAGGTGCCCCAAGAAAGCACGTTCGAGGATGCTCCCAGCGGCAGTTGACAGGTTGACCTCCGAAATCACCATCCCATGCATTAAGAAAGTCGCAACACCAACACGCCTCTTGTCCATCCGGATATGTAGGACGTGGAGGATTACCACTACAGCCACCACCACCCATCGTAGGATCTGTTGGAGAAAAGGGAAGCAGAGTTCTTCGAAGATCCGGAGGAAGAGCTGGGGCCTGTTGACAGCAAAAAAACTACAGGGGAATTGGAACGCAAGGCGTTAAGATACTCCTAGCAAATACTGTTGTCTAATTGCTGTACCAAAGAAGAATTTCTTTGACTACGCAAGCCGCTGGTTACCTTAATAGCGAATCGACATCTCCTTCTCTGACCGTTCACATGGACCATTCTTCAACATGTTACGCTCGTACTTTTGCTTTCTAGTCTGTTATTGCGATTCTCGATGGCAAGAACGTCGAGCAAAAAGACAACCTGGGTCGGTTTGTCAATCAGATGGTAAGTCCATCGTATCACGCTGCCCGAGGACCACCGAAACGCAATGGCTCCAAGAAAAAAGATGGGGTTCACCCGAAGTGATGATTTGACGAACCCCCCCCAAGCAAACCCACACCGGATATCATTCATGACTTGCAGATTTCAATCGAATGCACACTGCGAGCTCTTCGATCCTTCGCGCGCCACGTGGTCAAAATGCCAATATTTATTGCAAGTTCTGTTCGCAATCGCCAATCTTGGATGCCGTCAGTCGCCTACTTCTTCTTCCGCTTTTCGAGTAACCGGCGAACTTGAGTGTTACGTATAAGTCACACTCGGTAATCTTCGCAATCTCTGCAAGGCACACAATTCAGGATGTCTTCTAGGGATCATCACTTTGTCCCGACGTCTTCTCCGCTGGTGGCTCTATCGTTCCGTGAACGGCATATAAATCCCACTCTTGCCATTGGGCATGCATTCAAAACTCATCTAGCTATATTCCATTCAACTTCTATAGTCCAATCTTGTTGTTTATCGACGCTACCTACAGACCACAAATCATTCCGTATTCCTTTGGGAGTGACTCCTTGGCCACTCCGGAATGCCCCAACTATTTGCTTTCCTACCGAGAGAACATGTAATTCGCCATTCACGCAGTATCCGAACAGGTTTTGACGTTCATCGCTTACCATCGAAATACAATACAAACCAGGTCCCAGTGTGACTTTCTCCAATAGCTCTTCAGTCGAGCCTGTATGCGATATACAGAAAACACTCAATTCTGTTCCTTCGCCAACCCGAACTATGCTTACGGATTTATGAATCGTCTGAAAGGTCACTAGATCCGGAATTAAGTCAATGCGAAGTGCGCCACTATAGAATCTCCTAATTGATTCATACCTCCATTGACTTAATACGGTGGCAATGAGCAATGCGAAAACCCCAATTATTGTCAAAAACTTGCGGAGAGTTAGCGTCATTATTTATTTCCAGAACAGCAAGTTGCGTAAAACAAAATCTCCCATTTTTCAGTATACCATTTTGGTGGCGTGCCAAGAGTTGGAATGATGTCGTAATCTTGTGCAACAAAAACGTTGTCAATAGATGAATCAAAAGGATCCCGAGGAATTCGGTTGTGGTAAAATCCTGTCTCGACCATTTCAGCATACAACTCTGCTTCGTACATGTAACAAGGATCTTGTTGCGGTTTTGCATCTACGACTGGGATAGGAGTCGCCGCAGCAGGATGGTATTCTGATGAAAAGGAAATGGCTATTCCTCCTCTGGGAAAGTCAAGACCCACTTCGGCTCCGAATTCATATGTTCTATGCGGATGAACTACGTAAAGTGACAATTGTGCATGCATGTAGTTGCCGCATCGTTTCGGACCGTTCCACGTTGCGATCTTTTCCCAAGACGTTCGTAAAGCATAGTAAATCGTCTCAGTATATCCAACGGTATTATTCGTATCGTACACATTTCCAAATTCATAGCTGGGTTGTGCGATTTGTCCGACGATTAGTTTTCGTTCTCCATCTTTGCAGTCACAGCAGACTAATCCTGAGGGGGCAAGGTGTGTGCTTGGCTGCGAACGAACGAATTCATAGATATTAAGTTGTCCAGCTCCGTACCCAATTGGATCTCTGCTACAAAAACGCCCGATGGTCGCTTCGTACATTCTTGCTCGGTAGTGATAAAGTCCCAGAACTCCATCCCACTCGCGACCTGTGAACGTGTAGCGATTTCCATTTGCAGACGAAGTTCTCACTGTCCCAGAACCATCCGTGATGGTTGGCAAGCCATAGGCGGTGTAGGCGTATCGTTCGGTCGCTGCACCACTGGAATCCGTGCATGCGACGATCGAGTATTGCTGGTTACGATGGTACCAAGTCGTTTCGCTGTTGCTGGTGGCAATGCGAACAATTGGTTCATCAATGTAACTGCCGTACAAGTAACGATACGTCGATGATGCAGGAGCCGCTCCACTGGCATAATCGCAAATCGTTTGTTGATCGACTTGGACAAATACCGTCGTGGAACCTGAAGCCTTTCGAGCCACACGACGACCGAGAGCGTCATATTGATGCGTGACATCGATCACGCTGTCGGCTCCCACGTCGGCACTCACCATGCGATTGTCAAAGTCCCAAGTCAGCACCAGGGGCGAACTGTTGGCTCGCACACTTGCTGGAATGAGCAGCATGTTGCCTTTGGTATCGTGCGTGACACTTTGGCCACCTGCCGTCACGAGTTCATGCGTATGCGATGGTGTAGGGTGTGCGACGCGGTCCATGGCAATAACTTCTAAATCGATTGGTTTGTGATCGAAGGTGTGGACTGCGTGCTGCGTTGAGGTGACCGCACAACACACCGTGCGTTGGACGCGTCGTCGAGGCTACCCATCCAGCTCGCTAACGGATTCAATTCGGGCTGCTTGCTTGAGCCTGTTTATCTGTTTGGATGGTATCACCTCTCGATTCGGGATGCAAAGAAATAAGATCCTATTGAAGTGACTGGCTGGATTGTCTTCGCGTTAATTTTCGACGCAACGGCTGTATCCGCGTTTTTGTAGGACGCCGCAGTTGGGCCTCCACTTGGCCTTGTGCCAGTGGTGCCGCGACTTACCGGCTACCAAAGCGTATGAGCGAAAACCATAATCCCGTCACCACTTGGCCTCGTTCCAGTGGGACGGTGACTTGATGGCTAAGTGGGGATCGCAACGCGACATCACCGAGTGGGAGTCGTTCCCAATTGTTTGTCGGTGGTTCCTTGTAGCAACACGTACAAATGTACGTGAGGAGATGTCAAAGTGAAGCTGTCTCAACTCATTGCGGCCCGGGCAGCCGGTATCGAAATGAAGTCAAGCTCTCGCCGCCCAGATCGTCGCGATGGTATTTTGGTGGCAGTGTTCATCGCTAGCCACGCCATAACTTGCGAAGAAACGGCATAAAGCCATTTCTTCGCTGCCCCTTGCAGGCGGCGCAGGTCGAAAGCGAACTCTTTCCTATTTCGCGATTTTCGTGCTTTTCGCGGTTTATTTTTTCTCGGTGGTTCATTGCGGCGCGGCGAGGTTATTGGGATGTGATATCCATCTCTCGCTGTTGAGGAGCAGTGATCTCAACGGTTTTGGGGCAGGCTCAGAAACGGCAGATGGTGTATCGGCCTTCCAGAGTTTAAGAGAGTGGCTAGAGAGCTCTACTGCTCACCTTTCTAATTTCTCCTCACTCGCGCAGCGTGGGCCCTGAAGGGCCAGAAGAAGAAAGTAGAGCAGGAGAAAGGAGAGCGATTGGCCCTGGCGGGCCAATGGAGGCGGGGGGCCTCCACTAAGCCTTTTTGTAAGTGCTTATTGCATAGGGCTTTACGTTGTTGGCAAAATTCTAATTGGACCCAGTTTTGGCCTAATTGGTCCGCCTAATTGGCCACTGTAGTATCCAACCTGTGGGTGGTTCTAAGGTTGAATGGACAGTTGGGGAGATGGAAGTGTTTTTGGTGCGTGGAATCAGGAGATATGGAACAGAGGGGATTGCCGCGATTCGTGGCGTGAAGTAGCCATATTTGCAG
>JAFLCP010000264.1 GCA_017303505.1 Planctomycetota bacterium | reverse complement strand
CGCTGCGGGGGAATTAGGTTCGCTGGCAGTCGACGGAATCTTTGACTTCAACAAAAACACCGGGGTCGCATTCACGGTAGGCACCATCCTGTTCTGGGACGACACCAACAACGTGGTGACCACAACGTCCGCCGGGAATAAGTCGATCGGCAAGGTAGTTCGCGCGGCGTCATTAGCAGATACGTCCGTTCGCATACGACTGAGCCAATAGTCCAACGTCACGTCTCGATGGTGCCCCTAACAAATTCTATCTCTTTTTTTGTAGGAATCCGTATGAAAACAAAGTTGCTGTCGTTCATTTCCGTAGTAGTTATTTGCCTTAGCAGCGGTTCGTTTGCCCAAGAGAAAATCTGTATTGATGGCAAATGTCAATCGCGTCCGGGTTTGGCCAATACCATCGTACTAGACCCGTTACGAGAGCAACTGACGCTCGTTGGGCGACAGACGAAAGTCACTTCCGCAGTAGCGTCAGGGGATCGTTTCGAAAAGGTGATTCAAGCCACCGTGCGTGTGACGGTCAGCGGTGTTTGCGGTAGCGGCACGGTCGTCGGCCGTAGTCAGGAAGGCAATGCGATCGTTCTTACGAACGCCCATGTTGCCGGCACCACCCGCGGCCGATCGGTCAATGTGGAACGCTGGAATACCGATGGGATAAGCGAAAAAGGGACCGGAACGATCATCGCTTCGGGCTATGGTCGAGGGACTAGTGTCGATTTCGCTCTGCTCAAATGCAACGAAGCGTTTGCTAAGGACGTTGACCCGATCCCACTAGCGGATCGCTACCCCAACAATCAATCTTCTGTAACAACATTTGGTTGCCCGCGTTGCGAATGGCCCAGCTTGCAGGTTCTCCGACTCAATCGCAAAGAAGGTCAGATCCTTTCCTGGAAACCGGAGGCCGTCGGAGGTCGTAGCGGTTCGAGCTTAATCGACTATACCGACGAAGGACCGCGAGTTGTGGGACTACTGACTTGGGCAGGTGGCGGTGAAGGCCTAGGACAATCAACACCGTTTTTGCTTAGTGCGATGCGCGGGAAACTACCGACAACTTTGGAAGCCTTGCCTGCAGGTGCTAAGGAAGTCAGTGCCCAGACGAAGGAACACTCTGTGCTCGCCCAAGTACCTTCCACAACCCAAGGCAAACCGCTGAAGTGGCCGATGCCCTTAGTAGCTAATGCTCAAGTGCAGGATGATGTCATTGATTCCATCATTGAACGTCCGCGAATCAAGCCAGCCCCACAAGAACCGGATGATTCCGGATTATTGCGGGATCAGTTACGCCCCAGCCTTCCCTGGACACCGACAGGATTGGTTGCCACTTCGGCAGCTTCCAGCATCTTGCTCTTTTTAACGCTGCAATATGGTTTACCACTCGCACTGCAAGCCATTCGCAACATTCGGAAGTCCCGTGGTAACACGCTGCTCAACGATGAGCAATTCAAGCAGTTGATGGACCAATACCAACAACTGCTCAAACTCATGGAGCAAAACAGCAAGCCACCACCGAACATCAAATCGTAAGCGGGTAACTTAATGACAGATCTACTTCGCTTGGGGCAAGAGTGGCTCGCTAATCAGCTCAAGACACATGCGTCCAAAACGGTTGTCTACGTTAGGGGAGCCAACCAGACAAACGTGACGGCAATCATCGGACGGACGCTACTTAAACTCGAAGATGGTTACGGTGGAGTCCACATGCAATGGACCGATCGCGATTTTCTAATTCCACCTGACGAACTGGTTCTCAACGGCTCGCAGGTTATACCGGAGCGTGGTGACACCATTCGCGAAACCGACAACGGAAAGATTTACATCTACGAGGTCAACGCTCCTGGGGGCGAACCAACTTGGCGGTGGTCTGATCCCCACCGAAAACTGCTTCGAATCCATACCAAACAGATTGGGATTGAATAATGCCCGCCAATATCGTCGCAATCGCAGATGCCGTGACCGCAGAGTTGAACGGAAACTCGTTCAGTCAACCGTTCACGGCACAGCGGCTTTATCTGCCGGTCTTCGATCTCCAGTCGATGTCTGAATTGAAGGTAACGGTTGTCCCGAAGGGAATCACCACTTCGTCGCTGGATCGTTCGCGTGACAACTTTGATTACCAGATCGACATCGCCGTCCAAAAGAAAACACCCAACGAAATCGAAGTCATCGATTCGCTAATGCTCTTGGTCGAGGAGATCGGCGATCACTTTCGATCCAATCCACTTGCGAGTTATCCAGGTGCCCGCTGCACTGGCGTCGAAAACACACCGGTCTATGCACCTGACCATCTGTTAGAACTGCGGCAATTCACCAGCGTCCTAACTCTCACCTTTCGCCTTTGGAGATAAAAGATGACAACTGGAGACGTCGGACCCTATCGAATGCAATTTACGAACTCGCGCGGTGTCACGCGCGATATTCCGGGACTCGATGATCTGGACGATATGTTCAAGGTCAAATCGATCCAAAAGAAGTTCCGTGACTCGTGGACGAGACCGCTAACGGATCAGTGGCAGTTGGTGGAGAGTGGAGGGGCAACGGCCAGTGTCGCGAATGGTATTCTAACCATCAGCTCAGGCACGACAGCCGGCGCTTTTGTCGAACTCTTATCGAAGGAATCATTCACGATACCTTTTCGTGCGATGATTGCTCTGCAATCCGGTGCAACGCGTCAAGCCAACACCCACCATATTGTCGAAGCGATTTCTATCGACCCGCTGACAGGTTTACCCGACGGAAAACACTTGCTCCAAATTGATATTGGTGGCGCGGCATCCACCACCGTAACGCAAATGCGTTTTAGTGTTCAAAATGGAGGCTTGGTTCCCCTAGAAAGTGCTGTTTCCACCATTGTCAGCACGGCCACGCAATCTATCTTGGAACTCGAACCATTTTCGGACGAGTGCTATTTTCATTCGAGAACGCTGGATGCGACGACGGGAAGATCTAATTCCTATGTTCGTCATCAACAAATACCTGATCCAACTGCCATTTACAAACTTCGAATTCGCTCGATGAATCATCAGGCTTGGAAAACTATTTCCAATGTTGCTACTGGATTAGCGGGTTCCATTCGGATTACGTCGCCCGCACACGGCCTGACAGGAAATCCTATCGTTTGGGTTGAGTTACTTAATGGAATCACCAATGGCGGAGTTGAGATACGCGGAAACTATTCGGTCACTGTGATAGATGCGAACACCTTCGACCTCGATGGCACTTCATTGGAAGGTAGTTACGTCAGTGGTTCTGGGCGTTTTGCATTGGCGGCTGCACCAGCGGCGAACATTAATCTGCAATCTCAATTCATCAACTGCCAAGATTATGCAGAGCTGACGGCAGAAGTGACTGCCGGACGTGGTCAGACCGTGATCGGTCAAGGTTTGGGTGTCATTCTGACTGGAGCGACAGCCAGCACAACGGCTATTGGCCAAGCGGTCGCCGTTGGCCCTGTTGCTCATGACGGGGCACGCGGTACCTCTGCTCCAATTATCAACGCAGGACGAGCAGTTTCGGCTGCATACACCACTGTTGCCACAAATGATGTCGCTGACATGATCACCACGCTTCAGGGTGTACAGATCGTCCGCCCCTGGCAAATACCTGAGCTGGAATGGGCTTATGTTGCGGCGGCTGGCGGAGTCGTCAATACGACCGATGTTGTGTTAGCCGCTGCAGCAGGTGCAGGTCTGCGGCGCTACCTTAACTCGATGCAACTTTCCAACAATTCAGCCATTGCAACGGAAGTTGTTCTTAAGGATGGGGCCACGATCATCTGGCGCGGGCACCTACCAGCCAACGCGCCGATGTCAGAAATCATTTTTGAGAATCCGCTCAAAACGACTGCCAATACGGCGTTGAACTTTGCATGCATTACCACTGGTGCTGCTGTTTATGTCAATGCACAAGGTTACACCGCACCCTAAGAACAACCATGATCTCAGCGAAAGTCACCACGAAAAAATCGTTCGACAAGGTCAAAGCGAAAGCGAAACAAGGCAACTTTAAAAGCCTGGGACACGCGGCTGCGTCGATTCGTTTGATTGCTCGGCGTTCGATCCGCCGACGCCAAACGGCTTCGATGCCTGGCACACCACCCAGCACACGACGAGGCCAATTGAAACGCTCCATCGTATACGCCGTGGACAAGCAGCGAGGTGTGGCTTTGATCGGCCCCGACTTCGATGTCGTCGGTGTTGCCGGCAAAGCCCATGAGTTCGGAGGTCGATTCCGACGCGAGCGTTATCCCAAACGGCCTTTCATGGGACCAGCACTAGAAAAAGTCAAAGATCGCTTACCTCCCCAGTGGGCTAACAGCGTTCGTTAAGGAGTACGAAATATGCCAGCCAAACTTGGCCTTGATGCAAAGCTATATCGAAACACCGGTGTGTTTACGACCCCTGTCTGGGATCTCGTAGGCAATGTCCGCGATCTGACTCTTAGCTTAGAAGCTGGAGAAGCGGACGTCTCGACGAGAAGCAATAACGGCTGGCGAGCAACTGTGGGAACCCTCAAAGACGCTTCGCTTGAATTCGAAATGGTCTGGGATACGGCCGACGCTGATTTCACCGCAATTCGCGATGCCTTTTTGAATAACACGACCATTGAATTCGCCGTGATGGATGGACTTATTACGGGTGCTGGCAGCAGCGGTTCCCAGGGACTACGAGCCACCTTTCGTATCGCTAGTTTTTCTCGCAATGAAGCCCTCGAAGAAGCCATCACTGTTTCAGTCGCTGCCAAGCCAACCTATGCGGCTAATCCTCCGAGCTGGATGACGGTTGCCTAACGCTTGATTCATCTTGTCTACCTTTGGAAGGAATTTAGAACATGCACAGTTTTATGGACAACTCCCAACGGACCTGGGAAGTTGCTATTAATGTCGCAGCCGTCAAACGTATCCGTGGTTTGTTGGGGATCGATCTGTACTCATTGGTCGACGATGGTTTTAAGTCACTTTCGAAACTCGTCTCCGATCCGGTCACTCTAGCCGATGTTCTTTATTGCTTGTGCAAAGACCAAGCCGACAAGCAATCGATTACCGACGAGGAATTCGGTCGAGCACTGGCAGGTGATGCAATCACCCTGGCAGCCGATGCCTTTGTTGAGGAACTGATCGATTTTTTCCCCGATGCTCGCGCGAGAACCAGTCTTCGCAAGGCGATCGAAGCGGGCAAGAACGTCAGGGACAAAGTGCTCAGCCACGCGGAGAAGATCCTCGATTCGATCGACCTAGAAACCGAAGCGA
>JAFLCP010000263.1 GCA_017303505.1 Planctomycetota bacterium | reverse complement strand
TTCAAAATTCCATGCGTTCCAGACTGGTCGGAATTAACGCGGCTTTGAATCGTGAAGGAGCATTCTACCTATTCACCCTGCGATTGATTCCCATTGTTCCTTTCTTCGTTGTCAACGCAGTCATGGGGCTTACCAGTATTAGAGCAATAACCTTTGCATGGGTTAGTCTAATCGGGATGTTGCCGGGAACCGCCGTCTATGTCTACGCGGGGTCGACCGTTCCCAGTCTTCAAGTCCTGGCGAAAGATGGGATTGGAAAAATACTCAGCTGGCAACTGCTTCTTGCATTCGCGTTACTGGGTCTCTTTCCCTTGGTCATGAAAAAGTTGCTCGCACTTCTCTCAAAACAGCAAATCGCGCACGAAGGCCCTTAAGCATGAATTACCTCCAACAACTTGAGCCTTTTGGACCATCAAATCAGGTTCTGCAATCGAACGTACACCCAGTCGATTGGCAAAACCCGACTCCGAGTGGCCGATACAACTTAGTCGTAATTGGCGCTGGAACAGCTGGTCTCGTCACGGCTGCGGGTGCTGCTGGACTTGGGGCTAAAGTTGCAATCATAGAACGTGGCCTTATGGGCGGTGACTGCTTGAGTGTAGGATGCGTGCCATCGAAAGCGATCATCAGTGCGGGGCGCATCGCTTCAACGGTAGCCATGGCTCGCGACTATGGAGTTCATGTTGCTGGTGAGACGCATGTTGACTTCGAAGCGATCATGCAGCGGATGCGGGACTTACGTGCTCGAATCAGTCCCAACGACTCTGCTATGCGATTTCGCGAACTGGGGGTGGATGTTTATTTTGGTCAAGCGAGTTTTCTCGACTCCAATACAGTCGAGGTGGGTGGAACCAAACTCCAATTCAAACGAGCTGTGATCGCAACGGGTGCTAGGGCTGCAGCGCCGCCGATTCCTGGTTTAGAATCAGTCGATTATCTTACCAACGAAACGCTATTCTCGTTGACCTCGCTACCGAAACGGTTGGGGATAATTGGAGCCGGACCGATTGGGTGCGAGATGGCACAAACGTTTGCGCAATTCGGCTCCGAAGTTCATCTTGTCGAAACACAACATGGCATTCTGCCGCGAGAAGATCGCGAAGCTGCGGGAATCGTTGAGCAATCAATGAAACGCGATGGGGTGAAACTGTTATGTTGCGGTAAGAATCTGTCGGTTAGAAATCAAGACGGAATTCGTCTGACCGTCGAGTCTCATGACCAGGGATACGATACGTTGGTTGATCAAATTTTGATTTCCGTTGGTCGAACACCTAATGTAGAGAACCTAAATCTAGAGGCCGTCGGAGTCGAATACTCAAAGAAAGGAATTCTTGTCAACGATCGGATGCAGACGACCAATCGCATGATCTACGCCGCAGGAGATATTTGCTCCTCGTATCAGTTCACCCATACCGCTGATTTCATGGCACGAATTGTTATTCAGAACTCGCTCTTTTTCGGCCGTAAGAAGTCAAGCTCGCTTGTGATTCCTTGGTGTACGTACACGTCCCCCGAAATTGCTCACGTGGGACTTTATGAAAATGAAGCAGACGAACAAAACATCGCCATCGACACCTACACGCAGCATTTCCATGACGTCGATCGTGCAATATTGGAAGGCGAAGAGAACGGCTTTGTGAAGATAATAACCAAAAAGGGAACTGACAAAATTCTGGGTGCGACGATTGTGGCGAGATCTGCGGGCGACCTGATATCAGAGATTACTTTGGCGATGACACACGGACTCGGGCTATCGAAGATCGGAAGCACCATCCATCCCTATCCGACGCAAGCCGAAGCGATTCGTAAACTCGGTGATCAATACAGCCGAACGCGATTGACTCCATCCATAAAGTCGCTCTTTGGCCGTTGGCTCACTTGGACTCGTTAATCGACTTGCTAACCGGCTCGTTCCACTTTGATTCGCAAACACTTCAATTCGTGAAAGAACCCACTTTCCATGGAAAGCAAAACGACAAATCAACTGAACAGCACAGAGGCCAGCGTTTATGAACGCTATGCTGCGGCGGCGACTACGGTTGAACCCGCCCTTTGCTGTCCCGTCCAATACTCAAGCGCGGAATACCTAGCGGCGATCCCGTCGGAGGTCATCGAACGCGACTACGGTTGTGGCGATCCTACACCGTACATTAACGCAGGCGAGACGGTACTTGATCTTGGCTCTGGTGGTGGCAAACTCTGTTTTATTGCTTCGCAAATTGTTGGCGCTGAAGGCCGTGTGATTGGCGTCGATTGCAATCGCGAAATGCTTTCTCTCGCAAGAAAACACGCACCCACTGTTGCCAAGACAATTGGATTCGCCAATGTCTCGTTTCGATATGGCTTGATCCAGGACTTATCGCTCAGTTTGGCAAAACTCGAAGGCGAATTGATTGAATTTCCGATCCAGGACGCATCTGGCTATCTTCGGCTTCGAAATCTCGAAGAGCATTTGCGTGCTGAGCATCCGCTTGTCGAAAGCGACTCAATCGATTGCGTGATGTCGAATTGTGTCTTGAACCTGGTCCGACAAAGCGACCGACGGCAATTGTTCGCCGAAATCTTTCGCGTACTCAAACGAGGAGGCAGGGCGGCCATCAGCGATATTGTGTCGGATGAATCCGTGCCCGAACATTTGACCAAGGACCCGACTCTATGGTCTGGATGCTTGTCGGGTGCCTTTCGTGAAGATGAATTCCTGAAAGCATTCGAGAACGCTGGGTTCTACGGGATGCAAATTGCAAAGCGGCAGAGCGAACCATGGCAAACCATCGAGGGAATTGAGTTTCGGTCGATGACCGTGGTTGCCTACAAAGGAAAGCAAGGGCCTTGTCTTGAACGCAATCAAGCGGTCCTATATCGAGGCCCATTTAAGTCCGTACAAGATGACGATGGTCAAACCTATCAACGCGGCTCACGTACCGCCGTTTGCGACAAAACGTTTCAGATATTGACGAAAGCCCCTTTCGAGGGATCATTCATTCCCATTGAACCGATCGAATCCACTCCGCTCGAAGAAGCGATTGAGTTTGATTGCCATCGTAGCCGGCACCGTGATCCAAGGGAAACCAAAGGTTTGGAATACAGTGCAACAACGGAGGCGTCAGGCCCCAGTTGCGGCAGCGATGGTGCTTGTTGTTAGGCCTTGAGGAGATGGCTTTTGGCTCAAGAATTGAGTATCTTGGACCAGATTATTGTCCCACCGTTGACTCACGGATTCCCTTAATTGACAGTTCGTACTATGGCCCCAACATCGCTGACAAAACGACAAAGCACGCTTGCTCTTGCCAGCGAACAGTTGCGGGTTCTGGAGTCGACCGATTCCATACCAATTTTCGATCAGGTCCTTGCATCGCACGGAATGGGCGAGTTGGTTGCGAGTGGTATCGACGTACTGCAAATCAATGTCGGGAAAGTCTGCAACCAAACTTGCTCGCATTGCCATGTTGACGCGGGCCCAGATCGCCGCGAAAGCATGTCTGAAGACATCGCAACAGAGTGTCTTCGCGTTTTGAAACTCGCAGAGATCCCGACGCTCGATATCACTGGCGGTGCTCCCGAGTTAAATCCGCAATTTCGGCAGCTCGTCTCCGAAGCTTCGTCGATGGGCAAGCGTGTTATTGATCGATGCAATTTGACCATCTTGCTTGCACCTAAGTTTGAGGACCTACCGGAATTTTTGGCCGCTAACCGTGTTGAGATCGTTGCGTCCCTTCCATGTTACCTCGAAGAAAATGTGGATAAACAGCGAGGCAATGATGTCTTTCGGCGATCGATCGAAGCTTTGCAGAGATTGAACCGTTTAGGATACGGTCAACCAGGTTCAACGCTTCCGCTATCGCTGGTTTATAACCCCGTTGGATTTTCGTTGCCACCGTCGCAAGAGGATTTGGAAGCAGATTACCGCCGTGAGCTCAGGAATCGGTATGGTATTGAGTTCACACAATTGTTCACCATTACCAACATGCCGATCAGCCGATTTCTCGACGATCTATTGAAGTCAGGTCGCTATCTTGAGTACATGGACAAGCTGTTGAATGCGTTCAACCCATCTACGCTCGATGGTGTAATGTGTCGTACGATGCTATCCGTCGATTGGCAGGGAAACCTATTCGATTGCGATTTCAATCAAATGCTAGGATTGAATTTGCAGGACGTGCCAAGTCACATACGAGACTTGGATGCGTCCAATTTGCATGATTATCGTAGGCGTAGAATTTCGACCGGGCGTCATTGTTTGGGCTGCACGGCTGGGCATGGCTCAAGCTGCCAAGGCAGTCTACAGAAATGAGCGGACTCGCGTCAAATGGAGCGTCGGAGCGATTGATTGTTTTCGCTCGATTCCCATCTCCCGGTTTCGCAAAGACACGTCTGATCCCTGCGCTAGGCGCCGAGGGTGCTGCGAGGCTACAAGCGAGGTTGACCGAGCACGTTCTTGGAACAGCCACTGAGCTTCAGAAAACACGAGGCATCGATGTTGAAGTGCGATTTGCGGGTTGCACACAATTGGAAATGAAATCGCGCATTGGTTCTACCAACGTATCGTACGTGCCACAGTGTGACGGCAATTTGGGCGATCGGCTTCAACAAGCAGTGGCAGCAGCTTTCGATTCGGGAATTCAGAAGGTGATAGTCGTCGGAACGGATTGCCCGGATTTGGATGTGCCGTACATGGTTCAGGCGCTTGAAGCATTGAATCAATCGAACGTCGTTTTGGGGCCCGCGGTCGATGGTGGTTATACACTCATCGGAATGAACGCACCCTACCAAGAGCTTTTTGCAGGCATCGAGTGGAGCACTGACAAAGTACTGGCAGAAACGCTAGAACGTTGCAAAACGAACAACCTGCGAGTCGTCAAACTTGGGATCCATTCTGATGTTGATAATGCTGAGGATTTACTGGTTTGCCGCCGACAAGGTACTGTCTTCGACGAAGTGATTACGGCGACCAGAGCAGGTTTGATTTCGATTGTGATACCGACCTTAAACGAGTCTGCGTGTTTGGAACAAATGCTTGCTCCCTTGATTCGCCTTTCAAAGGAAGGGATCGAGATCCTTGTGGTGGATGGCGGCAGCACGGACGGAACGCACGAAATTGCAACAAGAATGGGCGTGCGGGTCGTTTCGACGGCTAAGGGGCGCGGAAGGCAAATGAATGCGGGTGCAGCGTTGGCTTCTGGAGAGGTGATTTTGTTCTTGCATGCTG
>JAFLCP010000262.1 GCA_017303505.1 Planctomycetota bacterium | reverse complement strand
CGGTCAACCCAACGCAGCACGCAGTCCACACCTTCGATCACAAACCAATCGATTTAGAAGTTATTGCCATGGACCGCGTCACACACCCTACACCATCGCGTATGCATGAACTCGTAACGGCAGGTGGCCAAGGTGTCACACACGATACCCAAGGCAACATGCTGCTCATTCCCACGTGTGTGCGAGCCAACAGTTCGCCGTTGGTACTGACATGGGACTTTGACAATCGCATGGTGAGTGCCGACGTCGGAGCGGACAGCGTCATCGATGTCACGCATCAATATGACGCTCTCGGTCGTCGTGTAGCTAGAACCGCTTCAGGTTCAACGACTGTGTTTGTCCAAGTCGATCAACAAACGATTTGCGATTACGCCAGCGGAGCCGCTCCAGCATCATCGACGTATCGTTACTTGTACGGCAGTTACATTGATGAACCCATCGTTCGCATAGCAACCAGTAACAGCGAAACGACTTGGTACCATCGCAACCAACAATACTCGATCGTTGCTTGCACCGATTCGACTGGTGCAGCCACCGAACCATACGCTTACACCGCGTATGGCTTGCCAACCATCACCGTTGGATCGGGTGCTGTGAGAACATCATCTGCGATCGGAAACCGCTACATGTACACGGGCCGTGAATGGGATGGAGTGTTGGGACAGTACCATTATCGAGCAAGAATTTACGAAGCGACAGTGGGACGCTTTTGTAGCAGAGATCCAATAGGGTATAAGGGAAGTGAATGGAATTTGTTTGAGTATGTGAATTCAGTTCCATTAGTAATGCTTGACCCCTCCGGACTGCAGGTTGATTCACTCAGCGGGATGCTCAAGTAATGTGCTAGCAAACCGACTGTAGCGGCACAAATAGAGTGCTATGAGTTGTTTATTTCGCAGGGCATGGACAAAACGGGTGTGATGAGGCAAATCGTGGCTAGACTCAAGTATGGAAGGCAAAGACCGCCGCCTAGAAATCCTAGAAAGAACCGAAAGGGAACGAAATGCACCGAGGCACAGCACACCTATTGTCATGGGATGGTTTACATACTGTGCAAAATTGACCCATTTTCATGCGGAAAAAGGGGGAAGCCACTCCGCTCTGTCCGAAGGAACTTCTGGCAAGATCCGCAAAAGCGTCCGCATGTGCGACTGCGCGATTTACCTATCAAAGAATGTGCTTCCTAAAAACCGATCCAAGTTGGCAAGAGCATGAAAACAAAAGAGCAGAAGCAATGAAGACGGCACAAATATGTGCGGAAAAAGCGAAGCTAAAGCACGAGGACCCATGCTGTGCAGGAAAATAGCAAAGCCAAGGTAATAGAGAACATAAAAAAAGCTTGGAGTGAAGAGAGGTATACGTCCGCAATTGACTCAGCACTTAAACGCCTTTCATACCATCCCGAGGAAAATGAAGCCAACGCTCTTTTCGTCGGTCGAATTTGGCAAGATCTTCCTTGTGAAGTTGCGCGCGTTAACTATCCCAATGTTTTCCTTATTCCATCTATTGCCTTGCGATACTATTTGCCGAGTTTTTTGATTTGTGCGATCGAAGACGATACATCTGACTTGTCGTTAACTCTAGTAGATGTTGTCCTTCGTGTTCCAAAGAAAACCAAGCCTCTGACACACTTTTTGGATCGATTTTCATCGTTGACACACTCCCAAAAAAATGCTGTAGCGTGTTTTATGCACTATGTGGCGACGCAAGAAACCCAACTTCCGAAAGTTAGGAGGAGAGCAATCGAATCTGTTGACAGATTTTGGGCAGACGTGCGTTAGTTGAAACTCACCTTCGCCAAAACAACATCTTCACGGAACGGTAGAGCCACCAGCGGAGAAGACATCGGGACAAAGTGATGCTCCCTAGGGAGTTTCCTGGTTTGTGTGCTTTGCAGGGATTGCGAAGAGTACTAGCTGAAGTTTGAAGCGAGAAGTTCGAAGCTTGAAATCGGACAGACTGCATTTGACAGCATGCACGTAGGAACCGATTGAAATGTGCGAATTATGAAACAGGGGTGACGTTGGCTTGCTTGGGCGGGGTGTGCTACTCAAATCGTCACCTAGGGTGATCCGTATCTTCCTTCTTGGAAACAACTCACTTCGACGCGCCTCGGGAAAAGTGATGCGATGGCCGCTATATCTCCTCCCCGTCCGGGAAGCCTAGCTATTACATGCTACGAATCACGGCAAACCCCTCTGTTCCATATCACCTGCTTCCACACACCAAAACACCGCCTACTCCTAACTGTCCACTCCGCCACAGAATCACCCGCAGGTTGGATACTTCAGTGGCCAATTAGGTGAACCAATTAGGCCAAAACAGGGTCCGACGCTGCGCGAGTGAGGAGAAATTAGAAAGGTGAGCAGGAGAGCGACGAAAGCACATCCAACTGCTTCTTCTTAAGGCCTGGAAGGCCGACATACCCTTTGCCGTGGGTGGCAACCCACGCTATCTGCCCCTCCCCAAGACCGTTGCGATTACTGCTTCTCAGCGACGAGCGTTGGATATCGCGTCCGCATAGCTTTGCCAAGCCACAAAGAGTTGAGCCAAATGGAAGGATAGGCTAAGACCTGCATAAAACCGTTACTAATTCGAAACGGTCATTCATTGAGTCCGCCACCCGCCCTGTGCGGGTGGTTCCCGCGCCTGAGCAGCTACCAAAGCGAACGCCAAACCAAATTCAAACAGCGTTAATTCGAGTTAATCTCTCGGATGGCTGGGCGGCGAAAGGTGGGCGTCTCATTGATTGGTGCTCGCCGAGCCGCAATGATCGACCGAGAAAGACATAAACCACGAAAAGCACGAAAATCGCGAAATAGGAAAGAGTTCGCTTTCGACCAGCACCGCCTACAAGGGGCAGCGAAGAGATGGCTATATGACGTCTCTTCGCACGTTAGAAGGTGGATAGCTAAAGGTGCAAGTCATGCAGTCATCACCATCGGCATATCGACGAGGGGATGTTGACTTACATGCTAATCACAGATTCTGCTCACAAGTCCATTTATAGTTCAGGTGTCCGATAGAGTACTTCGTTTTTGATTTTGATTTCCACAGGCACCAGGTACCGCTGCAGAGCAGCTCGATCCATTTCGATGCCAAGCCCCATCGCATCGGGCGCAGCGATCATTCCATGTTGATCGCGCTCGATTCGATTCAGCGTCATCTCAATGGCCAATGATTTGAGCTCTGTTGGGTATTCGCAAATCAAATGATCCTTCAGCCCAGCGTACGGTTGCAGCGATGCGGACAGCGCTAGGTTCGATGTGAAGGTGTGATTGACGTATTTGATTTGGTGCTGGTCCGCGTAGTCGGCCACATCCTTCGCCACACTAATGCCACCAATTCGACCCGCATCGATTTGGACGAAACTGAGTCCCGCATGATCGATCATGTGCTTGGCCATGAAATAATTGTGACACCCTTCACCACCAGCCATGCCTACCGAACCACTTTCCGTAGAGAGTTGCCGATACTCGGTCAAAGCCCCCGAAACAAATGGCTCTTCAAGCCAATGGGCGCGTACCTCTTTCAAATACGCTAATCGTCGACGAGCTGCGTCGAGATTCGTATTCCACACCGTTCCCGCATCGACCAACAGATAGCCATCATTTCCAAGCCCTTGTCGCGCAGCTTGCAATTGATCGCGGTCCGCTTCTGGTGTGGAGGCACCGAACGGCCCCCAGCCGAATTTGGCTGCCTTAAATCCTGCTTGCGCGATCCGTTTGGCTTTTTCAAAAGTTTCTGTCGGAGTGTCGCCAAAAAGTACCGACGCATAAGGCTGCTTCGCAAACGAATGGGAGTAACCTAGCAATTTCCACACGGGCTCATGAACTTTTTTACCAAGCAAATCCCACAGGGCAATGTCGATTCCCGAAAGTGTGTGATCTGCCTGCAAAAGATCGAGGCTTTGAGCGCGAACTAAATCGCCAATGCGGCGAATGTCAGCGACCGAATCGAGCGTTTGTCCGATGACGCTGGCACTGACCGGCTTGCAGGCACTATGCGACATTGGGCAAACCCAACTAGCAATGGAGACCAGTGGCGAGGCTTCGCATTCTCCCCAACCTTCAAGTCCACCGCCGCGAACTCGAACCAAAAGTGCATCTTGGCTCCCATCGCCAATGTCCAAGATCTGTGGCATCGAAAGATAAAAGAAATCAACCGATTCAATTTTCATGGCAAAACAAACTTAGCTTTCTAGCATCATGGTTTGGTAGGCGCAATCGCCTGCGCGGGAACTTGCTGCTGTGCGTAACGCCAGTTCTTGATATAGGCAATCACGTCATTCATGGACTCGGGGGAAAGTTGAGCTTCAAATCCTACCGGCATCAAAGAGAGACCTGTTACTTTTATCTCTTGGATCTCGGAACGCGGGATCGAGATTCGACTTCCATTCTGTTGCCGCAAGACGATTTGATCCTGACTCGATTCTTCCATAAGCCCATCGACAATCGTTCCGTCGGCGGTTTCACAAACATATTTGAAGTAATTCGCATCGATCGTTCGATTCGGGTCCAAGATGGAAACCAGCAATTTTTCAAAAGTCTGATCCCGGGCGTCAGAGATGTCAGGGCCGATGGATGTTCCAACATTGTCGATCTTATGGCAGGCTGAACAATGTTGAGCAAACATCTTTTTTCCGTTTTCAAGGTTGGGAGTTTGTGCGAAGGCTTGTCGATATTTTTCGATCACTCCCTCTCGGTCCGCACTCACGGCACCACCCAACAAACTTTGCAAACGAGCCCAAAGCGTTTTGTCTAAACTGGTACTTAAGCTTTGACGTTGGGCGGTATCCAGGATGGAGGCGGGATACTTTTGGCTCTCAAGTGAATTAACAAATCTCTCCATACGTTTGGGATTATTTCGAATCGCTTGAAAGTAAGTTTGTCGCAATGGTGGAGGAGCAAACGCAAAGAGTTCAATGATCTCATCAGCGAGTGCTTCGTCATCGTCGAGCTGCAAACGGACCAAAGCCGCTTGGAGTAAAGCTGGAGATTCTTCCCGCAACATATTGCGGGCTATCTTCATAGATTCCGCAGGCGAGATAAAAGATAAAACTTGAAACATCAAGGAACGTGCTTCGATGGGAAGGGACGCATTCTGACAAGCGGAGATGGTTTGCGAGCTGAGTTTTTCTTGCAGCGGTTGAGGGACATCTCCACCTCCTTGCAGGAATCCGTAGAGCAACCCATAAAAAACAAATTGCTCATCCAATGGGAGCTGATCCAAGTTCTTTCCATCGAGCAATTGTAAGATGGCTTTGCTTGAGCCGTCGCGGTCCGA
>JAFLCP010000261.1 GCA_017303505.1 Planctomycetota bacterium | reverse complement strand
TGAACAGTCGCCGGGGCTGCTTTCCCTACAGCTTAGATCCCCACGATTTTCAAACTACGGTTGCCAGCCAGGGCCTCGGCAGATATTATCAGACTTCGAGGTGTTAACCACGGTTCGAACCTCTTCGGAGAAAACAGACCGAACGGGTCTCGAAATCCGCAAGTCCTTTGCAGTAAAGGGTTTGCGAATGTCGAGCGCAGAGAGTATTGTTACGAAGAGGGTTGCGCTCGTGGAGCCTTTCGTTTTTTCTACGGAAGAAACGCCCAAAAGTTGACGCCGGACGACGAGAGATCGACGCCCGGCGTTTTTCGTTTCTACTCGGGCGTTTTGGGCCTTTTCCGCGTCCGCGATGCTCGCCCCAAATATCTCCGTTAGGAAGCAGAGATACCGGCCAACGACAGAAACGCGAGCCGTCCCCTCCGGCACCCCAGATCTCTTCTGAGAACTCTCAAGATCTCCGTTTCCAAAGATGGGTTTGATTAACACAGCGGTAGCAAATCCTAACGGCCAGAAACCTTCTCCAATTTTGGCTATCTTCGCCTTCTCGTCGTTGGGAGCCCCTGCTCAGCGATGACTTCTGTTGCAACGGTTTGGTCGGTTGGAACCCGGAGCTGACGAGACGCAGATCAACCGAATAGAGAAGTCTTTAACCCGACGAAGATTGAAGTCGAGAGCACAGTGCAGGTTGAGAATCGATCCGTCGCGCATTTAACCGATTGTTCAACTAGTCACCGTGGCCGCTGGTAGCGTTTGCGATGTTTCTGAGCTTTGGCTAAACGCTACCAGCGGCCACTGCGACTGGCAAGGTGCACCACCAGAAAATGACCTATCATTCATAGCCGGGGAATCCGGTAGGCACTGTCGTTTTCGGAAATCGCTTTTTGAACGAAAAAATGCGAACTTTTCGGCGTTTTTAGCGTCTATCATTCCTAATGAAAAATGGGTATTATTCATTAGAGAAAAAAGGAAGAACTATGTCGGTCGAAAACAAGATTTTGAGGCGTATACGTGGCAAACCGGTTGGCTGGGTTTTCACTCCCAGCCACTTTCTGGACCAAGGTAGCTATGGGGCTGTCGTGCTGGCGCTTAAGCAAATCTGCGATCGCGGTCGAATTCGCCGACTAGCCCGAGGGCTTTACGATAATCCCAAGACGCATCCCAAGCTCGGAATTCTGACGCCAACTGCTGAGCAGATTGTGGCAGCGATCAGCACCAAAGAGCATACCCGCATCCAACCGACTGGTGCGTATGCAGCGAACATTCTCGGGTTGAGCACGCAAGTCCCAGCCAAGATTGTGTTCCTAACAGACGGACCAGATAAACGCGTAATCGTTGGCAATCGAACGATTGAGCTCAAAAATCGAGCTCCGTCCTCTATGGCGGGTGCTGGAAAGATCTCTGGCTTAGCCATTCAAGCACTGAAGCATATAGGCCAAAAGCAATTCACTACCGAGCATCTAAAGCAACTGAGACGAAACCTCTCCAACGATCAAATTCAGCAACTAATGAAAGACATTCCATTGGCACCGGCTTGGATAGCCGTTGTATTTCGTAAGCTCAATGAGGAATCGAGCGGCCATGATTGAGTTCGCGAACCTGCCAGACGCAGAACGAGAGATTTATTTTCAGGAGACTGCCGAGCGGAGTCGGTTGCCAGCTCATTTGGTTGAGAAAGACTTCTGGGTTTGCTACACACTCCGATTACTGTTTAGCGACGCAGAAATTGCTCGATACCTGACATTCAAAGGTGGGACATCACTTTCAAAGGTATACAAAGCAATAGATCGCTTTTCGGAAGATATCGACTTCGCTGTAAGCCGAGAGTCACTCGGCTTTACCGGGGCTGCGGCTCCTGACGCAGTTAGCATCTCAATGGAGGAACGCAAGCGTCGCCTCGCACAATTGAGTGATTCCTGCCTAAAATGGACCACTGAATCCCTCTTCCCGAGCGTTCGACAAGGTTTAACCAATTCACTCAGTTCGAATGGTTGGTCAGTCGACTTGGTTGCCGATGAGATTGGCAATCAGCAGATCTTGTTCAGCTATCCTAGATCCGCCTTGACGGCAGGCAATAGTTACAACCCGCCGCGAGTTCGAATCGAGCTGACAGCACGAACCGATAACCATCCGTCACAGCCTGCTACTGTCGTTCCCTACGTGGCGGAGTATTTCCCCGAGGCAATCAGTGATTCATCGATTAAGGTTGAAGTTTTAAAAATCGAAAGAAGCTTCTGGGAGAAGGCGACAATCCTCCACCAATTCCATTTTCAAAGTGATCCTGGTCGCGTTGCACCTGGCTTTTCTCGCCACTACTACGACGTTTATCAACTCGTCGAGCGTGGCTATTCGGAATCAGCACTCAAGGATGTTTCATTGCTGTCTGAAGTTGCTGACCACAAGAACATATTTTACCGACAACAATGGGCACGTTACGATCTTGCTCGGACTCCACGAACACTTGAGCTACTACCACATCCGAAAATTGAGTCAGCGATCGAGGACGACTATCAGGCAATGCAGGAAATGATCTTTGGCGCTGCACCAGACTTTGGTCAGATTCTTTCGACATTGGGAGGTTTGAAGGAACGCCTCAACGCTCTGTGATCGTGACCTCCATGCAGATCTAATCAGTAGTAACTTGTAATTTTTCTCGATTTCGCTTCGTCCACTCGCCTAGTTTACGTGTAATCCTACAGATAGAGACCTGTTTCTTTCGGTCTCGCTCGATACCCGGTTGTTAATCAAATCAACGGCTAGTTCGTAGGAACCGGTGATTTCGGGCTTCACAAGCCTCTGTTGGGAGATTGCTATGCCGAAGGTCCACGCTGTAGACGACATGAATGAAAGCGAGCTGCGAGCGGAGTTCGTTTCGCTGCTTGCGGATGGTGTCATACGCTACATGCAAAGCGAACAGTTCGCGATCGATCACGCAGATCGAGATTTCGATACGGCGTGCCTTAACAGGCGGGAGAACGGGGACTGGAGCTTTTTTTACTCTAGTCTCCGGCCTCCCGTCTCCAGCCTGTTCCCTGACCACCTTCGATCCAATCTGGGAATCGATGACGCTCCGCGACCAGATCCGCTTGGTACAAGTTGTCATCAAACAAGTTGACTACGACGGCGAATCTGGACGCGTTACCATCACCTTCAACCCGATCGGCATCAAGAAGCGGGCCGAGCATGCAACCAAAGATCTTGAGGAGGCCCGAGCATGAGCGACGAAATCCAAGTAGGAGCTACTTTTCACAAGAAGCGCGTTGGCAAGCATATCGCAATGGTGGAAGGCCCACCGCCGACAGCTCCCGAACGTCCCTAAGGCCGCTTGCCACGCATCACTCGCTACATGGCCCTCGCGATCTACTACGAAGACCTCATCCGCCAAGGCCATGTTCACGACTATGCAGAGATCGCCACACTCGGCCACGTCACTCGTGCCAGGTTAACTCAAATCATGAACTTAAGGTTGCTCGCTCCAGACCTGCAAGAGCGACTCCTCTTTTTGATTCGCATCGTCAGTGGTCGAGACGCTTTGTGTCTTCGTCGTTTTCAACCAATAGCGCTCGAGTCTGACTGGCGTAAACAACGAGAATCCTGGAATAAATTCATGAACAGCTAGTCCTTAGGTCGGTGAGTCGGATTTCCTGCTAACTCCCACTGGAATCTACATTCGAAGTTGCCGCCGCTCTAGAGAAGAACGTCACAAATGGGCAGAGCCGGAATAGTCGTGTCATGCAGATCCCAGTCTTATTTGGGAAATTTGCAAACATGTATTGGCAATCACCATTAGCGATGGACGTTGCTTTAGTGATGTATCGATCGGCTTCTTCCAAGAACTCCTGAAGATCTTTAACTTTGTCAGCACTCATCATTTGCAAAGTGCTAAGAGATAGACTGTTGATGCGATGATCAAATGGTAGAATTTCGGCAAACTCGTGAGCATAAAGACATCTTACCATTCGATTGACAACGTCATGTATACGTCCCATATCAACGGACATAACAAAGTCGCTGGCTCCATCACGTGCAAGAGACGATACAAAACCTCGCATGAATCCCGCGGCCTCTGGTCTCGCTAGCATTGCAGCTGTGTCTTGCGCTAGCCGACCAGCTACGGCGGTGCCAGCAACCAGAGGGTGGAACGCCAGTCGAGACTTGAAATAGTCAATATCAGGCTGCCCAGCGCCATTGCATCGAATGCACGCTTTAACCGTGATTAGATCGCTAGGTAGCGGCCTGGCGAACAGCGTTTTCGGAGGCGCATGCTCTTTTGTCAAGCCACTTGTCTCGCCACAATACACGCAGACATTGAGCGGTCGTCTCGCACTCATTTCCTAGCCTTAGTAGAAACTCCCGGACTAAGAACTTCATGAATTCCAAGTCGGAGATGAATAATAGCAACACTAAACACCTACTGATCAGAGCCTGGCCAGTAGGTGTCAAATGAAGATTATACCGCAGCTGTACCGAAGTCCAACGCGTTTACAGTTCAATCGCTTCAACTTCAGCGACGAATTGCTGGTTGTTGTCAGCTAGGAACGCACTGATCACGTTGAACACGGAGTCACTGAAGCCACCGATGTTCATGATGTCAGATCGCTCGCAAGCCTGAACCGTCTGGTACGGTTGCAGATCGATGTTGACCAATTTCGGGTTAGCTGAAAAACCGCGGCTAACGCCATGCGGCTGATTTTGTTCTGCCAGCTTGCGCTGGTTGGCAACGAAGGATTCCCAAGCCGTCATCACACCGGTCGAACCGTGCCGTCCTGTTCCGGCCCAGCTCTCGTTATCGCTAACGAGAACGATGCCGGCGAACTTGCGCTTTGCATGCTTCTGGTTGGCAGCTACCAGCGGCAGCGAACAATCTGTTCCACCACCACCGTACTTTGCCAACCGCTCGGCAATGCTCAGTATCGAATCGTTTGGATCGATCTTGGCATCGTAAGCCGATGTATCGAACGGAATCACAACGCTGTCCGGATTGCGTCGCAGGATCGCTGCGGCGAACAGTGCAGCCACGTCGATGCATCGCATCTTCGAAGTCGCACCTCGTCCGCGATGTCCCGTTACCGCGCTGCTCATCGATCCGGACGTATCCAGACCAATAACAACCGGTCCCGGCAACTCCGGAACGTTTCCACAGGCGATCTCGGCTGCCTTATGCAGTGCAGTCTTGATCTTCTGAGGAACATTGTCATCCGCGTTCAAGTACGCAGCAAAGTACTGGTACGGGAACTGCTTCGATCGGCGAATTTCCGACTCGTCAGCGATCCGGTCTGCAACGTAATCGATCATGTTGCTGGACGATTGGGACAATCGTTCTACGTTGAACACATCGTGTCGCAGCAAAGT
>JAFLCP010000260.1 GCA_017303505.1 Planctomycetota bacterium | reverse complement strand
CGCAGTGAACCGAGCCGGTTTGCTATCAAAAGAGCCAGAACTAGGGCTCGTCCGCTGTTCTGTAGCCAAACCGTCTCATTGTCTCTGCATGTGCGTTAAGGATTGCCAATCGCTGCGTTTCGTTAAGGACTTCTCGCCAGCGTTCCGCTCGCCCGCTACGGAAGAATGTTCCACTGGTACTCTTGTTACTCCGCTCACCAAAGCCAGACACCTGTTCTCGCTTCTGCAAACGACGAAAATCAGTCTCCGCTATTGCACGCTCAATCCGAATGGGGTCGGGATCCCAACCTAGAAACGTAAGCACGTTTCGAAACGTGATTTCTGTGCGCGTCAGCAAATCCTCGTAGCAAACGACGTGTACTGGAAATGCGCGGTGATCGATCCAGGACATCACGTGGCCGCTCCATGACTCAAGATATTGCGTAACCAAATCTTGCTTGGGACCGCCAATCGTCAAATTTCGATCATTCATCATCTCGATGGCTCGGTCGTGATCAACGCCCCAATGGTCGGCAACTGAATCGACGACATCCAGCGGATTACGGACGATGTAGATCGCTCCTAATGTGAGTTCACGACGAATGATCGGTATGCCATTGTGCTGAACGCGAGCGTTGTGTGTCTTGATTAAAACGGGCGGTCGAACCCGGTTGGAAAGTTCAATTTGCACAGCCTCTCGAAGTTCATCAATTTCTCGGTTCGTCAGATCTGTTTTACCTGCAAGGCGTTCAAAGGCTTGACGGCGTGATTCCGACATGGTGGCCTGATAGGCATCAGTTAGTTCAAATTTTTCGTCGTCCGGCGATTTTTGATATGCGGCGAATAACAAACGCATCCAGGTGTTCCCGGACTTCGGATATGATGCAAGCCAGACAAGCGATTTCATATTTCACTGCTATCTAAATGAATGGAAGAAATGGCGATGGAAATTGAGCGGACTGTCGTCATCAACCTTGACCGTGACGATCTTCGTTTGAATCGATTTTACCAAGCTTTGCCAGCGGATTGGCCGTTTTCACGTCCAGTGCGGTTTCCTGCTGTTGACGGTTCCCGAGTTCCTGCGCCGCCGTGGTGGATTGCAGGTGATGCCGCATGGGGCTGCTTTCGGTCCCATCAAGGCGCAATCGAACAAGCCCTAAATGATCGCGTTCACTCCCTATTGGTGATGGAAGACGATGCCGTTTGCCAGCCAGAATTTTCGAAGTTGTTCGGTAAATTCGTAAAGGAGCTTCCTGCAGATTGGCAGTGGGTCTACCTCGGTGGACAACACATTCAACGAGAACGAGGTCTCCCCACGCGAATCAGCGAACATGTCTACAGACCGTTCAATGCGCATCGTAGTCACGCGTATGCATTCCGTGGAGCGGATGTCATGCGAAAAGTCGCCGCTCATTTACATGATCGTGATGCGTGGGGAGAGAAGAACCACGTGGATCATCGTTTCGGTGAATTGCACGCTAAATTCGACGGAGGACTGTACTGTCCCGCCCGGTGGTTGATCGGACAGGCTGCAGGCTATAGCAACATCAAACAGAAGTATCTTGAAGCCAACTTTTTTCCTGACGCTAGATCGTTCGACGATCTAAGAATCGAATCCCCTGTGGTGGTTGTCATTGGAAAGGATCGGAAGCACAGACTAGTAGTTGCAGCACTGCTTCATCGACTGGGCGTTTCGTTCGGTACTGCGCCGCCACCAGAGTCAATAGATCAAGCCCCGGAGTCCTACTGTGCTCCAGGACTGGACACAATTTGCAGCCAGCTTATTACCGAGCCGCTCTGGCACTTCGCAAATGACGAGTCGTTTCGAATTGCGCATCTAAAGATGTGGGCCGATCGGCGGCTTAAAACAGACAGTTCAAAAATGCCGATCGGGGCAACGCATACTAAACTCACTCTTCTTCATCGCGAATTCCGATCGGCTTGGCCGCAGGCGATAATTATTTTGGTTGACGTCGATGTGGCGGCAAAGCCGATTGGGATGGAGGCCGTTCACGAGCAACAAATCACTTCCGCTGTTCTTGATCTCCAGCGGAAGCATGCTTGCCATCGCATCTATAAAGACGATTTTGAACAACCGGAACGGTTGGTAGACAAGCTTGCTGAAATGGTTTCGGCGACCTTCAGTACGGCAGACGTAGCCACAGCGAAACAGTTGGCAATAGACTTGTGTCTGCAAATCGCGGATTAAGCCAATTGTTTTTCGTGATGATCGCTCTCGCTTTGACTCCTCAAAGCCACAGAACGAACGTCAGGAGTAACGAAACCCCCTTCCAGCTCCGAACGTGAAAAAATTTCCCGATTCGCAGGAGCTGTGACCTAACGTGTCACAGCCATCGGGATGATAGCATTCGCGATTGGCAGCGGCTTGGCCTGGATGGAATCACATAGGACAACGGTCATGGACTGGCGGATGGGATGCCCACGCTAGGAGTTTTGCACGGTGGAAGCCGTAGGCCAGCCCCTGCCAATCGCACTTTTTGTGCGTCAGTCGTTTGGATCGCTTGACGTTTTAATCAATGAAGGATTGGTATGGCTAATTGATTTTCAAGGTTTGCAACATGACCGCAGTTCGAATTTCGCGCCTGTCGCGCCCCGGTGTTTTGGAATCGATCGATCCCGAGCGATTGTTCGCTCTGCTCCACCCCTATGCCGATTTCTTTGCAAATCGGTCTGTCCCGATCGAAGCTCCAGGCTCGATCGATTGCCAAGCGGTCATACGCGAGATAGCCAAAGCCGATCGAGAAACGCCAGCAGACTTGCTGGACGCGATCTCTTTGATTGACGAACTAGCCAACACGGTTGCTGTCGACCTATTGCTCGACCGAGTTCCAGCCGAAACCCTTGGAATCGCTCCTGGAGGGAAGCATTCTTCGGCCGACATCGTCACGGCGGCGTGGCTGTCGAATCGCGAGAAGTTGGTCCAGACCCATGCGTTGTCTCGGATCAAGCGAGTTCGCTCGTACGACTACTTTCAAGCGAGCCAGACCACCGCTCCGAAGTTCGTGACGCCCGCAGAGGAGACGCTTCAGCAACTGGAACGAGACAT
Organism: Planctomycetota bacterium; assembly: GCA_017303505.1. Classification (GTDB taxonomy): domain Bacteria; phylum Planctomycetota; class Planctomycetia; order Pirellulales; family Pirellulaceae; genus JAFLCP01. The sequence goes on along the minus strand of JAFLCP010000260.1, from coordinate 2,328 downwards.
CGATTCCTGGCACGTGGAGCGATTCCGCGCTCAGGGAACGAAGGTTGAAGTCTTTGAGAATGACGAGGAGGTCGAATTCTCCATCATGCACGGAAGCCTCTTTCGACGACAGACGGTTGTAGAAAATGGTCGGTTCGGATTTCAGTCGTTCTGGCCAGTGCAGAGCGCCTCAGCCATCTACAACCGTGAGTTTGGAGAGTTACGGGTCAATGCCAAGACAGCGAGGGAAAAAGCCCTGTACTGCCGTCTCCTGGGCAAGCACATGTTCGGCAACGAGAACATGTTTCCAACTGGCGTGAAGTACACGCTCGATCCTCTACGCGAGTTCGAGTTTGATGCACTGGTGCCTGGCGATATTGAGGGCGTCCGCGATGTTCGAATGATCGAGCTTTGGCTTGGTGACCCGGATGATCGCTACGGCGTCATAACCATTCGCAAGGGTAACGATTTACTTGATTGGGCGCAGGCGAAAAACAAGAATATTCGCATCGAGAGGCGTTTGATCTCCGCAACGTTCAAGATGGAGCTTGAGGGGCGCAAGACCGAATTGGCGATCACAGTTCGTCCTCCTAATGTTGCCATCTACAGTCGTGGTCGAGTGTCGTCGACCATCGAAGCTTGGCTTACCCAGCGCGGCTTCATCATCTCGAAGCAATTGCCGAGGAGGACTCGCCATGAGCCAGCCCTGGCAAGCACTTGAGCAGCTAAACGATGTGGCGACCTCGCATTTGAGCTGGCGACTGTTGCTGGGCGATGCATTTGATTCGCACTGCGATCTACTCGTGCCGATCAAAGACATCGCTGCGGCGCTGCCTGTTCCAGGTCGTCCGTACGAGTGGCTGGAAATTATCGAGGTCGAGAATGGTGTCTTCGAAGGCTACAACGAGAAGACCGAGGAGTACGTTCCGGTCGATCGACGCGACATCGTTTGCTACGAGTTCAGCTTTGGCAAGCTCGCCGCAGAGCTGGCTTTGCTAATTGGGTTTGGCATGGCATTCGAACGTCTCGGAGGCCCGATGTATCGATACAGGCTTGGTCACTACGGGAATCCCAGTGGATCTGGGTTCTCGTTGTTCCTGGCCAAAGTCAGCGATCCTCGCCGGCTTGATTGGTGCATCGATGCGTTCTTGGCAGAGTTTCAGCGACCATTCGTTTTGTTTCTCACTTCGAAACGGATGCTGAGTAGTCGTAACGAGACGATGTTGGACTCGAGAGGCTCTCTCGTGGTTCCGCTCGATCAATCGTTGTTGCTCAGCGATGATGGCGAGTGGTGCCTGTCTCCATGGACACGTCAGCAATTGGTTGCTTTCCGCGATCGACTGATGCCACCGGCGAAAACCGTGACTGGTCGATTCCCAACTCCAAGCGGTAGCCGCTGGAGCGATGTGGAGATGCGTTTCAGCGACACCGAGAAGATCAGCGTGGTCATCCGCGACCAGCGACAAGTGTTGACCTACTCTCAACTGGGCTTGGTTGATTCGCGAAGCGGTAAGCCAAGCAAACAGTGGGAGCTACTCCTAAAGTTTGCGAGAGAGCATGGCATGATGACCTGGCTCTCTCCTGACGCCTGCCGAAAGAATCGTAAGCAGCGAGAATTGCTAAACAAGTCGCTTCAACAATTCTTTGACATCGAGGGCGAGCCGATCGAGCTTACCGACGATAGAAAGGGCTGGAGATGCGTTTTCAAATTGCATCCCGAGGACTGGGAGCACTCGTTCTCTTCAGCGAATAAACCAAATCGTCAACAAGACGAATGGTGAAATCGTCGCTACGCCGGCTGCCATAATCAGAACTAAACAACCGCGAGTCGTTCTGTTGTACACGCGGTTGTAGGCGGCCTTGCGGGGATTGGTTAGCCATCCCCAGCCTCTTGGCGCTTTGAGTCCCAGGCGATGGCGAATCGCTCTCTTTACGGACGTGCGCGCCGCGATTCTTTTCTTCAGCGATGGTTTGCGAAATCCGAACTTCACGCGGTTACCTCCCCCTTCTCAATTGGGAATTTCCCAAAACCCTCTCCTGGGATTTTATCAAATTCCCCACTGCGTTTAGCCCGTAAATTCCAGGGTTTCCTGTAGCGACGAATGGGAAGTTTCTTCTTTCCCAGGCCGTTTTGGGAATTTTCGCCAGTAGCGGACGACAGGTCTGATTCACATCAGGAAACAGCCCGCAAACGAGCGGGCGGGCCTCACAGGCTTTAACTCTCGGACCTGTCGCCTGTGGGGCCTCAACCAGGAGGTCCGTCCGTGTCAGACAACCATTCTATCAATCTCGCCGATGACAATTTCGTTCGCAGTGTCATCAATCGTCAAGTTGGAAAGCTGATCGCCA